>NZ_JBQSYY010000003.1:0-310370 GCF_052379785.1 Halomonas sp. 72 | reverse complement strand
CGCCTTGATATTTGGTGACTTGTCACCCTCATCGGCAAACGCCCACATGAATTACCTGATCAAATTGTTAAAGAGCTGTTTCGCTTGAGGCTACCAACACTCGACTCGATGAACGGAGCCGCTTGCCTCAGCGAGGAAGGCGTATTCTACGCATTTCCTGATGTTTGTCAACCGCTGTTTTCTGCGGGTGAAGCAAGCGACTTAAACCTCGCTAACTTCCTGACAAACCGAAGGTTTTCACCTTCTTCACCGCTGGTAACGCTGGGCGTCCCCGGCAGCGGATGCGTACTTTACGGATTCGCTGCCGGTTTGGCAAGGCCTTTTTGAAGATAGTTTCAAAAAGTTCAAACAAGCGTCACACGACCGTAACGTTTCTTGCCTGCCTGTATAACGTAGGCCTTACCCGTTGCCAGCATGGTGTCCTGCGCAACCACGTCGCCATCGACTTTAATACTCCCGTTCTTAAGCATGTCTTTCGCCTGGGCACTGTTTTTGGTCAGGCCTGAACGGTTGAGTACGGCAGCAATGGGGGCTTGATCAGCGCCTTCAAAATCCACTTCTATTTCTGGCAGATCGTCAGGCAGTTCGCCATCGGCCAGTTGGTTACCTGCGGACTTGTGCGCATTAGCGGCGGCTTCTTCACCGTGGTAGCGAGCAATCAACTCACGCGCCAGCTCCATTTTCACGTCACGTGGGTTCGCACCCTGCTCAACACTCTGCTTAAGCGCATCAAGCTCTTCGTTGGATTTCAGCGACAGTAGCTCAAAGTAGCGCCACATTAAGCTATCGGGCATTGAAACCAGCTTGTTGAACATGGAACCCGGTGCTTCATCAACGCCCACGTAGTTACCGAGCGACTTTGACATCTTCTGCACGCCGTCCAAGCCTTCCAGTAGCGGCATGGTGATAACGACCTGAGGCTCCTGACCGAAGTGCTTTTGAATTTCACGCCCCATCAGCAGGTTAAACTTCTGGTCGGTGCCGCCCAACTCGATATCCGCTTCCAGCGCCACAGAGTCATAGCCCTGGACCAGCGGATACAGAAACTCATGAATGGCGATAGGCTGATTGGCTTTATAGCGTTTTTCAAAATCATCCCGCTCAAGCATACGCGCAACGGTGCTTTGTGCGGCCAGCTCAATCATCTTGGCGGCGGTCAGCTCGCCAAACCACTCCGCATTAAAGCGCACCTCGGTCTTTTCAGGATCAAGGATCTTGAAAACCTGCTCTTTATAGGTTTCCGCGTTGGCTTTCACATCGGCTTCGGTCAGTGGCTTGCGGGTGATGTTCTTACCCGTCGGGTCACCAATACGTCCAGTGAAGTCACCGATCAGAAAAATAACGGTATGCCCCAGGTCCTGGAATTGACGCATTTTGGTCAGAAGCACGCTGTGACCCAAATGCAGGTCAGGGGCGGTGGGGTCAAAACCAGCTTTGATACGCAGCTTGCGCCCGGAGGCCAGCTTCTTTTTAAGCTCGTCCTCTACGAGGATTTCATGCGTACCCCGCGCCAACAGCGCTAACGTCTGATCCACCTCACTCATTGCCTCTCTCCACTCTAAACGTTGCCCCGTTGGGCATACAGATGAACAATAACCGACGATGTTACCATGCCTGTCCGGCCTGGTTGAGCCTTCGCACCGCCTTGGATACTGCTTTATGAAAACGCTCCCCACTGCTCCCGCGCTTTATTATATGGGTTTAATGTCAGGCACCAGCCTTGACGGCATTGATGCAGCGCTTGTTGCAATCACTCACAGCGCCCCTCCTCGGTTAGTGGCAACCCATGCCGAGCCCATGCCGGAGGCATTACACAGCGCACTATTAACACTATGTAACACAGAGCAGGTAAATTTCGCCCAGTTGGCCTTGGCCGAAAATGCCTTTTGCCATCTTCAGGCGCAGGCTATTAATACCCTTTTGGCCCAGCAAGGTCTTTCACCCAGCCAGATCAGTGCAATCGGCAGCCATGGCCAAACTATCGAGCACGCTCCCGATGGGCATAGTGGCGGCCCCGCCTACACGCTGCAGCTGGATAACCCAAGCCTATTGGCGGAACTGACAGGATGCACGGTCGTCGCCGACTTTCGCCGCCGCGACTTGGCGGCAGGCGGCCAGGCGGCCCCACTTGCGCCCGCCTTTCATCAGGCGCTATTCGGAAGACAAACGATAGAACAACTCATCCTCAACCTGGGCGGGATTGCCAACGTTACCTGGCTACCGCGCCATGCTGAACAGCCGGTATTAGGGTTTGATACCGGCCCAGCTAATGTATTACTGGACGCCTGGTTTGCAAAACATTATCCCGGCCGGTTTGATCAAAACGGCAGCTGGGCTAAAAGCGGCCAGGTAGATAGTGCTCTCTTGGCGCGCTGCCTCAACGAACCCTACTTTCGCCAACCGCCGCCGCGCAGCACCGGGCGCGAACTGTTTCACTTAACGTGGCTCAAGCAGCACCTTACCGGCACGGAATCACCCGAAGATGTGCAGGCCACACTTGCCGAGCTAACAGCGATCAGCGTGGCCGAAGGCATTAAGTACTTATTGCCCGACAACCAACCCGCAACCCTAATCACCTGCGGCGGAGGCGCCCACAACGCCTACTTAATGGCACGCCTTGCCCATTACCTACCTAACGCCACGTTTACCTCGCCATCGGCTTACGGCTGGCCAGAAGACTGGATTGAAGCAGGTGCCTTTGCCTGGCTTGCCCATCAGCGTTTGCACCATTTACCTGGCAACTTACCCTCGGTCACGGGTGCCAGCGGCCTGCGTGTATTAGGGGGCATTTACTCACGCTAAGCGTCAGGCGATGGAAGCTGCTGATATTTATTAGCGAAAAGAGGCCGTTCATACGCATTCTACTTTGCCGAGGATGCTCGCAGTTCGGTAATATCCCTCTCACTTCCAACTGCGGTAAGGTGCTTGAGTATGATGGACATCGCGCTTCCTGAGTCGCTCGCCCAAGCGCGAGAACGTCTGCATCAGGCGCTTTTAGAGGTCAAGCGTCCTTTAAATGACGCAACGCTGCTTGCGGTGAGTAAAACCAAGCCAGCCCCTCTGATTCGCCAGGCTTATGCACTTGGTCAGCGGGCGTTCGGCGAAAACTACCTGCAAGAAGCATTAGACAAGCAGACCGAGCTTGCTGACCTAAACGATATTGTGTGGCATTTCATTGGCCCGCTACAGTCGAATAAAACCCGCGCAGTGGCAGAGCACTTTGACTGGATGCATAGCGTTGACCGTTTAAAAGTTGCCAACCGACTCAGCGAGCAGCGCCCAGGTCATTTAGCGCCGTTAAATATATGTTTACAGGTTAATATTAGCCGTGAGGCGTCTAAATCGGGGGTGATGCCTGAAGACGTTAGGGCGCTGGCCCATGAGGTAGCCCAGCTACCCCGTTTACGGCTGCGCGGTTTAATGGCAATTCCCGCGCCAGCGGACACACTAGAGGCACAGCGCAAGCCGTTAGCCGAACTAAGGCACCTGCTGACAGAACTACAGACAACGCTGCCTCAGGCCCCATTAGATACGCTTTCAATGGGCATGAGTGATGACCTTGAAGCCGCCGTCATGGAAGGTGCCACACTGGTACGTTTAGGCACCGCTATTTTCGGTGCGCGCGGCGCAGTCAATTCATAACACAGGACACGCACATGACAAATAAGATCACTTTCATCGGCGCAGGCAATATGGCGACCGCTATTATCGGCGGCCTTATCGACAGCGGTGTTGCACCCACGGACCTTACCGCCACCGCGCCCAGCAGCAGCGAGCTTGCGCCGGTAAAAGAGCGCCTGGGTATTAATATTCACACCGACAACAACGTTGCCGTCAGTCACGCTGACGTGGTGGTGCTGGCCGTTAAGCCGCAAATCATGCGGGTGGTATGTGAAAAGCTGCGGGAGACTATTCAGCAACAGCGCCCGCTGGTGATCTCCATTGCAGCAGGTCTGGACGCCGCGACCATCGACCAGTGGCTAGGGGGCAATAACGCCCTGGTCCGCTGCATGCCCAACACACCTTCGCTGGTGGGATACGGCGCCAGCGGCCTGTTCGCCAATTCAGCCGTGAGCGATGCCCAGCGCGATATCGCCACTCAGCTAATGGAAGCTGTCGGCATTGTTGAGTGGGTGGAAGAAGAGCCGCTTTTGGACGCGGTAACGGCGGTTTCTGGTAGCGCCCCGGCCTATTTCTTTTTAATGCTTGAAGCCATGGAAGAGGCTGCCGTAACGCTTGGATTACCGGCTGAAACGGCGCGCCGCCTGGCCATCCAAACGGCGCTGGGCGCCGCTACCATGGCGCAGAAGAGTGACAAAGACCCTGCCACGCTCAAGCAAAACGTGATGTCGCCAGGCGGCACCACTGAGCGCGCGATTCATCATCTGGAAGAGGCGCAGTTGCGCACTACCATTGCCGATGCCATGGAGGCCTGTGCCAAGCGCGCCCAGGAAATGGCCCGTGAATTAAGCAGCCACTGAATCATCTAACGTAACGGAGACACCAGCAATGGGCAGTCAATTGGGTAGCGCCGGGTTAACGCTAGTTAACTCGCTGATCAATATCTATTTATTTTTACTGATGCTGCGATTCTTATTGCAGGCATCGCGGGCGGACTACTATAACCCGCTAAGTCAGTCGGTGGTTAAGATCACCCAGCCTGTCGTAAGGCCTTTTCAGAGCTTTTTGGGCCCTGTGGCGGGCCGTTTCGACCTTGCCACGCTCGCCGCAGGCTTTGTGCTAAAAGTAGTGAGCATGGTGGCTATCTTCATGGTGATCGGCATTGGTATCCCGCCCATTGCCGGGCTACTGATTGCCGGGGTGGCGGCGATTGCCAATGCGATATTAAAGATCTACTTTTTCGCTCTGATTGTGATGATCATTTTAAGCTGGGTGGCTCCGAATGCCAGCCACCCGGGCGCACTGCTGGTCATGCAGGTGGTTGAGCCCATCATGGCGCCGGTACGCCGGGTGATTCCACCGCTGGGAATGATCGACCTGTCCCCCATTGTGGTCTTTATTGCCATTAATCTTCTTGATGGGCTGGTGGTTGGCTCTCTGATCCGTGCTGCCGGCATTTCAGGGGCCCTGGTAGGGCTTTAAGGCTTTAGCCCCGCTTCCCCCCGGCTTTATTCAGAAGAACCCTTTTGCAGGACTAACGCTTTCGATGCCCGACTCAGACACGCTTGCCTTTGCTGACCGACCAACGGACGCCGTTGGTCTTGTCACGCCTCATATTGCGCAGTTCGACACGCCACTTGCCCTCGCCTGTGGAAAAGTACTTCCGGAATATGAGCTGATCTATGAGACCTACGGCACCTTAAACGCCGAACGCAGCAATGCGGTGTTGATTTGCCATGCGCTTTCCGGCCACCACCACGCGGCGGGCTACCACAGTCTGGATGACCGCAAGCCCGGCTGGTGGGATGCGCACATTGGGCCAGGTAAATCGATCGACACCAATCGCTTCTTTGTCGTTTCCCTGAATAACCTGGGCGGCTGTCACGGCAGCACCGGCCCGGTTAGCCACAACCCTGAAACCGGTCGCCAGTGGGGGCCAGATTTCCCCATGGTCACGGTCAGCGACTGGGTCGCAAGCCAGGCACGCCTGGCCGACCATCTGGGGATTGAGCGCTGGGCGGCCGCCGTGGGCGGAAGCCTCGGTGGCATGCAGGTACTGCAGTGGACAATAACCTACCCTGAGCGAGTGGCAAATGCCGTGGTGATTGCCGCAACGCCCCGGCTTTCAGCGCAGAACATTGCGTTTAACGAAGTAGCCCGTCAGGCCATTCGCTCAGACACCGAGTTCTTCGGCGGCTGGTACGCCGAGCATGACACCGTACCCAAGCGCGGGTTGAAACTGGCACGCATGGTGGGACATATCACCTACTTGTCAGAAGACGCCATGGGCAGCAAGTTCGGGCGCGACCTTAGAAGCGACGACCTTAACTTCGGCTTCGATGTTGAGTTCCAGGTCGAATCCTACCTGCGCTACCAGGGCGATGCATTCTCCACCGCCTTTGATGCCAATACCTATCTTCTGATGACCAAGGCGCTGGACTATTTCGACCCGGCCGCCACCTGCGGCGGTGACCTGGCCAAAGCGCTTGCCCCTGCACAGTGCCCTTTCTTGATTGTCAGTTTCACTACCGATTGGCGCTTCCCGCCCGCCCGTTCCCGTGAGCTGGTCGATGCCCTTATCCGAGCGGGCAAGTCGGTTAGCTACGCCAATATTGCGTCGCCCCATGGGCACGATGCGTTCCTGCTACCAGAGCCGCGTTATGAAGCGCTGTTCAGCGCCTTTATGAACCGTACTGCTCGTGAGCTAGGCCTGGAGGAGACCCGTTGATGCGCGCCGACCTTGAACTGATTTACGACTGGGTGCCTAAAGGCGCTCACGTACTGGATCTCGCCTGCGGCGATGGCGAACTTCTGGAGAGCCTGGCCCGCGACAAGAGCGTCACTGGCTATGGTCTGGAGATCGACCCAGACGGCATTACCAGCTGCGTGGCACGCGGTGTCAGCGTGATAGAGCACAACCTGGACGACGGACTGGCCAGCTTTTGCGATCACAGCTACGACCTGGTCATCATGACCCAAGCACTCCAGGCACTGCGCCGCCCCGACAAAATGCTTGATGAAATGCTGCGCGTCGCTGACGAAGGCATTATCACCTTCCCCAACTTTGCCTACTGGCGTCACCGCGTCTACCTGGGTCTACGCGGCTACATGCCGGTCTCCAAGTCGCTGCCTCACGCCTGGTACGACACGCCCAACATTCACTTGTCGACCTTTAACGACTTCGAGCAGCTGTGCCGTGAAAAGGGCCTGGTCATCGTGGATCGTGCCGTGGGTGTGGGCGAGCGCCGCGGGCACTGGACCTCAAAGTGGTGGCCCAACCTCTTCGGCGAGATCGCCATCTTTCGCGTACGTCGCCGTTAAGCGAACCGGCAGCGTGCGCGCAAGCGTTACGCTGACCGGAACACCCTCCTTCCACTGAGTGCTCGTACCATACGCGAGCACTTCAACACCGCTGGCAACCGCCGCCTCAAGCCCTGCCGCATAGGTGGCGTCGATATGTGCAGCGGGTGCAACATCGTTAATACCTTCGTGGGCAATGCAAAACAGCAGCACGGCCCGCTCCCCCTGCAAGGCCAATGCACTTAACGCCTGCAGGTGTTTAAGCCCGCGCACGCTTACCGAGTCGGGGAAATAACCGTATCCATCCTGCTCTTTGAGGGTTACCTGTTTGACCTCAATGTACGCGCGCCCTTTCACCGGGTCCTCAAGAAGAAAATCAAGCCGCGACTCCCCGACCTTTACCTCACGACGCTGGCAGGCATAACCGGTAAGCGCCTCCAGTTGGTTAGCACTGAGCGCCGCCTCGACAATCCGGTTGGTTCGCCCCGTATGAACCGATACCAACGACACGCGACCATCGGGCTGGGGCAGCTCAATGAACTCCCATGTCCATAAAAGCTTGCGCTTGGGGTTATCACTGGGTGACAGCCACACTCGGCAGCCGGGCACATTGACGGCTTTCATCGACCCGGTATTGGGGCAGTGCGCTACCACTTCTCGGCCATCGTCCAAGCGCACGTCAGCAAAAAAACGCTTATAGCGGCGCAGCAGCGTACCGGGAACCAGTGACGGATAACCCAATGGAGAAGGCAGCGAAGAGGCCCGTGTCATAGCCGCCCCACGAAGCGGGTGATCCGCGCCACCGCCTCCTCAAGCCGAGCAACATCATTGGTAAACGCAATCCGCACATGGTGCTCGCCACCGCGCACGGCAAAATCAATACCGGGGGTAATGGCTACGTTTTCCTCTTCCAGCAGCCGTTCACAAAAGGCCTGGCTATCGCGGCTATAGCGCGAGATATCCAGCCAGACATAAAACGCGCCTTGAGGCGGTAAGTCGGGCGCCAGGCCAAGCGTCGCCAGCCCATCAAGCAATACCTGACGGCGCTCAGCGAGAATTTCACGACGCTGCTCCAGAATCGCCCGGCACTCGGGAGTGAAAGCGGCAAGCGCTGCATGCTGAGACGGGGTAGAAGCCGCCAGAAAGACGTTCTGGGCAAGCCGGGTTAAAGGCTCAACCGCACGCGACGGCGCGACCAACCAGCCCAGGCGCCAGCCGGTCATACCGAAATATTTTGAGAAGCTGTTAACCACAAACGCTTCGCTGGAAAGTGATGTCGCAGACAGCGGAACATCGTCGTAGTTGAGTCCTTGATAGATCTCGTCAACGATCACTTCGCCCGAGCGCGTGGCCACAGCGTCCAGCACTTGAGACAGCTGCTCAGCACTCAAGGTGTGCCCGGTAGGGTTGGAGGGCGAAGCCAGCATGGCCAGCCGGGTTTCATCACGCCAGTGCCGCTCGACCAAACCGGCATCCAACTGCCAGCCGCTCTCACGCCCCACGGAAACCGCGTCAACTTCAGCGCCTGCCAACGCCATAAAGTGGCGGTTGCATGGATAATTGGGGTCCGCCATCAGCACCCGGTCACCGCTCTCTACAAGCAGTTGGCTTGCCAGCAGCAGCGCGCCGGATGCACCCGGCGTAACCAGAATTCGGGCAGGGTCCACGTCAGCATTAAAGTGTTCAGCGTAGTGCCTGGCAATGGCCTCACGTAGCGCAGGCAGCCCGGCGGCGGGAGTGTAACGCGTCTGGCCACGTGATAAGGCCTGTTGACCTGCCGCAATGACCGACTCAGGCGTGGCAAAGTCTGGTTCGCCGACCTCCAGATGAATCACGTCATGCCCCGCCGCCTCCCGCGCCTGGGCCATTTCCAATAGATGCATCACGCGAAAAGGTGCCACGTGGCTGATTCGTGGGCTCCAGGCCATAACGGCTCCTTCATCTAGCAAAGTTAAAGCATGACAGGGGTCTTACAAGCAGTAGGACCATAGTCGCAAACGCACCATTATGCTTGCAAAGCGGGAGTTTTTCAGCTAAACAAGCATCCCTTTGGCGTGAGATCGTGGCATACGCTCATGATCGATCAGCAGTCATATACGTAAGGGGCAATCCCATGCCAGTAGCGGAAAAAAAACCGGAAGCGGCCAAGTCCTTCACTCCGTATGAGTCGGCACCGGGTGAAGAGTACATGAACGATAAGCAGTTGGCGCATTTTCGTCAGCTGCTGTTGGACTGGAAGCAAGACCTCATGGAAGAGGTGGACCGCACCGTGCGCCACCTTCAGGAAGACGCCAACAACTACGCCGACCCCGCCGACCGGGCAACGCAGGAAGAGGGCTTTAGCCTTGAACTGCGCACTCGCGACCGCGAGCGCAAGCTGCTCAAGAAAATCAATGAAACCATCGAAAATATCGACGACGACGATTATGGTTTCTGCGAAGCATGCGGCGTTGAAATCGGTATTCGTCGTTTGGAAGCCCGTCCTACCGCCACCCTTTGCGTTGATTGCAAAACCCTGGCGGAACTTAAAGAAAAACAGCTTGGCGGCTAAGCCGGTTATTTAAACCCTTGGTACGCTAACGCTGAAGCGGGCACCTTTGGGTGCCCGCTTTTGTTTTGGGTAAAGGTTTGCATGATGTCTTCTATCAGCTACCGGGGGCGCTTTGCCCCCACTCCTTCAGGGCCTTTGCATTTTGGTTCGCTTGTTGCAGCGCTCGGCAGTTATCTGGATGCCCGTGCCGCTGGCGGGCGCTGGCTGGTGCGTATTGAAGATATCGACCCACCGCGCTGCCCCCAAGGGGCAGACGCCACCATTTTGCGCCAGTTGGAACGCTTTGGCTTACAGTGGGATGAAACGCTATGCTGGCAGCACAACCGCCATGACGCTTATCAACAAGCGCTGGATCAACTCATTGATCAGCGCTTGGCGTATCCTTGTAGCTGCTCACGCAAACAGTGGCAATCGCATGCTATTTATCCAGGCTGGTGCCGTGACGGATTAAGGGAGCCGGATAAGCCGGTTGCCTGGCGGTTACGCAGTGACCTGGCCAAGCGCCCGATTGTCTGGCAGGACCGTCTGTTTGGCGCGCAGCAGTTTGACCCAGTAGCGCTGGGTGACGTGGTACTTAAGCGCAAGGATGGTCTTTGGGCTTATCAGTTGGCGGTCGTCGTTGACGATGCCGAGCAGGGTATTACCGACGTGGTTCGTGGGCTCGATTTACTCGACAACACCCCTTGGCAGCGTCAGCTTCAAAGCGCTTTGAAGCTTCCAGAACCGCGCTATTTACATTTGCCACTGGTCGTCACCCCAGACGGCCAAAAGCTTTCAAAACAGAACCTGGCCCCGGCGCTTGCCGAGGACGAGGACGGCAGGCGGCGCCAGCTTTTTCAGGCGCTTCAAGCGCTTGATCAAGCACCACCGGACACTCTGGCCACAGAACCTCCTGCCAGCCAGCTACACTGGGCAGTGGCAAACTGGGCGATTGAGCGCCTTTCCCCCACCGAACACCGCCGCTCGCCGTAAGGAGTTCTCCATGTATGTCTATCGCATCATGCTGTTTTTGGTGTTTGGCGGTTATTTACTCTCTCCGTTATTAATGGACGGCTGGAGCAATCCGAGCACGGCCTGGTACCGCCCGTTCGCTATCTGGGGCGTGTTGATTGCGCTCACGCTATGGCTTGAGCAAAAAAGGAAGTTAGATGAGCGTTGAGTTAACCGGCGTTTTACTGCTCGGCCTGGGCTTCCTGGGGCTGATGTTTAGCTGTGGCGTCGCCGTTGAGCGCGGCTGGTTGCCAACATACGTTACCCGCCACCCCATCGTTTACACCCTCGCACTCGGCGTTTATGCCAGCGCTTGGGCAATTTATGGCAGCGTTGAACTTGCGGCCCAGGCAGGGTTTGGCTACCTGGCTTACTACCTGGGCGCGGCCGGTACCTTTCTACTTGCCCCGGTCCTGCTGGTGCCTATCCAGCGGATTACCCGCACGTATCAGCTCGCCTCACTCGCGGATCTGTTTGCGTTCCGGTTTCGTTCGCGCTGGGCAGGCTCACTGGTCACGTTAATCAGTCTTTTGGCCGTGCTGCCACTGTTAGGCATTCAAGTTCAAACCTTGAGCAGCGCTATTCAATGGCTCACCGGCAGTGCCTATAGTTCCGCGGTCGCCCTGCTATTTTGTGGGCTGATTGCGGTACTCGCCGTGATGTTCGGAGCCCGACATAGCCATACGCGCCAGGACCCGCTAATCAGCATGTTGGCGCTTGAGTCTCTGATCAAACTACTCGCCATGCTGTGCCTGGGAGCGGTGGCCTTATGGCTTGTGTTTGATGGACCCAATGATTTACAACGCTGGCTTGAGGGGCCAGGCCTACAAGCCCAGCAGGCAACCTATCAGTTGGATGACGCTCAATGGCGCACGCTGTTACTGCTGTTTTTTGCAGCCGCGTTCATGATGCCCCATCTATTTCATATTACCTTTGCCGAAAACCTGTCACGCCACACCCTGCTTCAGGCCAGCTGGACATTACCGCTTTACCTGTTATTGATGGCCTTGCCGATACCGCTTATCTGGTGGGCCGCTCAATCGGTCAATAACGAGCTTCCGATCACTGCCTACGCGGTGTATATGATCAGCGAACACTGGTGGGTTAAAGCGCTGGCTTTTCTGGCCGGGCTAGCTGCGGTCACCGGTACGATGATCATGATCGCCCTGGCGCTATCCGGCATGGTGCTCAACCATATTGTGCTGGTGGCCAGGCCGCCCGAAGCGCGTAGTGACCTTTATGGCTGGCTACTCTGGCTACGCCGAGCCTTGGTGGTCGGCGTGATTGTTAGCGGCTGGCTATTTTATGAGGGGGTTGGGCGCCATCACGACCTCGTGAGCCTGGGCATGGCCTCTTTTGTGGGTATGGCGCAGTGCTTGCCCGGCATGCTGGCACTGCTTTACTGGCCAGGCGCAAACCGCAAAGGCATGGTTGTTGGCCTTATCGCAGGTGTCATCCTATGGCTTTGGGGGCTTTGGCTACCGCTTATCTTCACGTTCCCGACCCCCGCACTGCCCTTTACTCACCTGATGAGCGACAGTGCGCCGCCCTGGTACACGGTAACGCTGGTATCACTGGCGACCAACATTGTTCTCTTGATGGTTATTTCGCTGTTTACACGTATTTCAGAGGGCGAAAAATCAGCCGCCGAGGCGTGCTCCGTCGATGCCGTTATCCGCTCCAAGCGGCTACCGCTGGAGGCAGCCACCGCTGCTGACTTTTCTACGCACCTGGCGCAAGCGATCGGCGATGAAGCCGCCCAGCGAGAAGTATCCAGAGCATTAAAAGCGCTCAAGTTTACGCCACAAGAACGCCGCCCTTACGCACTGCGCCGCCTGCGTGACCGTATTCAGGCCAACCTGTCAGGCTTAATGGGGCCTTCGGTCGCACGTGACATTGTCGACCGCTACCTGCCCTACCGCCATGACGACGCCCCGGTAACGGACGATATCCACTTTGTGGAGAGCCGCCTGGAAGCCTACCGTTCACGCCTGACCGGGCTTGCCCGAGAGCTTGACGGACTGCGCCGCCACCACCGCCAAACGCTGGCTTATCTTCCTGTTGGCCTGTGCGTATTTGGCGATGACAAAGAGCTTTTGATGTGGAACGAGGCGCTTTCCCAGCTTTCTGGCATCAGCGGCGAAAGCGTGATTGGCGCGCGCTGCGATAATTTACCTGCGCCGTGGCCTGAGCTATTGGGCAACGTCTTGCTAGCTACCCACACACCGCTGTATAAGCAGGCGGTGTCGCTGCACGGCAAGGATTACTTTCTTACCCTGCATAAAGCCGAGCTTAGCGGCCACGACAGCCGAGGCGGCAGCGTGGTGTTGGTCGAAGACCACACCGAGATGAAATGGCTGGAAGATGAGTTAGTCCATGCTGCCCGCCTGGCTTCTATTGGCCAGTTGGCAGCCGGCGTTGCCCACGAGATTGGCAACCCGATTACCGGGATTTCGTCACTGGCGCAAAATTTACGCTACGATACCAACGACCCTGCTCTGCTGGAGACTGCGGATCAGATCCAGCAGCTAACCCGGCGCGTAACGACCATTGTGAACTCGCTGGTCGGCTTTGCGCATGGCGGGCGCCAGGCGGGCCCGCCGCCCGCGTCTCCTGCGGCGCTTAACACGCTAAGCGAAGACGCATTAAACTTGATCCACCTGGCGCGTTCGGGTGAGGATGTAACGTTGACCAATGCATGCCCTGATGGTCTTGTGGTACGCGGGGATGCTCAGCGTTTAACCCAGGTGATGGTCAACCTGCTTAGCAACGCCAGGGACGCTTGCATGCCCGGCGGCCAGGTGGTGATTACCGCAGGGCAGCAGGCAGGCAGTGCCTGGTGGCGGGTAACGGATAACGGCCAGGGAATTGACCCTCGCGTGCGTGACCACTTGTTTGAGCCATTCACCACGACCAAACCTGCAGGCGAAGGCACAGGACTTGGGCTGTCGCTTGCGTATCAAATTATCAATGAGCACCAAGGCAGAATAGACGTGGCCTCGCCGCCGCCCAATGAGCCTCGCGGCACGGCCATTACGCTTTGGCTGCCGCTTTACCAACAGGATGGCCAGCGACCCTATGCCCAGGATTCTGATTGTTGAAGATGAAGCGATTATTCGCAGTGCGCTAAAACGCCTGCTTGAGCGTCATGACTACACCGTCAGCGAAGCAGGCAGCGTTGAAGAGGCCAACCAACTAACGCTTCCTGAGTTCGACCTCATCATCAGTGACCTGCGTCTGCCGGGCGAGCCTGGCACCACGTTGATTGGCGCTGCTGCTCCCGCACCGGTGCTGATCATGACCAGCTATGCCAGCATGCGCTCAGCGGTAGATGCCTTAAAACAAGGTGCCGTCGATTATATCGCCAAGCCGTTTGACCATACTGAAATGCTGGAGACCGTTGAGCGTATATTGCATCAGCAGTCGATGCAGCATGGTGAACCCCCTGCGATTACTGATGATGGTGGCAGCCAGCAGATGATGATTGGCGAGTGCGCGGCCATGCAGCAGGTCTATACGCGTATCCGCAAAACCGCCCCGGCCGATGTGACCGTGCTGATTTTAGGAGAATCAGGTACCGGTAAAGAGCTGGTTGCGCGGGCTATTCACCAACAAAGCAAGCGCGCTAGCGCCCCGCTAATCAGCGTTAACTGTGCCGCTATTCCCGAAACGCTGATTGAGTCTGAACTATTCGGCCATGAGAAAGGCGCGTTTACCGGCGCCAGCGCATCACGTACCGGCCTGGTGGAGGCCGCCGACCAGGGCACGCTGTTTCTTGATGAGATTGGTGAGCTGCCCCTTGATGCCCAGGCACGCCTGCTGCGTGTGTTACAGGAGGGAGAAATCCGCAAGATTGGTTCTGTGGAAACCCGCCACGTTAATGTCCGCCTAATTGCCGCGACCCACCGCGACCTGCGTGCCTTATCCAAAAGTGGTGAATTTCGCCTGGACCTTTACTACCGCTTAAACGTGATGCAGATCGAGCTCCCCCCGCTGCGCGAACGCGAAGACGACGTGCTCCAGATTGCCGATATCTTGCTGGATAAAGCGTGCACGCGTCACGAACGCCCCGGTCTACGGCTTTCAAGGGCCGCCCGCCAGGACCTGCGTGATTACCCGTGGCCAGGTAACGTTCGTGAACTTGAAAATGCCCTGGAGCGAGGCGTGATTTTAGCCGAAGGCCATCTGATTCACCCGGATGATCTCGGACTGGCACCTGCACCGCCTCGTGCCCATTCACAGGCGAGTTCAGCGGCCTCCTCCAGCGACGAGAGCACGCCAGCGGAGGATGAGGATGACCTCTCTTTGGAAGACTATTTCCAGCACTTTGTGCTTGAGCATCAAGACCTGATGAGCGAAACCGAGCTGGCTCAAAAACTGGGCATTAGTCGTAAAAACCTGTGGGAACGGCGCCAACGGCTTGGCATCCCGCGTAAAAAAACTGCTCGGCGTCCCAACTGACGCCGCTGACTGGCTTGCCCGCAAGCGCCTCACACCAAGTGCTTACGACCATCGTCTACTATACTGATTTAAATAAAAAATAACCGATTTACGTTACCCAATCATTGTTACCTACCCACACAATGCCCGTAAAAAATCGGACCAAAAACGGTAACACTTATCTGTCACCGAAGTTCCTCAAAATAAAAAAATAATCATAAGCACATGAAATAAATAAACATTTAAACAAGTGGCACGACGAGTGCAATATTACTGGGTAAGAAAAATAAACTGGGCCAAGCGGTGGGTCACTAACAAAAACAACATGACACCACCCTAACCTGAGCCATAACAAAAACAACAAGGCCAGGAGAGATAACAGCACTAATAATAACAACAGGCTTCAATCTCATGACTTGCTGGCGCTAAGCACAATAAGCGCAGCTAATAAAAACAACAGGTAGCAAGTGCCCAAAATGGACGCGACGTACACCAAATGATCTGCGCCCCAACAAGAATAATAGCAGTGAGTGTGTACACCCCCGGAACCAACAATAATACGTCGGGGAAGAAAAGTTCGCGGTTGGATTATTGTTTTGAATACGAGGCGGTCGGATACTGCCTATCGACTGCGGTGCGTATTCAGGGCGATGTGCCATCATGAAGAAAAACAGCAGCATGGACGCTGATTAAATGCTTTATAGGGGAGGCTCTTTTAGCCTCCCCTTTCCGCGTTTAAAGGGGAAGGCGTTCGCAAACCTGCCCGAGGTGCTTTGCAAGCGTAAAGGGGTCGGCTACACTCATCGGCTTACCGCTTACTTCACGGTCACTTTTTCGATACCCTGCGAGTCGATATCGCCGCATGTTCAAAGGATTTACCCGTTTCTTACATAGCCCGGGAGAGCAATTGAAAACCCTGCTCGATCCCCAAGAGAGTGGAACCGCTCTCAGCCCACGCATTATCCCTCGGTCCGAGCACCCTGTTTCTCGCCAACATATCAGCGACGCTGCGCTAAAAGTGCTTTACCGCCTTAGCGGTGCAGGCTTCGACGCCTACCTGGTGGGCGGATGTATTCGCGATGCGCTGCTTGGCAAAATGCCCAAGGACTTTGACGTTGCCACCAACGCCACGCCGGAGCAGGTGCGTGACCTGTTTCGCAATTCGCGTTTGATTGGCCGACGCTTTCGTATTGTCCATGTCCGCTTTGGGCGCGAGGTCATCGAAGTCACTACGTTCCGTGGCAAGCCACAAGACGAACACGGCGAGAATATCGCTCACCAGTCGGACGCCGGCTTGCTGCTGCGAGACAATGTATGGGGCAGCATTGAGGAAGATGCCTTACGGCGTGACTTCACCGTTAACGCGCTGTATTACAACATTGCCGACTTCAGCCTTCACGACTTTGCCAACGGTGCGCGTGATATTGAATCGCGCACGCTGCGCCTGATTGGCGACCCGGCCACCCGCTACCGGGAAGACCCGGTGCGTATGCTGCGCGCCGTTCGCTTCGCGGCCAAGCTCGACTTCACTATTGAGCCTGACACCGAAGCGCCGATGTACGACCTTGCGCCGCTGTTGCTGCAAATTCCGCCTGCACGGCTATTTGATGAAGTGCTCAAGATGTTTATGTCAGGCTATGGGTTGGCAACCTTCCGCCTGCTTAGCCATTACGGCCTGTTTGGCATGCTCTTCCCCGAATCGGAAGAGGCCATGGCCGATGCGGCGTGGGCGGAAAAGCTCATTGAATTCGCCTTGGCCAATACCGATAAGCGCATTGCCGAAGGTCGCCCGGTGACGCCTGCCTTCCTGCTGGCCGCCTTCTTATGGGCCCCGGTTGCCAATCGCCAGGCCGAGCTTGAAAGTGAAGGCATGCCCGCGATACCGGCACTGCAAACGGCATCGCAGGAGGTGGTGTCGCGTCAATTGGAACATACCTCTATCCCTAAACGCTTTGGCATGCCCATGCGCGATATTTGGGAGCTACAGGCACGTCTGCCGTTACGACGTGGCAAGCGTGCGTTCCAAACCCGCGAGCACCCACGGTTTCGTGCCGCTTACGACTTACTACTGCTGCGTGAGCAGGCGGGCGAAATCCCGCGCGGCTTGGGCGACTGGTGGACGGCCTTCCAGCAGGGCGACGAGCATGAGCAGCTTCGCTTGCTACAAAAAATTGGGGGCGACCCGGCAAGCCAGGGCGACCGCCGCCGCAAACGGCGCCGTAAACCCACGCGCAAATCGGAAAAGTGAGCAACGCATGAGCCCGACATCGCTTACGTATATTGGCTTGGGTAGTAATCTCGATGATCCTATCAGGCAGGTGCGCCAGGCGATTTCGGCACTTGCCCTGCTGCCCTTGAGCCAGTTGACGGCCACTTCCTCACTTTACGCGAGCCGCCCGGTTGGCCCCCAGGACCAGCCGGATTTTGTCAACGCAGTAGTCGCCCTGACAACGCGCCTTTCACCGCTGGCGCTGCTTGACCAACTACAGGCGCTGGAACAACAGCACCGGCGCCAGCGGCTACGCCACTGGGGCCCACGCACACTGGATCTGGATTTACTGCTTTTTGACCAGCAGATAATTGCCTACCCGCGTTTAAACGTTCCCCATCCGCGTATGCACGAGCGCGCCTTTGTGCTCGCTCCCCTGGCGGAACTGGATGCAACGCTGACGCTTCGCCAGCAGCCGGTAAGCGAATGGCTAAATCAAATCCCCGAACCAGGCATTCAGCGTTTAGTCGAAGATGGTCCTGCCTAAGCGGTTATCTTGCTACCCTAGCCTCGACACACAACACTGGACCGGGTAACAATCGCTTTCCAGCCCACACACCAACGTTCTGGTTTGTCTTTCAGGGCCCATTTTTCAAGACCCGTTTTTTAAGAACTATTTTCAAAAACCATTTTTAAGAACATCGCAACAGCGTGATATTAACAACGGTCGGCTGCCCATGCCGCAGCGGCCACGACGAGTGAGAGCATGCCATGAAACCCGTGACTCTAAGCACGCTACAGGCCTACAAGTGCGCTGGCGAAACATTTAGTTGCTTAACCGCTTACGATGCCTCCTTTGCCCAAGCGGCTAGCCACGCCGGTATCGACGTGCTTTTGGTGGGTGACTCGCTCGGCATGGTGCTCCAGGGGCATACCAGCACGCTCCCCGTGACAGTCGACGATATTTGCTACCACACCCGCTGTGCCGCACGCGGCAAAGGCCATAGCCTGTTGATGGTTGACCTGCCGTTTATGAGTAACGCCTCTACACAGCGCATGCTGGAAGACGGCGCAGCTCTCATGCGAGCCGGTGCGGAACTGGTCAAGGTAGAAGGCGAAGCCTGGATGGCCGAGGGGATCCGTGAGCTAACACGCCGCGGCGTGCCCGTATGCGCCCACTTGGGCTTAACGCCACAGGCGGTTTATCAGCTAGGTGGCTACAAGGTACAAGGACGAGACACCGCCCAGGCAGAGCGTATCCTGCAAGATGCCAAAGTGCTGGTTGAGGCGGGCGCTTCGGTTATATTACTGGAGTGCGTACCGGCAAGCCTGGGCAAGGCCATTACCGACGCGCTTGATGTACCGGTCATCGGAATTGGTGCAGGCCCCGATACCGATGGTCAAATTCTGGTCATGCATGATGTGCTCGGCGTCACCCATGGCCGCCCGCCGCGGTTTGTGAAAAATTTCATGGCAGATGCTGGCAATATTCAGGGCGCTTTTCAGGACTTCCACGAGGCGGTCAAAACGCGCGCCTTCCCTGCTCCCGAGCACTGCTTCTAACCTGCCCGTTTGCGACGTAACCTTACGACACATGACTATGCGTACATTGCGAGAGATCAACGACCTGCGCAGCCTGCTGCGCGACTACCGAACGCACGGCCAGCGAATCGCGCTCGTGCCGACCATGGGCAATCTTCATGCCGGGCATTTAGCGCTGGTTGCCAAGGCGCGTGAGCACGCAGATGTTGTTGTTGCCAGCCTGTTTGTGAACCCCATGCAGTTTGGGCCTAACGAAGACCTGGACGGCTACCCGCGCACCTTCACCGATGACCAGGCAAAGCTTAGGGCAGCCGGATGCGACGTGCTCTTTTCACCCTCGGTAAGCACGCTTTATCCCAATGGGCTAACCTCGCAAACGTGCGTTCACGTGCCTGACGTGGGAGAGGGCCTGTGCGGTGGCTCACGGCCCGGGCACTTTGACGGCGTGTCTACCGTTGTCACTCTGCTGTTTAACCTGGTACAGCCCGACGTTGCCTGCTTTGGTGAGAAGGACTACCAGCAGCTTGCCGTTATTCGCAAGTGTGTGCAGGACCTGCATATGCCGATTGACATTATTGGCGTGCCGATTGTGCGCGACGACGATGGGCTGGCGCTTTCATCGCGTAACGGCTACTTGAGCGATGCCGAACGCGCGATAGCCCCTACGCTTTACCGCACGCTGTGTGAATTGCGCGACGCGTTAGAGCAGGGGGAGCCGCTTGAAACCATGCTGGCGAACGGGTTGATTGAGCTTACCGAGGCAGGCTTTACGCCCGATTATCTTGAGCTTCGTACGCCCGAGTTAACGCCTGTTAGCACCACCACGCGTGACGCGGTATTACTGGCCGCTGCTCGGCTAGGTCCCGCTCGCTTGATTGATAATCTCAGCGTGCAACTGCCCGCTTGATCCATTACGTTTTATCGCCAAGCCGCAGGCTTCGCAACCAGGAGTTGTTATGCAAACAATTATGCTCAAAGCCAAGCTCCATATGGCACGCGTTACCCATGCAGTGCTTAACTACGAAGGGTCTTGCGCCATTGATGGCGACCTGCTGGATATGGCCGGTATTCGTGAAAACGAACAAATCCAGATCTATAACGTTGAAAACGGTGAGCGTTTTACCACCTACGCGATCCGTGGCGAAGAAGGCTCTCGTTTGATTTCGATTAACGGCGCGGCGGCGCATTTAGCCGCCCCCGGTCACCGGATTATTATTTGTAGCTACGCCCACTATTCGGAAGCCGAGCTTGAACAGCACCAGCCAGCTCTGGTCTACCTGCAGGAAGGTAACGAGGTTAGCCATACCAGCAACGCTATCCCGGTGCAGCTGGCGTAGGCTACGCATTCTAGTCATCTATCGAGCGGGCCTTCAGGGTCCGTTTTTATTTGCCTTTAAAAAAGCGCATTGCCGCAACGCACAACTTTCCCCTATGCTGAGTAGCAAGCCTGACATAAAAAAACAGATAGCGCAGGTTATGCTCAGTACATCAGGCAGTAAGAGCAGATAGCAAGAACAGATAGCAAGAACAGACAGTAAAACAGGTCCGTAAAAACAGGCCCGTACAAACAAAATAGCAAAACAGACGGTCTACCTTACTCACGTTAGGAGTCATCTCATGCAAGAAGTGGTCATTGTTGCGGCTCGCCGCACCGCGGTCGGTTCCTTTGGCGGCTCACTGGCAGGCATTCCTGCAAGCGAGCTTGGCGCGTTAGTGATTAAGGATATCCTTGAATCAACCGGCGTTTCCCCCGACCAGGTGGACGAAGTACTCCTCGGCCAAGTACTGACGGCGGGCGTAGGGCAAAACCCTGCTCGTCAGGCGGCAATTAAAGCGGGCCTGCCGGCTTCCGTACCGGCCATGACAATCAACAAGGTATGTGGCTCAGGCCTAAAAGCCGTGCATCTTGCAACACAAGCGATTCGCTGTGGCGACGCTGAGCTGATTCTGGCGGGTGGGCAGGAAAACATGTCGGCGTCTCCCCATGTATTGCCCCATTCGCGCACTGGTCAGCGCATGGGCGATTGGAAAGCCATTGATACCATGGTGCATGACGGCCTTTGGGACGCCTTCAACGACTATCACATGGGCATCACTGCAGAGAATCTGGCTGAAAAATACGGCATCACCCGCGAGGAAATGGACGCGTTTGCCGCTCAGTCACAACAGAACGCTGCCAACGCCATTAAAGAGGGCAAATTTAAAAGCCAGATCGTGCCGGTGCAAATCCCCCAGCGCAAAGGCGATCCCGTTGTGTTTGATACCGACGAGAACCCGCGCGAAATTACCGCTGAAAAGCTGGCGGGCATGCGCCCAGCGTTCAAAAAGGACGGCACCGTTACCGCAGGTAACGCCTCCTCATTGAACGATGGCGCGGCCGTTGTGATGATCTGCTCGGCAGAAAAAGCCAAGGCGTTAGGTCTTGAGCCGCTGGCACGTATTGCCGCTTATGCCAATGCGGGCGTAGACCCTGCCATTATGGGTATTGGCCCCGTGCCAGCTACCCGTCGCTGCCTGGAAAAAGCCGGCTGGAGCCTGGAGGACCTGGACCTGGCGGAAGCCAACGAGGCTTTTGCGGCACAGGCCCTTTCTGTTCAGAAAGAGCTGGGATGGGATATATCCAAGGTCAACGTCAACGGTGGCGCGATTGCCCTGGGCCACCCGATTGGCGCTTCTGGCTGTCGCGTACTGGTATCGCTCCTTCATGAGATGATTGCCCGGGATGCCAAGAAAGGCCTGGCAACGCTGTGTATCGGCGGCGGCCAAGGGGTGGCACTGGCGATTGAGCGCCCCTGATCTCAGCGATTAACGCTTAAAATGTAAATGCCCCTGTCACTGACAGGGGCATTTTTATGCATCAAGGCTTCGCATCTAGCACTCATGGGGCGCTTAGCGGTGCTTTTCACCCACAATGGTGGCGGGTGTTCGCCATACCAACAGCGCGCCCAGCAAGAATAGGCCCGATGCGGCCCACATGGTAATAGGCAGGCTAGTAGCATCAACAACCCGGCCACCGACCATCGCGCCCAGCCCAATGGAGAGGTTGAATACAAAGGCCATCAAGGCGGTCGCGGCTTCGGTATTGGGTGCGGTGCGTAAAATCCACGTCTGTATGCTCACCGACACGCTGCCAAAGGCCGCGCCCCACACCATGAGTAGCAGCACGCCGCTGACAGGCTCGACCCCGAGCAGCGGGAAAGACGCCACCACCAATAGCAGCAAGCTTGGGATCGCCAGCACCGCTCGGTAAGGATGGCGCCCAGCGAACATGCCTGCGGCGATATTGCCCAGAATTCCTGCCGCCCCATACAGTAGCAGCAAGCTGCCCACATGGCGCTGAGCTACACCGCTTATCTCCTGAAGGATAGGGCTAATGAAAGTGTACGCTGCAAAGTGTCCGACAACTACAAAGCCCGTGACCAGAACCGCGACCCGAACGCCACGGCTAGTGAACTGCTGGGCCAGCACTTTGAGACGGACTGGCTCCCTGGGTGGAAGTGGCGGCAGCCAGCACCACAATGCCAGTGCGGTTAACAGGCTAAAACCGCCCAAAGCCCCAAACGCGATTCGCCAGTTGCTTAGATCACCCAGTAAGGTACCCAGTGGCACGCCAAGCACCGATGCAGCGGCTACGCCGCCAAAAATAATCGTCATAGCCTTGGGCACTTTATCGCTGGGCACCAAGCGCGGAGCAATACTCCCGGCCACGGCCCAATAACCGCCGATACTGACACCCACCAGCACGCGGGCGGCCAGCAATAGGATAAAGCTACTGGCCAGCGCTGAAAGCACGCTACCAATCACCATGACGACCATGAGTAGCGTGAGCATAATGCGCCGATCCAACCGGCCTACCGCCACGGGCAGTAGCGGCGCCGAAAAAGCGGCGACCACGCCCGGTACCATTACCATCAAGCCAGCGACACCGGGCGTTACATCCATGGATGAAGCCACCTGAGACAACAACCCGATAGGCAGCTGTTCAGCGGTTACCAATAGAAAAATGCCGATCATCACGGCGACCACCGCCCACCAACGCGGTGCCTGTTCCTTCTCCATGCCTACTTCCTTCTAACTAAACGTCCACCCAACCAAACGCTCTTTTAATCACACTTTCTTTCAACCAAACGACTCCGCCCCCGCAACCAGGGGCTACGGGGGCGGAAGAGACAACCTTACGGCGACTTAGTCCGCGGTGTTCTCACTTTCAGCGGCAAACGCTGCTTTCTCTTCTTCGGTGATCTCTTTCATCGAGAGCTTCACGCGGTTGCGGTTATCGATGTCGAGCACCTTCACAATCACGTCGTCGCCTTCGTTCAGGAAATCGCGCACGTTGTTAACGCGCTCAGCCACGATTTGCGAAATATGCACAAGACCATCCGTACCCGGCATGATGTTCACAAAGGCACCGAAGTCAGCAATACGTACGACCTTGCCGTTATACAGTTTGCCAATTTCCGCTTCTGCCGTAATCGCCAATACGGTATCGATGGCTTTTTTCGCCGCAGCCTTGTCTTCAGCGTAGATACGCACGGTACCGTCGTCATCAAGGTCGATAGACGCGCCAGTATCTTCGCAAATTTTGCGAATGGTGGCGCCGCCTTTACCAATAACGTCACGGATCTTGTCCGGGTCGATCTTGATGGTGGCCATGGAAGGCGCATTATCGGAGACGTCGGTACGGCTCTGGCTGATGACTACATTCATCTGCTCAAGAATACCCAGACGCGCTTTGTGGGCTTGCTGAAGCGCAGTCTCCATGATCTCTTCGTTGATGCCTTCAATCTTGATGTCCATCTGCAGGGCAGTAACACCCTCTTCTGAACCGGCCACTTTAAAGTCCATATCGCCAAGGTGATCTTCATCACCCAGGATATCGGTCAGTACCGCGTAGCCATCTTCGTCTTTCACCAGGCCCATGGCGATACCCGCCACCGGTGCTTTCAACGGAACACCCGCATCCATCAGCGCAAGTGAGGAGCCACATACAGACGCCATCGAGCTTGAGCCGTTGGATTCAGTAATTTCCGATACCACACGAATAGTGTAGGGGAAGGCTTCTTCAGACGGCAGCATGGCCTGAACACCACGGCGTGCCAGACGGCCATGGCCGATTTCACGACGTTTCGGGCCACCCATAAAGCCCGCTTCACCGACCGAGTAGGGAGGGAAGTTGTAGTGCAGCATAAAGCGGTCTTTACGCTCGCCTTCCAGCGACTCGATCAACTGAGAGTCACGCAGGGTGCCCAGCGTTGCCACTGCAATCGCTTGGGTCTCACCACGAGTGAACACCGCCGAACCGTGAGTCTTGGGCAGCGCGCCCACTTCGATCGCCAGCGGGCGCACGGTGAAGTTGTCACGGCCATCAATGCGCGGCTCACCTTTTACAACGCGTGAACGTACAACGCGTTTCTCAAGGCCAGCAAAGGCACCTTTTACTTCGTCTTTGCTGAACTTGTCGTTCACCGGTTCACCGTCAATGGCTGCCAGCTGTTCAACCGCCTGATCTTTCAGGGCTGCCAGGGCATCCTGGCGCTGCATCTTATCGGTGATGCGATAGGCATCGCCCACCTGCGCTTCAAACGCATCCGCAATGGCGGTTTTCAGCGCTACGTTCTCAGGGGCTGGCTGCCAGTCCCAACGCGGTTTGCCGGCCTCGGCAACCAGCTCGTTAATCGCGCTAACCGCGACCTGCATTTCCTGGTGACCAAACAGTACGGCGCCCAGCATCTCGTCTTCCAGAAGTTCTTTGGCTTCGGACTCGACCATCAGCACAGCGTTTTCAGTACCGGCAACGACCATGTCCAGCTCGGAAGTCGCAAGCTCTTCAACGGTCGGGTTAAGGAAATAACCCTGCTCTTCGTTGAAGCCAACGCGCGCAGCACCGATCGGGCCGTTGAACGGCACGCCAGAAATGCTCAGTGCAGCGGAGGTGCCCAGCATCGCGGCAATATCCGGATCGTGGTTACGATCAGTGGACAGAACGGTACAGATAACCTGCACTTCGTTCATAAAGCCTTTAGGGAAAAGCGGGCGGATCGGACGATCGATCAGACGCGAGGTCAGGGTTTCTTTCTCGGTCGGGCGTCCTTCGCGCTTAAAGAAGCCGCCGGGAATTTTACCTACCGCGTAGGTTTTTTCCTGGTAATGAACCGAGAGCGGGAAAAAGGGTTGGCTGGGGTTGGCTTCTTTGCGCGCCACCACGGTACACAGCACAACAGTATCTTCCATGGTGACCATAACGGCACCAGTGGCTTGACGAGCGATACGCCCGGTTTCTAGCGTGACGGTGCTACGACCGTACTGAAACGTTTTTTTTACCGGATTCACGGCGACTTCCTTTAACATTAATATCTACTTGTCTATTCGTTTGGGTCGTTTTGACTCGTCACCATTCTAGGCGCTGTAGCGCCATAGGGCTACCAGAAACCCAAAATCACCGGGCGCAAAGACCTTGCTCAGTGACTGACAGGCATAAAAAAACGGGCAGCTCACAAGGAGCTGCCCGTTTCTCAATCTTCGCCAACAATAACTTAGCGGCGCAGACCTAAACGCTGGATCAGAGACTGATAGCGTTCGAAATCTTTACGCTTCAGGTAGTCCAGCAGTTTACGACGCTGGTTTACCATGCGGATCAGACCACGACGCGAGTGGTGATCCTGCTTGTTGGTTTTGAAGTGGTCCTGCAGGCCATTGATGTTGGCGCTCAGCAGTGCAACCTGCACTTCAGGGGAACCGGTATCGTTATCGCCGCGGCCGTATTCGTTGACGATTTCGGCTTTCGTTTCAGCGGTTAATGCCATCTGTCTCTCCAGTAAGCAATATGCCTAAAATTTAATGGGTGAGACCACGCATATTTGCAGTCTCAGGCGACTCTTTTCGACGTACTGTTTCCAGTACTATTTTCGCGCAAACCGTCACATCCTTGCAACGTTTTACCCAGACTCTTACGAGATAGCGACGGTACTTAACAGCCGCTTGGGCGCTACTTCCTGAGCACCTTTTACAACACCGAGGCCGATAAACGTCTCGGCATAATAAAGTCTTGCCAATGCATCGGGGGCCAGCGCACCAATACTCAAGTTGGCCGATTGACCGTGGGCTAGACGCCCGTAAGCCGTTTCGTCCACCTCAAGCGTCGGCAGGTGATCCACCAGCACATCAGCGGGCATTAATTCAGCCTCACGCGAGGCCTGATCCGCCAATGCTTCAAGCGCTTCCAGCGTCCACATCGCATCGCCCGTAAAAGGCCCGGTCTTGAGCCTGCGGAGCTGACTGATGTGGGCACCACACCCAAGCGCCAAACCGATATCTTCGGCCAGCGTACGGATGTAAGTCCCCTTACTGCAGGTGACTTCAAGCTCGAAGGCTTCGCCGTCAAACGCAAGCTGGCGCGCATCATACACGCTTACCCGCCGCGCTGCACGCTCTACCTGCTTACCCTCGCGGGCCAGCTCATAGAGCTTTTTGCCCTGATGCTTGAGCGCTGAATACATCGGCGGCACCTGATCGATCTCACCACGAAAGCGCGCAATAGCAGCTTCAATGTCATCCGCTGTTAACGACGGCACATCGCGGCGTTCAATCACCGTGCCTTCTGCATCACCGGTGTCGGTGATCACACCCAGCTCAACGCGGGTGCGATACATCTTGTCGGCTTCCAGCAGGTGCGCGGAGAACTTGGTGGCCTCGCCCAGGCAAATCGGCAATAAGCCGGTTGCCATAGGGTCCAGCGTGCCGGTATGTCCGGCTTTTTGGGCCTCGAACAAACGACGCACACGCTGCAAGGCATGGTTGCTGGAAATGCCCTTGGGCTTATCCAGCAGTAACACCCCATTGACCGGTAAACCGCGACGGCGACGGGCCATTAGCGCGTCTCCTCACCTTGATCAGAATCACCTTCTTCACCTGCTTGACGAGCCCGGTCAGTCGACACGGCCTCTTCAATCAGGGAAGAGAGGTGCTGCCCACGCACCACGCTCTCATCGTAATGAAAACGCAGTTCAGGGACATGGCGCAGCTGAATGCGTTTGGCAATCTGGCTTCTTAGAAAACCGGCGGCACGCTTAAGCACCTGCAGGTTCTCCTTGATACGCTCAGGCTCCTGCTCACCCAACAGGGTGACATGGATATCGGCGTAGCCAAGATCACGGCTAACGGTTACGCCGCTCACCGTGATCATGCCCAAACGCGGGTCTTTCACTTCGCGTTGAATAAGTACCGCCAGCTCCTTTTGGAGCTGGTCGGCTACTCGGTCGGTACGCTTAAATTCGCGCATGGTTGTCTCCTCGCGGCCTTACAGGCTGCGCTCGACTCTGACTTGATCGAAGACTTCGATCTTGTCGCCGACCTGGACATCGTTGTAGTTCTTCACGCCGATGCCACACTCCATACCGTTACGCACTTCTTGTACGTCGTCCTTGAAGCGGCGCAGCGATTCGAGCTCGCCTTCGTAGATGACCACGTTGTCACGCAGTACGCGGATGCGTTTGCTGCGAGACACGGAACCTTCGACGACCATACAACCCGCCACTGCACCGATCTTCGGCGCACGGAACACATCGCGCACTTCGGCAACACCGACGATCTCTTCTTTCCAGTCGGGGGCGAGCATACCGCTCATCGCCTGCTTGACCTCATCGATCAAGTGGTAGATGACGCTGTAGTAACGCAGATCCAGGCCTTCACGCTCGATAATCTCGCGGGCAGCGGCGTCGGCACGGACGTTGAAGCCGACCACGATTGCCTCAGAGGCCAGCGCCAGGTTGGCGTCAGTACCGGTGATACCACCAACACCTGAAGAGACCACAGCCACTTGTACTTCATCAGTGGAGAGTTCTTCCAGGGCACCTTTAATCGCCTCCAGAGAGCCTTGTACGTCGGCTTTAAGAACGATATTAACCTTGGCCACTTCATCCTGACCCATCTGGCTAAACATGTTCTCAAGCTTGGCTTTCTGCTGACGCGCCAGACGTACTTCGCGGTACTTGCCTTGACGGAAGTTAGCCACTTCACGGGCTTTCTTCTCATCGGCCACGACCATGAAGTCATCACCCGCATCCGGCGTACCGTCCAGGCCCTGAATCTCAACGGGCATGGCCGGGCCGACGCTCTCAACCTGCAGGCCAAGTTCGTTGGTCAGCGCACGTACACGGCCGTAGTGCAGGCCAGCCAGAACGATGTCGCCTTTCTGCAGCGTACCGTTTTGAACCAGTACGGTGGCAACGGGGCCACGACCTCGGTCAAGGCGCGACTCAACGACAACGCCTTTAGCAGGTGCCGACGGCACTGCTTTCAGCTCAAGCACTTCAGAAACCAGCTGAATCGCCTCCAGCAGCTCTTCAATACCGTCACCGGTCTTGGCGGAAACGTGTACAAACTGCGTATCACCGCCCCACTCTTCGGAAATCACGCCGTGCTGCGAGAGTTCGTTACGAATGCGGTCAAAATCAACACCAATCTTATCGACCTTGTTCACCGCAACGACCATGGGTACTTCAGCCGCTTTGGAGTGCTCGATCGCCTCAATGGTCTGGGGCATCACGCCGTCGTCAGCAGCGACCACCAGGATAACCACGTCGGTTGCCTTGGCACCACGAGCACGCATGGCGGTAAACGCCGCGTGGCCAGGGGTATCCAGGAAGGTCACGCCACCATGGCTGTCTTCAACGTGGTAGGCACCGATATGCTGGGTGATACCACCCGCTTCACCGGTGGCCACTTTGGCACGGCGAATGTAGTCCAGCAGTGAGGTCTTACCGTGGTCAACGTGACCCATAACGGTCACGACGGGAGAGCGGGTGATCTCTTCGCCTTCATAGGAGATGCCTTCAAGCATTTCCGTTTCCAGCGCATCATCTTTCACCAGCTTGACCTTGTGGCCCATCTCTTCCACTACGATGGCCGCTGTATCCTGGTCAATCGTTTGGTTGATGGTCACGGCCGCGCCCATGTTAAACATGGCCTTGATGACTTCGTTGGCCTTGATCGACATTTTGTCGGCAAGCTCAGCCACGCTGATTGACTCAGGGATCGATACTTCACGTACAATCGGCTGAGTCGGCTTTTGGAAGCCGTGCTTGCCATTGCCGCTCTGACTTGGGCCACGGCGGCCGCCACGACGCTCGGCACGTTTTACTTTCTTCGCCCCGCCGCCGCGCTTACGCTCTTCGCGATCACCACGGTCATCTTCGTCATCACGACCTTTTTTCTTCGCGACAGCTTTCTTGGGCGGTGCAGTACGACGGTCGGTACGGCCTTCTTTCGGCGGTGCTGGCGGCATTTCCTCTGTCGCTGGCGCAGCTTCGATCTGAAGTTCGGGCACTTCAAGTTTAGGCTCAGCCGCTGCTTTCGCTTCGGCTTCTTTACGCGCGGCGTCTTCCGCTGCCTTGGCTTTAGCGGCGGCTGCTTTCTCGGCAGCTTCACGTGCTTCGCGCGCTTTACGCTCGGCTTCGGCTTCGGCCATATCGCCTACCAACTGACGCGGACCTGAATGCTTAGGCTCAGCGACTTTCGGCTTATCCTCTTCGGCGCTTTTGACGTACGTTTTTTTCTTACGTACTTGCACTTCAATCGTTTTACCGCGTTCGCCGGTTTTAATACGGCTGCGCGTTTTACGGGTCAGCGTGATACGGTTTTTGCTTGTATCAGTGTCGCTGTCGCCGCCATGGCTTTTCTTCAGAAAAGTCAGCAGTTTCTGCTTGTCTTCTTCAGACACGGCATCGCCTTCAGAGGCGTGCTTCAAGCCAGCTTCTTTCATCTGTTCTAGTAGGCGGGGCACATCACGGCCCACCTTTACTGCAAAATCTTTAACTGTCATATCTGACATAGTGACCCTCCTCAGCCCGTGACCTGTTTACTGTGTGTTCGAATCCGATGCGTTATCGTCTTCAAACCAGGGCGCACGGGCAGTCATGATCAGTGCCGCTGCGCGCGCTTCGTCCAACTCCTCGATATCGACCAGATCGTCGACAGACTGCTCGGCGAGATCTTCCATAGTGACAATGCCACGGCTAGCCAGAATGAAGGCCAGATGGCGCTCCATGCCGTCCATTTCCAGCAGATCAGTTGCTGGCTGGGCACCGTCTAGCGCTTCTTCCGAGGCAATCGCCATCGTCAGCAGCTCGTCTTTCGCACGTGCACGCAGCTCTTCAACCAGATCTTCATCGAACTCTTCGATCTCGAGCATTTCTTCAAGCGGCACGTAGGCAACTTCTTCCAGGGTAGTAAACCCTTCTTCTACCAGCAGGCGGGCCACGTCTTCGTCCACTTCAAGGTGCTGAACGAACGTGTCCACCAGGCTATCAATCTCCTGCTCGCGCTTGGAGTCAGCTTCTTCTTCGGTCATCACGTTGATACGCCAGCCGGTAAGCTCTGACGCCAAGCGTACGTTTTGACCACTACGCCCAATTGCCTGTGCCAGGTTATCCTGAGCAACCGCCACGTCCATTGCGTGGGCATCCTCGTCGACAAGGATAGACCCAACATCAGCGGGCGCCATGGCATTAATGACCAGCTGGGCGGGATTGTCGTCCCACAGCACGATATCGACACGCTCATTTTGCAGCTCAGACGAAACAGCCTGAACGCGTGAACCACGCATCCCCACACACGCCCCTACCGGGTCGATGCGGCGATCATTGGTCTTAACGGCAATTTTGGCACGTGAGCCAGGGTCGCGCGCAGCCCCTTTAATCTCAATCAGCTGTTCAGCGATTTCAGGTACTTCAATTTTAAACAGCTCGATAATCAACGCCGGGTTGGTACGCGACAGCTGCAGCTGGGCACCCCGTGCATCCGGGTCAACTTTAACCAGCAGTGCGCGAACCCGCTCGTTCATGCGGTAACGCTCGCCGTGGATCATCTCATTGCGCGGCAAGAAGGCTTCAGCATTCTCGCCCAAATCGATAATCAGGCCGTCGCGAGTGGTCTTTTTGACAATACCGGCCACCAGCTCGCCTTCACGGTCCGCATATTGGCGAACCACTTCAGCGCGCTCAGCTTCACGCACTTTTTGTACGATGACCTGCTTGGCAGTTTGGGCGGCAATACGTCCAAACATCGCGTTTTCGATCTGCTGTTCAACAACGTCGCCAAGCTTCAAAGGCGGGTCGCGCTGCTCGGCGATGGTCTCTTTGATTTCGTAATCTGGCGTTTCGAATTCGTCATCTTCAACCACTGTCCAGTAGCGGAAGGTGTCGTATTCCCCTGTACGGCGGTCGATACGCACCCGTACATTGGCTTCTTCATTTTCAAAACGCTTGCGTGACGCGCTCGCAAGAGCCGCTTCTACCGCCTCGAAGATGACATCCCGGGGGACGCCTTTTTCGTTGGAGATCGCGTCAACGACCATTAAAATTTCTTTACTCATGCGTTTGCCTCGCCAGAAAACCTGTCCTTTTGTGCATCACCCCGGCAGCCTGCCGGCAGCGCCGCCACCCGGTTAATCGTCGAACTGCGGTACGATGTGCGCTGAATCAATGCTTTCAATCGGAAAGCAGAACTCCTCGCCATCCAGTTGTAGCAGTACTTCATCACCCTCGACACCTGCCAAGAGCCCCTGGTATTTGCGCCGTCCATCAAACGCCACGCGCAGCTTAAGTGCGACATGGTGGCCTTGATAGCGGGTAAATTGATCCAGGGTATATAAAGGGCGTGCCATACCGGGCGAAGAGACTTCCAGCCGGTACTCACCGGGAATGGGATCTTCCACGTCCATCACAGCACTGACTTGGCGACTAATATCAGCGCAATTTTCCACACTGACACCGCTTTCGCTTTCGATGTAAACCACCAACCGCGAATGCTTGCCTTGGGAAACATGATCGATGCCCCATAGCTCAAAGCCCATGGCGGCGACGACAGGTTCAATTAGCGCATGTAGCGCTGCGTGTTTAGTGGCCACAGACAAAGCTCCTATAGCCGTTGCATCAGGCACCTGGCCAGGAGTTATTAGAGAAGCCAGGAGGCTGATTGGCGTTACCCGGAATGTGTCTCCGGCAACTCGGACGATATCCGCTCTTGAGACACGCTTGTTAACAAAAAGCTTGCTAACAAAAAGCCCCTTCACAGGAAGGGGCTTTTCATAAGAAACCTGTAATACCAACCAGGAAACACAGCGCAGGATTTACCTACTTGGCAATTAACCCTTATCGACATCTCATTACCATGATCTGTCAGGCTAGTCGCCTATCTAACGTGCTACCAGGAAATGGTAGCGGGGACCGGATTTGAACCGATGACCTTCGGGTTATGAGCCCGACGAGCTACCAGACTGCTCCACCCCGCATCAATCTAGGTCGACGATAATAGACACTTGAACCACTTACGTCAAGAACTCTTTTCGTCTCAGGCGCTAAACCTGGGTTTCTTTATCAAAACGTTTTTTGACGAACGTTGTTTGATAAAGAGTCTGGGAAGCTGGCGAGCCAGCAAAACAGATGGTGCCGAAGGCGGGACTTGAACCCGCACGACCATACGGTCACTACCCCCTCAAGATAGCGTGTCTACCAATTCCACCACTTCGGCATCAGGGGAGGCTAAAGAAAGCGACATCAAGCATTTACTCGCTGCTTTCCTCTAGCACTGGCGCGGTATTATCCACACTTGCAGGGCTATCGTCAAGCGTTGGAACGCTTTGCTGTTGCTCGATCAGGCGTGAATCAGGAATACCCGCTTCCGGCGCCTGGCCTGCTTGCGTTGCAAAGTACGCCAGCGCCATAGAGGTTACGAAAAAACCTGCTGCCAGAACCGCGGTGGTACGCGACAAAAAGCTACCGCTACCGCGCGAGCCAAATACCGTTTGCGAGGCACCGCCTCCAAACGCGGCACCCGCTTCGGCACCTTTACCCTGCTGAAGCAGGATCAATACAACCAGGGCGACCGCAATCACCACGTGGACCATAAGAATTGCAACTTGCATGGCGTTATCCTGCTGACTGACAAATGGCGTAAAAATCATCGGTTTTGAGCGAAGCACCGCCCACTAAACCGCCGTCGATATCCGGCTGGGCAAGTAGCTCAGCCGCATTTTTTGCGTTCATACTGCCGCCGTAGAGCAACCGCATCTGCTCAGCGAGCGCTGCACTAAACTCTGCGAGGTAGGCGCGGATTCCGGCCATTACGTCCTGCGCCTGCTCGGGCGTTGCTGTCCGCCCGGTACCAATCGCCCATACGGGTTCATAGGCAATCACGACCGCTTGGCGCTGCTCGGGCGCTAAACGCGTCATCGCATAGCCTACCTGGCGCAATACCACATCCATGGTCTTCTCGGCATCGCGTTCGGCAAGTGACTCACCCACACACAGAATGGGTGTCAGGCCATTATCCAGCGCCGCCAATAAGCGATCAAACACCTGCTCATCGCTTTCACAGTACAGCTCGCGACGCTCGGAGTGACCCACCAGCACATACGCCACTTCGAACTCTTTGAGCATACATCCGCTCACTTCACCCGTGTGTGCACCAGACTCGATAGGATTGAGCGTCTGGGCGCCTAACGCTAGCGGTGTATTGCGAAACGCCTGACGCGCCGCGTCCAGATAAGGAAAGGGGGGAATAAGCACAACGTCCAAGGCTGCAGGTAACGAGACATCAGCAAACGCGCTGCCAAAATCATTTATCAGTGCAGCGGACCCGTTCATTTTCCAATTACCGGCAATTAATGGCGTACGCATGAACTCTCCTCACTCAAGGTGGAGCGAAATGGTATAGGAGCGGCCTTGACAAGACAACCGCTGACAAGCACAGCTGCCTTATTTGAGCAAGGCTTGAACACGATCAGCCAGCCCCTGAGTCAACTGATCAACATTCAAGTGACCGCAGCCTTCTACCATCACGCGAATCAATGGCTCGGTGCCGGAGGGCCGCAACAGCACCCGCCCTTGATCACCCAGCTGTTTTTCAACGTCAGCAACAGCGTCCTGCAGGGCGCTTAATGCCATGACATCATGCGCCAAGGTCCCAGCGGGCAAGCGCACATTCACCAAGGCCTGCGGGACTTTCTCAAACCCTTTCAGCAATTCCGGCAGCGATGCTTGCTCACGGATCATCAATGCCAACACCTGTAGAGCAGCGACAATGCCGTCTCCAGTGGTTTGCACATGACCGCATACAATATGCCCCGACGCTTCGCCACCCAGCTCCCACTCGTTAGCCGCCATCATCTCCATGACAAAGCGATCGCCCACCTTGGCCCGTTTAAAGGGGATACCCAGCTTTTCAAGCGCGACAGCAAGGCCAAAGTTACTCATTAAGGTGCCGACCACGCCGCCTGCTAACAGGCCTCGCTCATGACGGTCACGAGCAATCAAATAGAGAATATCATCGCCATCAATTTCGCGGCCATCACTATCCACCATCAACACTCGGTCCCCATCACCATCAAATGCGATGCCTAAATCGGCCCCCCGGTGGATGACCGCAGCACGTAGCGCCGCAGGATGTGTAGAGCCTACTTGATGGTTAATATTCAAGCCATCAGGTGACGCGCCGATAACGCTGACCTCTGCGCCTAGCTCGCGAAACACGTTTGGCGCAATGTGATAGGTCGCACCGTGGGAGCAATCCAGCACAACGTTTAGCCCATGCAGGCTTAAGCGGTCTGGCAGTGTCGATTTGCAAAATTCAATATAGCGACCAGCGGCATCACCGATCCGAGTTGCCTTGCCTAGCTGGGCCGCTTCAGCGGTCGTTAACGGCGCCTCCAGCATGGCTTCGATACGGTCTTCTGTCTCATCGGGGAGCTTTTTACCCTCTGCCGAGAAAAACTTGATGCCGTTATCATCAAACGGATTATGTGATGCTGAAATCACGATCCCTGCATCGGCACGAAACGTGCGGGTGAGATACGCAATACCTGGTGTCGGCATGGGCCCCAAAAGCGACACATCAACGCCTGCTGCTGAAAGCCCGGCTTCTAACGCCGACTCAAACATGTAACCTGAAATACGCGTGTCTTTACCAATCAACACCCGCGTCCGCCCCTTTTCGCGGCGCAATACCTGGCCCGCTGCCCAACCAAGCTTGAGCATAAAATCGGCAGTGATTGGTGCCTGTCCGACCGTGCCCCGAATCCCGTCGGTACCAAAATAGCGTCGTGTCATGAATATTTTTCCTCGTTTAGCGGCATGTCGCACCCCTCCTGGAGTACCGCCCAGGCCATATTAACGGCATCGACCGTCGGCCCCACATCGTGCACACGTAGAATTTTAGCGCCACGCTCAACGGCCATGGCAGACAGCGCAAGACCACCCGCCAAACGCTCTTCAACCGGACGCCCCAGCACTTTGCCAATCATGCTTTTACGCGACATTCCCACCAACAGCGGCAAACCAAGCGCCTGCAGGGCATCCATATATTTTAGCAGGCGCAAATTGTGTTCAACCGTTTTACCAAACCCAAAGCCCGGGTCGAGCAGCAAACGGCTGCGACGCAGGCCAGCAGCCTCGCACTCCGCGACACGCTGCGCTAGATAATCAGCGACAGCCGCTTCCACCGGCTGGTCATAAGAAGGTGACTGCTGCATATCCTGCGGCTCACCCTGGCGGTGCATTAAACAGACAGGAAGCCCGCTGCCAATGGCCGCCATTAAGGCATCTTCACGCTCAAGCGCACGCACGTCGTTAATCATTCCAGCGCCCAGCGCGCTTGATTCGCGCATCACCAGCGAGCAGCTGGTATCGACTGATACCAACGCATCCAGCTCACGAACCAGCGCTTCAACAACCGGCCCGACCCGATCAAGCTCCTCTTGAGCACTTAGCGGCTCAGCCCCGGGGCGCGTCGACTCACCGCCCACATCAATAATCGCGGCACCTTCGGCAAGCATACGCTCGGCATGACGCAGCGCGTCATCCAGCGCTACGTGCCGACCACCATCAGAAAAAGAGTCGGGCGTAACATTTAAAATCCCCATAACGCGAGGAAAAGAGAGATCCAGTACATGGCGCCCGCAACGCATGTGCACATTCTCATTCATTGCGGGTGATAAAGAGGGGTCAATTATTGATTTCATGCGGCTGCCTATTAAAAAGAAGCACTGCTACTGCCTGAATAACAGCATAACAAAAAGGCGCCCCATATTGGGGCGCCTTTGCAGTGGCCGGAGCGTATCAGGAGCCCGTTGAACCACCTAGCGGGTCAGAGGGGCGTCGGCGAGGCTTGTCATCATCCTCGTCACCCTCATCCCCTGAAGCACCACCACCAGACGCATGATCAGTGGCGTTCGGTGAATCGTTCTGCGTCGTCGGTGCGTCATCGCTAACGGGCGTGCCACCACCAGGTGAATCACCGTCGTTCCAACCTTCCGGCGGACGCGGGTCACGGCCCTCCATGATATCTTTCAACTGGTCGGCATCGATGGTTTCGTACTTCATCAACGCTTCGGTCATGGCTTCCAGCTTATCGCGATTATCGGTCAGGATCTGACGCGCCTGCTCATAACAATCGTCAATAATCTTACGTACTTCTTTATCAAGACGCGTCGTTGTGTCACCCGACTTCATCTTGCTGCCGCCCTGGCCCGGGCCACCGAGAAACTGATGTGACTCATCTTCGTCGTACATGATCGGGCCCATCTCGTCTGACAGCCCCCATTTCGCGACCATGTTATGAGCCAGTTCGGTAGCGCGCTTGATGTCATTAGAAGCGCCGGTGGTGACACCGTTGGCCCCCAGCGTCATCTCTTCGGCGATACGGCCACCGAACAGCGAACAAATCTGGCTAAGAATCTGCTGACGCGACAGGCTATAACGGTCTTCCTCGGGCAGGAACATGGTGACACCCAATGCCCGACCGCGCGGAATAATCGTTACCTTGTAGACCGGGTCGTGCTCAGGCATCACCAGGCCGATAATCGCATGGCCCGATTCGTGATAAGCCGTATTCAGCTTCTCTTTATCGGTCATGACCATCGATTTGCGCTCAGCACCCATCATGATCTTGTCTTTGGCAAGCTCTAGCTCTTCCATGCTGACCAAGCGCTTGTTACGGCGCGCGGCGAACAGTGCTGACTCATTCACCAGGTTAGCCAAATCGGCACCTGAGAAACCTGGCGTTCCACGCGCAATAATCGACGGTTTAACGTCTTCTGCCAGCGGCACCTTACGCAGGTGAACGCCCAGAATATGCTCACGGCCACGGATATCTGGTAAGCCAACGGTCACCTGACGGTCAAAACGGCCTGGACGCAGCAGCGCTGGGTCAAGTACGTCCGGACGGTTGGTCGCGGCAATCACGATAACGCCTTCGTTGGCTTCAAAGCCGTCCATCTCAACCAGCAACTGGTTAAGCGTCTGCTCACGCTCATCATTACCGCCGCCCATACCGGCACCGCGTGAACGACCTACCGCGTCAATCTCATCGATAAAGATAATACAGGGCGACTGCTTCTTGGCCTGTTCGAACATGTCACGTACACGCGATGCACCGACACCCACAAACATTTCAACGAAGTCGGAACCGGAAATCGAGAAGAACGGCACCTTGGCTTCACCGGCAATCGATTTTGCCAGCAGCGTTTTACCGGTACCCGGCGGGCCCACCATCAATACACCGCGAGGGATCGTACCGCCCAGGCGCTGGAACTTGGTTGGATCGCGCAGGAAGTCGACAAGCTCCTCCACTTCCTCTTTCGCTTCATCACAACCGGCTACATCGGCAAACGTGGTTTTGATCTGGTCCTGAGAAAGCAGCTTGGCCTTGGACTTGCCAAAGCTCATCGGGCCGCCTTTACCGCCACCAGCGCCGCCCTGCATCTGGCGCATAAAGAACATAAAGATGGCCAGGATCAACAGAATCGGGAAGCTTGCGATCAGCAGGCGCATCCAGATGCTTTGCTGCTCTGGCGCTTTACCCACCACCGTTACATTATTGCTTAGCAGGTCATCCATCAGCTTGGGGTCTTCAGCCGCCGGACGAATCGTCTGGAACTGCGAACCGTCCGTACGCTCACCGTTAATGGTATAGCCATCAATGGTAACGCTACGCACCTGCTGATTTTGCACCTGCTCCACAAACTGGGAGTAATTGGTGCTTTGGGGAGCACTTTCGGTACTAAAATTGTTGAACACTGTCAGTAGCACAGCCGCGATGACCAGCCACAAAATCAGGTTCTTCGCCATATCGTTCAAGGGGCTACCCTCATTACAAGAATCCGTCAGTTAAACGCCAATACTGAGACCTTACACCAGTACCTGGCGTTCAACCATTGCCAAAGCACTATTAACTTTGGGCCATCTGTATCACGCTTATCTCATGCGTATAATGTGACACACCTTGCGCCTGCCTGTCTGGCAATCGCGATGATAAATCTTTGCTATGCACGACCTGTCAGTTTAGCCGCGAAACCCCTCCGCTAAAAAGTAGACTTCCCGCGAACGAGCCCGCGAGGCATCTGGCTTACGGATCACGACACGATCAAAACTGCCGCGCAATTCTTTAAGGTAGGCGTCAAATCCTTCCCCCTGAAACACCTTGGCCAGAAAGCGGCCTTTGGGGGGCAGTGTCTCACGGGCGAGCTCTAGTGCCAGCTCTACAAGGTACATAGCCTGAGGCTGGTCAATCGCAGCCATACCACTCATATTGGGGGCCATGTCGGACATCACAAGGTCTACCTGACGATTTCCCAGCCGTTCAAGAATCGCATTAAGCACCGACTCTTCCGTAAAATCGCCTTGAATAAAGTCCACCCCTGCCAGCGCGTCCATCTCCAGTATGTCAGAGGCGATCACCACACCGTCCATACCGACTTTTTCAGCGGCGATCTGACTCCAACCGCCAGGCGCCGCGCCTAGATCAATGATCGTCATGCCCGGGCGAAGCAGCTTATCTTTTTCATCCAGCTCCAGCAGTTTATAGCTTGCGCGAGAGCGATAACCATCCTGCCAACTCTGTTTCACGTACTGGTCGTCAAAGTGCTCTTTCTTCCAGTTGTTGCTGGTTTTGCTCACTGAATGTTTACGACTCGGGGGCTTTTGCTGCATATCAGAATCTAACACTGCAATATAGAGATGGGCGCGTTAACGCGATAGCTTTCACTTGGTGGCATTTCACCGTAAGATGGAACGTTAAGCGCTAACCGGGATACCGCAAGATACCATGAGCTTGTCACAGGCACAAAAGAAAGCATTTCGCAGCATTGGCCACCATTTGAACCCAGTGGTCACCGTTTCTGAAAACGGCGTCTCCGAAAATTTGCTCACAGAACTCAACCGCGCGCTCAACGATCACGAGCTTATCAAGGTGAAACTTGCCCTGCCTGAGCGTGACGACCGTGCGGCCATGCTAAACGAACTGGTCACCGGCAGCCGCGCCGACGTCGTGCAAACGATTGGCAAAATGGCACTGCTTTATCGCAAAAACCCTAAAGCCAATCCGAAGCTCTCTAACGTTTCACGCTTCGAGGGTCACCACGGCCGCCACTAACGCGTTACTGTCTGGCTGTTACAAAGAGCGATAAAAAGCCCGCGATTCGGTTGATATCAACCTGATAAGCGGGCTTTTTTTATGGGCGCCCATTAAGTTGGGCACCCACTAGCTCTATAGACCTAGCGCTTAGGCATATTCAACGCTTTCGATCTCATACTCAACGTCGCCACCGGGTGTTTTCACCACGGCAACGTCGCCCTCTTCTTTACCGATCAACGCACGTGCAATAGGGGACGTGACAGAAATGCGGCCAGACTTAATATCTGCCTCATCTTCGCCCACAATGCGGTAGGTCACGCTGGCATCCGTATCCAGGTTGAGCAGAGCGACCGTGACACCAAAGATCACTTTCCCTGTATTCGGCAGCTTGGTGACATCAATCACCTGCGCTACCGAAAGCTTGCTCTCGATTTCCTGAATACGGCCTTCGATAAACCCCTGTTGTTCACGGGCAGCGTGGTATTCGGCGTTCTCCTTAAGGTCGCCGTGCTCACGCGCTTCGGCAATCGACGCAATCACTCGCGGGCGCGCTTCGCCCTTCAAATGATTGAGTTCTTCGCGAAGACTTTTTTCACCCGCAACCGTCATCGGGACCTTGTTCATTGACTTGCTCCTGCATGCAGATCCTGAAGGCGACGCACCGTAATCTCCCTACCGTACTCAAGTGCCATACAAACGGCATTAGCGCCCGCCAAGGTGGTTGCATAGGGCACCTTGCGCGCAAGAGCAGTACGGCGAATGACCGAAGAGTCATTAATAGCCTGACGACCTTCGGTAGTGTTCACGATGTAGGCGATTTCGTCGTTCTTAAGCAGATCGACGATATGGGGACGACCTTCATAGACTTTATTGACGTGCTCGACCGCAAGCCCAGCGGCTTCCAGTGCTTCGGCTGTGCCGCGTGTCGCGCATAGTGTGAAGCCTAATGTTAGCAGAGAACGAGCGACTTCGATAATCCCCGCCTTGTCCGGCTCACGCACGGAAAGGAACGCCTTGCGGTCACCCTCAAGCGCCGGGATTGCTTCGCCAGCACCCAACTGCGCCTTAAAGAATGCTTCGGCAAAGGTCTCGCCTGAACCCATTACTTCACCGGTGGACTTCATTTCTGGCGACAGAATCGGGTCAACGCCCTGGAACTTATTGAACGGGAAAACCGCCTCTTTCACGCTATAGAAGTGCGGAATGATTTCGCGCTCAAAGCCCTGCTCGGCAAGTGTCGTGCCCGCCATGCAGCGTGCCGCAATCTGGGCCAGCGAGGTACCAATGCACTTGGAGACAAACGGTACGGTACGCGACGCACGCGGGTTAACTTCAATCACGTAGATCTCGCCATCCTGCCAGGCCAGCTGCACGTTCATTAAGCCCTTTACGCCCAGCTCCACGGCCATCTGCTTGATCTGCTCGCGCATCTCATCCTGTACATCGGCGGGTAGCGAGTAAGGCGGCAGCGCACAGGCGGAGTCACCGGAGTGAACGCCCGCTTGCTCGACGTGCTGCATAATGCCGCCAATGACTACCTGCTGGCCGTCTGAAACCGCATCAATGTCGATCTCAATGGCAGCACTCAGGAAGTGGTCCAGCAGCACCGGTGAGTCGTTGGAAACCTTGACCGCATTGGTCATGTAGTTCTCAAGCTCAGAGGCGTCGTAGACGATCTCCATGGCCCGACCGCCCAACACGTAGCTCGGGCGCACGACCAGCGGGTAACCAATGGTTTCCGCCTTGGCGAAGGCTTCTTCAAAGCTGCGTGCGGTAGCGTTAGGCGGCTGTTTCAGGCCGAGCTTGTCGATCATCACCTGGAAGCGCTCGCGGTCTTCAGCACGGTCAATCGCATCCGGTGTGGTGCCGATAATTGGCACACCAGCCGCTTCCAGCTCACGAGCCAGTTTCAGCGGCGTTTGACCACCGAACTGAACAATCACGCCAACCGGCTTCTCTTTGTCAGCAATTTCAAGCACGTCTTCAAGCGTCACCGGCTCGAAGTAGAGGCGATCAGAGGTGTCATAATCCGTCGACACGGTTTCCGGGTTGCAGTTGACCATGATGGTTTCATAGCCGTCATCGCGCATGGCGAAGGCGGCGTGCACACAGCAGTAGTCAAACTCGATGCCTTGACCAATACGGTTCGGCCCGCCACCCAGCACCATGATCTTCTGGCGATCAGATACGTCCGCTTCACACTCCTCTTCATAGGTGGAGTACATGTAGGCGGTATCAGAAGCGAACTCAGCGGCGCAGGTATCCACGCGCTTGTAGACCGGACGAACACCAGCGGCCTGACGCGTTTGGCGGAACTCTTTTTCGCTCACGTTCAGCAGCGTGGCCAGGCGCGCATCGCCAAAGCCTTTGCGCTTGAGCTGATAGAGTTCGCGCGCAGAGAAATCGCTTAGTGAGCGCTTGGCAACGGCGGCTTCGGTCAATACCAGGTCTTCCATCTGGACCAGGAACCAGGGGTCGATATTGGTCAGTGCGAAGACGTCATCCACGCTCATACCTGAACGCATGGCATCGGCCACATAGAAGATACGCTCAGCGCCTGCCGCCTGAAGTTCTCCCTTGATCAGGGCCATATTTTCCGGGTTGAAATCGGTAATAATCGGGTCGAGACCGTCGTTACCGGTTTCCGTACCGCGCAGCGCTTTTTGCAGCGACTCTTGGAAGGTACGGCCAATGGCCATGACCTCGCCCACCGACTTCATCTGAGTCGTCAGGCGATCATTGGCCTGCGGAAACTTCTCAAATGTGAAGCGCGGGATCTTGGTGACCACGTAGTCGATAGACGGCTCGAACGACGCTGGCGTGCGTCCACCGGTAATATCGTTTTGCAGCTCATCCAGGGTGTAGCCAATCGCCAGCTTGGCGGCAATTTTGGCAATCGGGAAGCCGGTGGCCTTGGATGCCAGTGCGGAAGAGCGTGACACCCGCGGGTTCATCTCGATCACGACCAGGCGGCCGGTTTTCGGGTCCATACCGAACTGCACGTTGGAGCCACCGGTTTCTACGCCAATCTCGCGCAGCACCGCAAGGCTTGCGTCGCGCATGATCTGGTACTCTTTGTCCGTCAGCGTTTGCGCCGGTGCGACAGTAATCGAGTCGCCGGTATGCACACCCATCGGGTCAAAGTTTTCAATCGCACAGACAATGATGCAATTATCTTTTTTGTCGCGAACGACCTCCATTTCGTACTCTTTCCAACCCAGCAGCGACTCATCAATCAGCAGCTCGTGGTTGTTGGAAAGCTCGAAACCACGCGTACAAATCTCTTCAAACTCTTCCTTGTTGTACGCCACGCCGCCGCCGGAGCCGCCCATGGTGTAGGAAGGCCGAATAATGGTCGGAAAGCCAAGCTCGGCTTGAATTTCCCACGCTTCGTCCATGGTGTGCGCGACTTTCGCTTTCGGGCACTCAAGGCCAATACGCTTCATGGCCTGGTCAAACAAGTCACGGTCTTCGGCCATGTTGATGGCGTCGGCGTTGGCGCCGATCATCTCCACGCCGTGCTTTTCCAACACGCCATGTTTTTCCAGATCCAGCGCACAGTTAAGCGCGGTCTGACCACCCATGGTGGGCAGAATAGCATCGGGCTTTTCAGCCTCGATGATCTTCTCAACGGCCTGCCAGGTAATCGGCTCAATGTAGGTAGCATCCGCCATGGCCGGGTCGGTCATGATGGTGGCCGGGTTGGAGTTCACCAAAATAACCCGGAACCCCTCCTCGCGCAGCGCCTTACACGCCTGGGCGCCGGAGTAGTCGAATTCGCAGGCCTGGCCGATAACAATCGGGCCAGCGCCAATGATCAAAATACTGTTTAAGTCGGTACGCTTAGGCATAACGGTTCCCGCAAAAAATGGTGACGAAGAGCGACAAAAGCGGCATACAGTGATGAAGCAGAGCCTGCGTTAGCGGCGTGCCTGCATCATCGTGATGAAGCGATCAAACAGCGGCGCTACATCACGCGGGCCGGGGCTGGCTTCCGGGTGACCCTGAAAACTAAATGCGGGTCGGTCGGTGCGCTCAATACCCTGCAGCGTGCCGTCGAACAGCGAACGATGGGTGGCGCGCAAATTGGCCGGCAGGCTCGTTTCATCGGCGGCAAAACCATGGTTCTGGCTGGTGATCATCACAGCGCCCGTGTCCAAATCCTGAACCGGATGGTTAGCACCGTGGTGGCCATGGTTCATTTTGACGGTTTTGGCACCCGAGGCGAGCGCGAGCAACTGGTGGCCCAGGCAAATACCGAACACCGGCGTGTCCGTTTCGAGTACGTCCTGAATGGCTTTGATGGCGTAATCGCAGGGTTCGGGGTCACCTGGGCCGTTGGCCAGGAAAACGCCGTCCGGATTCATCGCCAGCACATCAGCGGCGGGCGTTTGCGCGGGCACCACCGTCAGGCGGCAGCCGCGGGCAGCCAGCATGCGCAGAATGTTGAATTTCACGCCGTAATCAAACGCCACAACATGGTAAGGGCGCTCGCCTTTCGTTGCATCCGCATAGCCTTCGCCCAGCGTCCACTCACCTTCTGTCCACTCATAAGCCTCTTTGCAGGAGACTTCTTTGGCCAGGTCCATACCTTTCAAACCAGGAAAGGCGTTGGCGGCCGCCAACGCGCGCTCAACGGCGTCATCACCCTGTGCGTCTTCGCCTGCCAAAATCGCCCCGTTTTGGGCACCTTTATCGCGCAAAATACGCGTCAGGCGGCGGGTATCAATATCAGCGATACCCACAACGTTTTGGCTTGCCAGGTAGTCAGACAGCGTTTGCTCAGAGCGGAAACTGCTGGCCATCAGGGGCAAGTCGCGGATAACCAAACCGGCGGCGGCAATAGAAGCTGACTCAATGTCTTCAGCGTTAATGCCGGTATTGCCGATATGGGGGTAAGTGAGCGTTACGATTTGGCGGGTATAGGAGGGGTCAGTCAGGATTTCTTGATAGCCGGTCATGGCTGTATTGAACACTACCTCACCGCTTGTTAATCCGTCCGCGCCAATGGCGATTCCATGAAACACGCTGCCGTCTTCCAGGGCCAAAATCGCAGGTTTGCTCAATGCGGGGTTATTCAAGTCAAGGTCCTCCCATGCTGGTGGGAGCCTGTGGGCGCAGGCTCAGCGATGCTGGTTGAAAACATCCGCAGGATGCCCTCACCAGAATCGAGATTAATGTTTGAAGTCTGGTTTTTTTAAACCCGGCGTTGAAACCCAGCTACCAAAACTTCAGTATCAAATGCTTAAAACTCGGGTCGTAAAAAAGCGGGACGAAGCCGATAAAGAAAAAATCGGTTTCATCCCGCTTGTTGTTCTGGGCATCTCAGGTCTGTGATCAGGCCTATATGCCAAAGGCAATACAGACGCTGTAGCTAATTTCGCTGTCACTAAATTCGCACTAACGAACCTGAGCAGGCAGTGGGCTGACCAACGCAACAAGCGCGCCGTCTGTTTTTCATGGGCCACCCGGCCAAAATTTATGGAATGTTACAGCATATTCTGGCCTTTGACTACCCATAAAAACCCGCAACGCGTGGTGCGCTTCTAAAGCGGGCCAAGATCGATGCGATGCTTCTCACTAAAGCCCTAACACATCCTGCATGTCGTAACGGCCATGCTTTTGGCCTGCGACCCAGCGCGCCGCACGTACAGCGCCTTTGGCAAACGTCATGCGGCTGGAAGCCTTGTGGGTAATTTCGATGCGCTCGCCTTCGGTGGCGAACATCACCGTGTGCTCGCCGACGATATCGCCCGCACGTACAGTGGCAAAGCCAATCTCTTTATCGGTACGCGGACCACACTGGCCTACTCGCTCAAACACGCCGTGCTCTTTTAAGGTACGACCGAGGCTATCGGCCACCACTTCGCCCATTTTAATCGCAGTGCCGGAGGGCGCATCCACCTTGTGGCGGTGATGCGACTCGATAATCTCGATATCGTAGCCTTCATCGCCCAGCGCTTTAGCGGCGGTTTCCAGAAGCTTGAGCGTGAGATTAACCCCAACGCTCATATTAGGTGCGAACACCATCGCCACTTTATCGCGGTAGCTATCCAGCTGGGCAAGCTCATCATCGCTCATGCCCGTGGTGCCGATCACCATGCACTTATCGTGCTTGGCACAAAATGCCAGATTCGCCAGCGTTACCTGGGGCGCGGTAAAGTCGATCAGCACATCGAAGTCGTTAACGATTGCGTCAAGGGAGTCGACTGCGCTAACACCGCACTTGCCCACGCCCGCTAACTCACCAATATCCGCACCTGCCAACGAGCTGCCTGGCTCGACAATTCCACCGGCGAGCGTCGCGCCAGCATCCTGTTCAATAGCGCTTACCAGCGTACGGCCCATTCGGCCAGCCACGCCTACAATGGCAACTCGGGTCATGCGAACTCCTGCATTTTGCGATCAATTACGTCGAATCAAACTGAATAGTAACCAAGCGGTGATTATAACAGACGCTTCAAGCAGTGCTGTGCTTGTGTTTCAGGCGGCCTGACTTTCCTTGCCGCTGGTTTTCAACGCTCTAGCATCTAAAGGCATGTCTTCTAAAAGCGTCAGTTTTGCCAAACGACAATCAGTTCCTCGTCTTTCGCCATGCGCACAAGGTGATTTTCCACCACGCCTTCCAACTGATCCAGATGCTCCTCTTCCAGGGCTTCGATAGACACCAGCAACTTGTCAGCTTCTGCGTGCAACAAGCAGGTGCCTTTGTCAGGAAATACAATCCTGCCCTCCTGCTGGCTGTGCTCAACCTCCAACTTATGCGCCCAGTGCTTGCAAAGCCGGTTAATGATGCGCTCGCCTGATGCAGTCGCAATTTCAGCACGTGATAAAGGCATAGTATTCTCCACTGGATAAAGGGTGTTACCTCTAGCTTATGGGTAACAGGGATAGCCGCCAAACAGTTAAATGCCTTGATAGCGCAACAGCGTGTTCAGCACCGTCTGAAAAATGTTCTTACCGTAACAGATGTCATCTCGACAGCTACATCGGATTCCATGATAATGCATCACTATGAGAATGCGAATTATACCCAAAAACTTCATATTCGATGCTATGCGCTGACACCAGCTCCAGCTTGGCGCACTGACAACCGACCCACCCACAAGTGATCAATACGCTTATGACGTCCTCTCTTTTAAAAACGCTGATAGGTACGGCAGCGGTTGTGAGCTGCACTACGGCAGCGGCAGACCCTGTTACCGTTACCGATGTTACCGGCCGTGAAGTCACACTGGAGGCGCCCGCTGAGCGTGTTATCCTGGGTGAGGGTCGTCAGATCTACATGCTCGGCCTACTGGAGCCTGAAGCCCCGTTTGCGCATATCGTCGGCTGGCGCGAAGATTTTTTCCAAGCAGACCCTGATAACTACGCCCGCTACGCGGAACGCTTTCCTGAAATTGAAGCTCTGCCAACGTTTGGCGGCTTTAAAGACGGCACCTTCGACGTTGAGCAGGCCGCCTCGCTTAACCCTGACGTGGTCTTTATGAACCTTGAGGCCAAAGCCGCCACCGAAGATGCCGCCTATGATGACAAACTTGCTCAATTGGGCATTCCGATCATCTACGTCGATTTTCGTGAAGACCCCATCGAGCACACCATCCCCTCCATGCGCATCATGGGCCAGGTCATGAACGACGAAGCGGCGGCTGAGGAGTTTATTGACTTCGCTGAGGCGCAGCTGGCGCGGGTGACCGATGTCATTAACGAAGCGAACCCCGAGCGCCCCAGCGTCTTTATCGACCGCGCGGGCGGCTACTCGGATGAGTGCTGCATGAGCTTTGGGCCCGGTAACTTCGGCGAGTATGTGACACTGGCAGGCGGCACCAATATTGCCGACGGCATCATTCCCGGCAGTTTCGGCACGCTAAATCCTGAGCAGATCATTGCTGCAAACCCTGATCACGTTGTTGTGACCGGCGGTAATTGGGACGCCTACGTACCCGGCGGTGCCTGGGTAGGCGTAGGGCCCGGCTCTGATATGCAAGCCGCTCACGCCAAGCTTGAAGCGCTGACCTCGCGTACCGCCATGACCGGTATCCAGGCGGTGGAAGATGGTAACTTCCACGCTATTTGGCACCAGTTTTACAACAGCCCCTACTACTTCGTAGCCATTCAGCAGCTCGCCAAATGGCTGCACCCAGCGCTGTTTGAAGATTTAGACCCTGAAGCCACCCTGCAAGAGCTTCACGACCGCTTCTTGCCTATTGATTACGAGCCGGGTTACTGGGTATCGCTCCATGACGACTGAGACTATTGCCGCCGACAGCTACTCACAGGGGCGCGCCTTCTACCGCACTCAGGTATTCCGCCGCCAGATGATTCTCTTGGTGCTGGTGGTGGCGCTGTTATTTAGTCTCTGCGTTGATTTGGCACTGGGGCCAGCCCGCTATAGCTTGGGCGAAGTGGTCGCCGCTCTGCTGACACCCCAAAGCGTCAGCCAGCAGGCACGTGTCATTCTCTGGGAAATCCGCATGCCGGTGGCGCTGATGGCCCTGGTGGTGGGCGCCAGCCTTTCGGTAGCCGGCGCGCAGATGCAAACCATTCTAAGCAACCCGCTGGCCAGCCCCTTTACGTTGGGCATTTCCGCTGGGGCAAGCTTTGGCGCCGCCCTTGGGCTAGCCTTCGGCGTGGCGATTGTGCCCACTGCCATTGAGTTCGTGGTGCCGCTTAACGCCTTTATCATGGCCATGTTCACCGCGTTTCTCATCCACGCGCTGAGCCTTAAACGCGGCGTGACGGTGGAAACCATCGTACTGCTCGGCATCGCCATGGTGTTCATCTTCAACTCACTAATGGCGCTGATCCAGTTTTTTGCAAGCCAGGAAGCCGTCTCGGCAGTGGTGTTCTGGACCATGGGCAGCTTAACCAAAGCGACATGGCCCAAATTCTGGATTGCGCTGGGCATTCTTGCCGCCGTTATGCCGCTGCTTGCCCGTCACGGCTGGGCGCTTACCGCCATGCGCCTGGGCGATGCCAAGGCCGAAAGCATGGGCGTTAACCCACGTGCGCTGCGGTTGGAAGTGCTGGTGCTGGTATCGCTGCTTGCCGCAGTGGCCGTGGCGTTTGTGGGCACTATCGGTTTTATCGGCCTGGTAGGACCGCATATTGCACGCATCCTGCTGGGTGAAGATCAACGCTTCTTCCTGCCGGGTTCAGCACTTTGCGGTGCACTGATTCTTTCGGTGGGCTCGGTGATCTCCAAGATTATTATTCCAGGCACGATTATTCCCATCGGTATTATCACGTCGCTGGTGGGCATTCCCTTCTTCCTGTTTCTGGTGCTCAACCACAAGAAGGCTTCATGGTAACCCTACAGCTAACCCGCGTCTCGGCCCGCTACGGACGCCGCTCAATTCTGGAAGATATCACGACGCCCTGCTTTCAAGGCGGTCAAGTCGTTGCCCTGCTGGGCCCTAACGCTGCCGGGAAATCGACGCTTTTCAGGCGTATTCTAGGCCTGCTGAAAGGCGAAGGTGACGTCGCTATTCGCCATACAAGCGCCGGGCGCCCGGTGGCCTATATGCCCCAGGACACCGGCGCCAAAGCGGTATTGACGGTTTATGAGTCGGTGCTGCTCGCACGCATGCAAGGACGCAGCCTGAAAGTGCAGCCAGAGGATCTGGCCCAGGTGGACCGGGCACTTGAAGAGCTTAATATCACGCCACTTGGCGAGCGTGACATTGGCGATTTAAGCGGCGGCCAACGCCAGTTGGTCAGCGCGGCGCAGGCACTGGTACAAGAGCCCGAGATTCTGATGCTGGATGAACCCACGTCGGCGCTGGACCTTAACCGCCAGATCAACCTGCTAACGGTGTTGCGCCGCTTGGCAGATGAGCGCCAGATGCTGATTCTGGTGGCACTCCACGATTTAGGCCATGCGCTGCGCTTTACCGATGCCTCCATGGTGCTTGAAAACGGCCGCCTGATCGCATGCGGCCAGACCAAAGATGTCATTACCCCTGAGCTTTTGCGCCAGGTGTACAAGGTGGCGGCGCGTATCGAGCCGTGCTCGAAAGGCCGCCCCCAGCTTATCGTCGAAGAAGCTGTCTAAACCGCCGCCCTTCCAGGGCGGCGAGCGCCACCCCACTGAGCATCAAGGGAAGCGCCAGCAAGAAATTACTTGATACCGGAATACCGAACAGCACCCAGTCGGCGGCTACTGGCCAAATCAGTGCAATGTATTCAAACGGTGCAAGCCGCGATGCCTCGGCATAGCGCAGTGCCAGCGTCATGGCAATATGCGCCGCACCACCAAACAGCCCCGAGAGCACCAACAGCCAAAGGGCCTTTGTATCCAGCGCCGCCCACCCCAACGGCAGCGTGGCCAGCCCCGCAAGCGCAGACACCAAAATAAAGTAAAAAGCGATAGAAGCTGCTGTTTCAGTGCGTGAAATGCGCCTAACGGTAAGCAGCGCCCCTGCCGTTAAAAGTGCGCTTAGCGCGCCCAACACATAGCCGGTCATCAGGCCACTTTCAGAGCTGGCATTAAGGCCTGGCAACACCAGCACCGCCATACCGGCAAGCGCCAACAAAATAGCCCCAGCGCGATAAAACGAGAACCGCTCACCCAGCAATAGCACCCCGCCCACTGCCATAAACACCGGCGTTAGCTGAGCCAACAGCGTTGCCTCGGCAACGGGCAGCAGTGCGACCGCCGCAAACGAGGCAAACATCGCCGCCGCCCCCAACCCCGAACGCAGCGCATGGCCCAACGGACGACGCGTCGCCAGTCCTCCCGGGAATTCCCGGCGAATCATCAGAAAAACCATAATCGGCAACAGCGCAAACAACGAGCGGAAAAACACCGACTGCCCCACCGGCACGTCATCACTCACCGCTTTAATACACACCAACATGCCGGTAAACAGCAGACCGGAAAGAATTCTGAGCCAAATGCCCAACGTGGGTTTGTCCTGCAAGCTATCCATTACGCTTTATGTTCCTTAAACGTCAAAAACCCCCGGCCTGGGCCGAGGGTCTACGGAACCTAACATTGTACAATTACGTTAGGGCAGTCACACTAATATCAGGACTTCATCTCTTCAAAGAACTTCTTCACGCTGTCGAAGAAGCCAGTTTTCTTGGGTGAGTGGCTATTGCTGCCTTCCAGGCTTTCCTGGAATTTACGCAGCAAATCGCGCTGCTCTTCACCCAGGTTGACCGGGGTTTCGATAACGACTTTGCAGAGCAGGTCGCCCGGCGCACCACCGCGCACTGGTTTGACACCTTTGCCGCGTAGACGGAAGAGTTTGCCGGTTTGCGTCTCCGGTGGAATCTTCAGCTTCACACGGCCATCAAGCGTGGGCACTTCAAGCTCGCCACCCAGCGCGGCATCAACAAAGTTGATCGGTACGTCGCAGTGCAGGTTTTTACCATCGCGCTGGAAGATATGGTGCGCTTTGATAGAAACCTGAACGTAAAGGTCGCCCGCTGGGCCACCATTAACGCCGCTTTCGCCTTCGCCGTTCAGACGAATGCGATCACCGGTATCAACACCCGGCGGAATCTTCACAGAGAGCGTACGCGTTTCACGCACACGGCCTTCGCCGTTACATTTGTGGCACGGCACTTTGATGTGCTGGCCGCTACCGTGACAGGTCGGGCAGGTTTGCTGTACTGCGAAAAAGCCCTGCTGCATACGCACTTGGCCGTGGCCATGACACGTGGGGCAGGTTTCCTTGGAAGAACCTGGCTCAGCGCCATCGCCATCACAGCGGTCACACTCAATGTGGCGTGGCACACGGATGTCGACAGTGGTACCGGCTACCGCACTCTCAAGGTCCAACTCCAGGTTGTAGCGAAGGTCGGAGCCACGTGCGGGCGCATTAGGACCACGACGGCGGCCGCCGCCCGCGCCACCGAAAATATCACCAAACACATCGCCGAAGATGTCGCTAAAGTCACCCGCGCCACCACCACCGAAACCGCCGCCGCCAAAGCCACCGCCCTGGCCATCAACACCGGCATGACCAAACTGGTCGTACGCCGCACGTTTTTCGCCATCGCTAAGCACTTCGTAAGCTTCTGACACTTCACGGAATTTTTCCGAGGCAGTATCATCGTCCGGGTTTCGATCAGGGTGGAATTTTTGCGCCAGGCGGCGGTAGGCCTTTTTGATCTCTTTCTGATCGGCCCCTTTATCGACACCCAGGACTTCGTAATAATCGCGTTTGGACATGGGTCCTACGCCTCCTGGTTAACTATGCTCTTGATTAGGCGTCTTGACCGCGGAAACAGCAACGCGGGAGTCTCCTCCCGCGTTACCTTCTTCCTTGGTAGAAAGAGGATGTTACGACTGTTTTTTGTCGTCGTTGACTTCTTCGTACTCGGCGTCAACCACGTCATCTTCCTGCTTGGTGCTGGCATCCTCAGCACCTTCATCCGCCTGCTGAGCAGCTTCCGCCTGTTCGGCGTACATCTTCTGCGCCAACTGACCAGACGCTTCGGTCAGTGCATCCAGTTTCTTCTGGATGTTGTCCGTGTCGTCAGTCTTGACGGCTTCTTCCAGCTCGCTGATGGCGGTTTCGATGGCCTGTTTCTCATCATCCGTCGCTTTGTCGCCCGCTTCTTGAACGGTTTTGCGCGTTGCGTGGATCATGCCGTCAGCCTGGTTACGCAGCTGTACTAACGCTTCGAATTTTTTATCTTCGTCAGCGTGGGCTTCAGCGTCGCGTACCATTTGATCGATCTCTTCATCCGTCAGACCGCTGGACGCTTTAATGACAATCGACTGCTCTTTACCGGTCGCTTTGTCTTTGGCAGAAACGTTCAGAATACCGTTGGCATCCAGGTCAAACGCCACTTCGATCTGCGGAACACCGCGCGGCGCAGGCGGAATATCAGACAAGTCGAAACGACCGAGCGACTTGTTCTGCGTCACTTGCTTACGCTCACCCTGAACGACGTGAATGGTCACGGCCGTCTGGTTGTCATCCGCCGTGGAGAAGGTTTGCGTCTTCTTCGTCGGGATGGTGGTGTTCTTGTCGATCAACGGCGTCATCACGCCACCCATCGTTTCGATACCCAGAGTCAGCGGGGTAACGTCCAGCAGCAGTACGTCTTTCACGTCGCCGCCCAGAACGCCACCTTGAATCGCTGCACCTACGGCAACCGCTTCGTCAGGGTTAACGTCTTTACGCGCTTCTTTACCGAAGAAATCAGCGGCTTTCTGCTGCACCATCGGCATACGTGTCTGGCCACCGACCAGGATCACTTCGTCGATTTCAGACGCAGACAGACCCGCATCTTTCAGCGCCATTTTGCAGGGCTCAAGTGAACGCTGAACCAGCTCTTCTACCAGCGATTCCAGCTTGGCACGAGTCACCTTAACGTTAAGGTGTTTCGGGCCAGTGTTGTCAGCCGTGATGTAGGGTAGGTTAACGTCGGTCTGCTGGGCGCTTGAAAGTTCAATTTTGGCTTTTTCAGCGGCTTCTTTCAGACGCTGCATGGCCAGGTTGTCACCCGACAGATCAATACCGCTGTCAGACTTGAACTGGTCGACCAGGTAGTTGATCAGCGCCAAGTCGAAATCTTCACCGCCCAGGAAGGTGTCGCCATTGGTGGCGAGTACTTCAAACTGGGTTTCGCCTTCAACGTCGGCAATTTCGATGATCGAGATATCGAACGTACCGCCACCCAAGTCATAAACGGCGATGGTTTTATCACCGCGTGACTTGTCCATACCGTAGGCGAGTGCGGCTGCGGTCGGCTCGTTGATAATACGCTTAACGTCCAGACCCGCGATGCGGCCTGCATCTTTAGTGGCCTGACGCTGGCTGTCGTTGAAGTAAGCCGGTACGGTGATAACCGCTTCCGTTACCGCTTCGCCGAGGTAATCTTCGGCGGTTTTCTTCATTTTCTTCAGCACTTCCGCACTTACTTGCGGCGGCGCCATTTTTTTACCTTTTACTTCTACCCACGCATCGCCGTTGTCTGCTTCAGCGATTTTGTAGGGCACCATCTTGATGTCTTTCTGAACAACGTCGTCTTTAAAGCGACGGCCGATCAGACGCTTGATGGCGTAAAGCGTGTTTTCCGGGTTGGTAACGGCTTGGCGCTTGGCGGCCTGGCCTACCAGAGTTTCGCCGTCATCGGTGTAAGCGATGATCGAAGGCGTGGTACGGCCACCTTCAGCATTCTCGATAACTTTAGCACTGTCGCCATCAAGTACTGCCACACAAGAGTTGGTAGTACCCAGGTCAATACCAATAATGCGTCCCATAGCAAAAACCTCGAATTCAGTTGTCTCAATACTTAAAACGTGTGCGGGATTTCCCCGCGGGGTTGACCTTTATCTGGGGGCCGCCAGTGACTTTTCAAGGGCTTTTTTACGCTTTACGTCACTAAATCGGCTTAATTTGCCTTCTGACTGACCACGACCATCGCAGGACGAACCAAACGACCATTGAGCAAGTAACCTTTCTGCATCACTTCCATTACGGTGTTGGGCTCAAGTTCGGGGTTCGGCACCATCGCCATGGCTTCGTGCACTTGGGGGTCAAAGGGCTCACCTTGGGGCTCAACGCTTTCAACACCAAACTTATTGAGCACCCCTAGCTGCATGTTGAGCGTCATGGAAACGCCCTCGCGGTGCGCCTCAGAGGCGTCGTCCTGCATGGATTCAAGCGCTTTTTCCAGGCTATCCACCACCGGCAGCAGCTCTTTTACAAATTTTTCCAAGGCAAACTTACGCGCCTTGTCTGCTTCCTGTTCGGCACGGCGGCGAACATTCTGCGCTTCAGCGGCGGCGCGCAACGCCTGGTCCTTGGCTTCTGCCAGGTTTTGCTCCAGCTCATTTACCTGAGCGGCGAGTACATCGGCCTCCGGGTCGGCGAAGCTGCCTTCAAGCGGCGCCTCGTCGTTAATCAGGCCTTCCAGTTCCCCATCAATCAAGCGCTCTTCAGACTCCTGGTCCATATCGGCCTCACGCTGTTGGCGAGCGAGTTCGTCATCTAATGGAGTTTGCGGTTCTTTTGCCATGCCATGCTCCTCAAAAGGGTTCGGGCTTTTTCTGCCCAACACTGCTCATAAAAAGTAATCAATAAATCAGTTTTAAAACAGCCTTAAACACGTATAGAGGCTATATGGGGGCCATAAAAGCCATCTCAAGAGGAGCATTGAAGTCAGTTATCGACTACTGTATAAAACAACATTTATTGGATAAGTATCCAGCTTCTGTGTCGCACCGCCTCAGGAGGCATCATGCTTACTCAGCTAGCGATTCAAGATTACGCCATTGTCGACCGCCTTGAGCTTGACCTGACCCACGGCATGACGGCCATTACGGGGGAAACAGGTGCAGGCAAATCCATTCTCCTAGGCGCACTGGGCCTGTGCCTGGGTGAGCGTGCCGATGCTGGCAGCGTGCGCCACGGCTGCGAGCGCACCGACCTATCGGCGCGTTTCGACATTCAACACCTGCCCGCCGCCGTCGAGTGGCTAACGGCCCGCGAGCTCCCCACCGACGAATGCCTACTGCGCCGTGTAGTGACCGCCAGTGGACGTTCAAAAGCGTGGATTAACGGCCAACCAGCGACCATTTCGGACTTAAAATCGCTTGGCGAGCAGCTCATTCAAATTCATGGCCAGCATGCCCATCAAGCGTTAATGCGTGAAGAGGTGCACCTGGCCCTGCTGGATGACTATGCCGGGCTACGGGAGGCTCGCCAGCAACTGGCAGAAACCTTCCACGAATGGCGCAATGCGCGCCGACGGCTTAAAAAGCTCAGTGAAGAAGGCAGTGAAGTAGAAGCCAAGCGCCAACTGCTGCGCTACCAGGTTGAAGAGCTGGACCAGTTGGACCTGGGCGAAGGCGAACTACAGACGCTTGAAGAGGAGCAACTGACCCTTGCGCATGCCGAAGAGACGCTGCGTGAAACCCAGTTGGCTGCCGACTGCTGCGCCAGCGATGACGGCGGCGCGCTGTCGCTTCTTAATCAAGCTTATGCACACTTAAGCGCCCTACCGGGCAGCGATAAGGGCACACTTGCCAATACGCTCGCCATGCTCAGCGATGCGCGCATTCAGGTGGAAGAGGCCTCAAGCGAGTTGCAGCGCTTTGCCAGCAGCACCGAGCTCGACCCAGAGCGCCTGATGTGGGTGGAAGAGCGTTTGACGGATATACACCGCATTGCGCGCAAGCATCACGTCGCCCCTGAAGAAATTTACGCCCTGCATAGCACCCTTCAACGTGAAGTGGCTCAGTTGGAAGCCAGCGATGAGGACCTTGAAGCGCTGAGTGGACAGGTCGCCGAGTATCGTGAGCGCTACCGCAGCGAAGCCAAGAAAATCAGCGATACACGTCAAAAAGCTGCCCTGCGGCTGGGCAAAGAAGTTCAGCAGCAGTTGGCCTTTTTGGCCATGGGTAAGGCGCGCTTTGAAGTGGCCGTTGCTTCGCGTGAAACGCCTACGCCTGAAGGGCTGGATAGCGTACAGTTTTTGATCAGCGCCAACCCAGGCCAGCCTGCTCGCCCGCTCGCCAAAGTTGCCTCTGGGGGTGAGCTTTCGCGTATCAGCTTGGCGATTCAGGTGGTGGCCGCCTCGCACTCGACGATTCCAAGCCTGGTGTTTGACGAGGTGGATGTGGGTATTTCAGGCGCCACGGCGGAAATTGTCGGCCAGTTACTGCGCAAGCTAGGTGAGAACGGCCAGGTAATGACCGTGACGCACCTGCCCCAGGTGGCCGCGCAGGCGCATCAGCACCTGCATATTGAAAAGCGTGCCAAGCGGGATACTACGCGTACCTATATGGCCTTGCTGGACGAGCGAGGCCGCATCAGCGAGCTTGCACGCATGCTAGGCGGAGTGACGCTCTCTGACCAAACACTGGCTCATGCCCAGGAAATGCTGCATGCCAGCCAGCGCCCGCCTCATTAAGAGCTTTCTCAAATCACTATCTAATTAACGGCTACCACGCAAAATACCCCCATGCTGCTCCCTGTAGTAACAAGGAGCGGCATGAGGGTTTGCATCACGGCCAAAACAGGTTTTGCGGGAAACCCTATTTTTTATTGATCGGCACGTTAACCTGGCGCGTTACGTCCGACCCGCGAGGGCGTACGTAGAGTACCAGAGCGTGATCGACAAGCTCGTAGCCGTGCTCTTCTGCAATTTCTTGCTGGCGTCGTTCAATGATGTCATCAAGAAACTCGATGATTTCACCACTTTCTAAACACACCATATGGTCGTGATGATCTTCTTGCGTCATCTCAAAGACTGCGTGGCCACCGTCAAAATTATGACGAATTACCAAACCTGCTGATTCAAATTGCGTCAGCACGCGGTAAACGGTTGCCAAGCCAACATCCTCGCCCGCATCAATCAGTGTTTTATACACTTCTTCTGCGCTAAGGTGGTGTTGACCCGAAGCATTTTCGAGAATCTGAAGGATCTTGACGCGCGGCAGGGTCACTTTCAGCCCGGCTTTGCGCAGTTCATGGTTCTGATCGGCCATGGTTGCTCTTCGCAGTAACAGGTTAGGTCGGGTATGATCGACCGAAACCACGATAGTGAAGAACAGGTCCAAATGCAAAAATTGACTCGCATCATTACGCTTTCCGTTGCCCTTACTGTTGTAAGTGGCTGTAGTTACGTCGGTGTTTACAAACGTGACATCCCTCAAGGCAATCTGGTAACCGAAGAAATGGTTAGCCAGCTTCAGCCGGGCATGACGCAGGAGCAGGTCACCTACGTTATGGGCCGCCCTTTGTTGGAAGCCCCGTTTGATTCAAACCAGTGGGATTACGTCTATCGATTGGACGAAGCGTACGGTGGCGTTGTACAGCGACGCGTCACACTTACCTTTGACCCGATGGGCCGCTTAGCCAATGTTCAGCAGCAGGGCGATTTTTCCACCGATCTTCCGCTAAGCACCGACACCAGCCTGGGGCCTGCCGTTGAAGGCGCTGACCCGCTGAATGCGCTTCCCCAGGAGAATGTAAGCACGCAAACACCGGAGACAGCACCCGCGCCTCAGCCCGTATTGCGCGCTGAGTAACAGCGTTACTGGCCGCTTGCTTGGCGTTTGGCACGTTCCAGACGGGCGGCTTTAGGGTCGATCTCAAGCGGGCGATAGACTTCGACACGATCCCCGGTGCGCAATGTGTGCGTCTCGGGGTTGCGTAGCGCTTTGCCAAAAATACCCAGCGGCGCCTTGCTGAACGTGTCTTCGGGCAACTCCGGAAATAGTTGAGGCAGGTTGGCAAGTGCTACCGCCTGCCGGGCAGTGGTGCCCTCAGGCACTTCCAGCGCCACCAGGCGCTGTTTGGCAGGCAACGCAAAGGCAACCTCTACCTGAAGTCGATCACCGCCCATACAGCTCGTCAGCACGCTTAGTGAAGGCATCTACCAATTGACCGGCGATTTGCTGGAACAATCGACCAAAGGCCATGCTGAGCAGGCGGCTGGCAAACTCAAATTCCATTTCCAGACTCACCTTGCAAGCATCATCTCCCATCGGAGTGAACCGCCAGTGGCCTTTCAAGCGCTTAAATGGCCCTTTTACCAGCGACATCTCGATTTGCTCGGGGGCAAACAGGTCGTTACGTGTAGTGATCGTTTGCTCTATCCCCGCACGGCCCAGCGTCATTTCCCCAATTAAATGGGTGGCGTCACGCTCTACCAGACGCGCCTGACGACAGCCTGGTAAAAACTCGGGGTAGTGTTCGAAATCGTTGACCAGATCGAACATTTGCTGGGGGGTGTGCCGCACCAAGGCGGAACGATTGACGGTTGGCATTGACCTCTCCGCTGACTTCACAGTGCCCAAAGCGTATCATGGGAAACATTTATTCAGACCTTGAATGGTATCACGCCTCCCCATATAACGAAGGGGGTGCCACCGACAGATTATAGATGAGGTTTCATGGCCACTAAGAAAGGTAACAGCAAGGGCCCCGGCAGTAGCGTTATTGCCCAGAACAAGAAGGCAAGATTCGAATACCATATCGATGAGACCTTTGAAGCAGGGTTGGCACTCGCCGGCTGGGAAGTCAAAAGCCTGCGTGCGGGTAAAGCTCAGCTTACCGACACCTACATTCTGGTGCGTAACGGCGAGGCCTTCCTGCTTGGCAGCCACATCATGCCGCTTAATACAGCAAGCACTCATGAAATTGCCGACCCTACCCGCACACGCAAACTACTGCTGCATCGTAAAGAAATCGCCAAAATCTTTTCGATTACCCAAGACAAGGGCCACACCTGCGTACCGCTCAAGCTTTACTGGAAGCGCAATAAGGTGAAGTGTGAATTGGCGCTGGTGACCGGTAAGCAGCTGCATGACAAGCGGGCGACAGAAAAGGATCGTGACTGGAGCCGTCAAAAAGGACGAATTATGCGGGAACATAACAAGGCTTAACTGGTCAATCAGGTGTGAGCACGTTAGAATGCTCATCTGAAAGAAGGGGGCGACATGGTTTCGACGCCGGTGACAACCCTTGCGGTGCATGCCGAGAGCGTGATGTATCTCGTAAATCCCACATCACGAAAAAATAGTCGCAAATGACGAAAACTACGCTCAAGGCGCGCTAGCAGCTTAAACTGTTAGCTTCTTGTCTGGCCCCAAGGTGATGTGCCTATTCATCATTGAGGGGATACGAGCTAAAGCTGATAGGACCGCGTTTGGTGGTGTCTTCTCGCCAAGCGTTAAACTTTAGAAGGCTCGCGTTGCTGAATCCTGATCGTCGGAGTCAGTGGCGTTAAAACAAATGACGAAATCTAAGCATGTAGAGCCAATAGGCGCGTGCTGGCGGACGCGGGTTCAATTCCCGCCGCCTCCACCACCTACCTAAATTCAGATGCTTCCATATAGGTCTGAATGACGCTGAAAAGCCCGCCCCGTGCGGGTTTTTTTGTGTCTGTATGCTTTCACATATACCCATACAGCATTGCGCACCGTGTATGCCTGTGTGTATGCTTTACGATATTGTGAACCAGAGGCATACAAGCATGAAACGCTCACAGATTAAGCGCCGCCCGCTGGCTGATACGGTATTGGCGACACTGGAACCAGAGGCCAAGGCATACAGGGAACTGGACGGCAGCGGCCTTTACTTCAGGGTGAAGCCCAATGGCTCCAAGTCTTGGGAACTGCGTTATAAGAAGCCAGACGGCAAGTGGTCGTGGATTGGCCTTGGAGGGTATCCAGAGACTAGCGGCAGCTTAGCGCGTGAGAAAGCCGACCAGCTTAGGGCAGACGCAGCGAAGGGAGAGAACCCCATCGTCTCCAAGCGTACAAGGGAAGCTGCAACCCTAGAGGCAGCTAACAGCACCTTTGAAGCGCTGGCGAGGGAGTGGCACACCAACAAGCGCCAGAACTGGACGGACGGCACCTCTACCCGCGTCATTGGCTCGCTGCAAAAGCACGTATTCCCCAAGTTTGGTAAGCGCCCTTTCACCGACATAACGCCGATGGAGTGGCTAGAGTTCCTGCGCAGCCTGGAAAAGACAGGCATCGTTGAGCAAACCAGCCGCATACGCGCTATCTGCCGGGAAGTGTACGACCTGGCGCTAGTGAGTGGGCGCATCCAGTACAACCCATTGGAGAGCCTGCATAAGCACCTGACCACCCGCCGAGCGGCCAACTATTCCCACGTTAGCCAAGACGAACTGCCCGCCCTACTTCGCGCCATTGGCTCTTATCCCCATGCTGAAGATGTACGCCTTGGCCTGATCCTGCTATCACGCCTCGCTGCCCGTCCTTCAGAGCTAAGGGAGGCCCGCTGGGAAGAGTTCGACCTAGACAAAGCACTATGGACGATCCCCGCCGAGCGGATGAAGCGCCGCCGGGAACATACCGTTCCACTACCCAAGCAAGCCATAGAAGCCCTTCAGAGCCTTCATCTACTGACCGGATACCAGCCCCTTCTATTCCCAGGACGCAGCGACAAAACAGCGCCACGCTCCAACACGGTATTCATCATGGCGCTACGTCGCCTTGGCTATGAGGGACGCCAGACCGCCCACGGCTTCCGGCACATCGCTAGCACGATCCTGAATGAGCACGGCTATAACGCTGACCACATTGAGGCCCAGCTATCACACGTTAAAGACGGTGTGGCAGGCGTCTACAACAAAGCACAGTACATCGAACAGCGCCGCGTAATGATGCAGTGGTACGCCGATCACCTGGACAACTTGCAGCGTGGAAACGTGGTGGAGATGAAACGGGCATGACAGAAAGTAATTGGTGGGCAAGCACACCGGGATGGGCCACCCGGCTCCCAACCCGCTTATCAGATACTTGGCGCTGGTTTGAAGCAGTGTGGTCTTACGATTATGGAGACCCGAGACAGCTTACTGAGCTGGTTCGGAGCGAGCCTATACCACCGGAATACACCAACGCGGTTGCAACAATAATTGCAGGTGAACGCTTACCTAATCGCAAGGCAGTAGCTAAAGCTAAAATACCTGCTAAAGAACGAGCGGAAACCGCTGTGTTAGTTTCAGTATGTCTTGGCATCCGCGATGAGGTGAAATATCGAGCATTCGATCCTGACCTAGACCCCGACAGGGAGCATGGAGTCGGCGCAGCGGCTGTAGCAAGTAGTATCGAACCAATAGAGCTGATGCGTAATGCTGACGAGCTTGGAAGAGAGTGTATTCAGATCGCTGCCGATGCATGGGGAGTAAGTACCGAAACTATTGAAAACCTAATACGCGAAGCCAAAACCAGACTAGCCGCTTGGCCTACTGTGTAGAACAACGGGCTTTGTACTACACGGGCAGTTTTTGGCGAACAATTGATATGTGAATAATTAGGTATGTACCCACGACGAGTGCATACCTATGAATATCGAAGCCCTACCCCAAGACCAAAAGCTAATCACCAAGCCCAATCTATGCCGCGCTATGGATATGACCCGTAGCGGCATCGACAAGTTGCTGAAGAATGACCCCGGCTTTCCCCGCCCTCTGAAGTTCAGTGATAGCCAGCAAGCACAATGCTACTTCCCTATTGCCGAGGTTAACGCCTGGCTAGATGCCAAGCTGGCCGAGCGAGGTGCAGCATAATGACCTTGCAACGCTCACCAATGCCGTTATATGCTTCAAGGGCTGGCGCAAAATCGTCAGCCGGGTTTAGCGGCCCGAATACTTCTAGGCGCACTAGCGCCCCCATTGACGGCGCTTTTTTAGTGCCCGTCAGTTATGGCGGCTGTGCGTGGGACACCTTCGGGTGTGCCGGTTTCCTAGAGTGCCGGTCCGCTAACCTGCGTACAGTCGCCCCCATTAGTTGTTTAGCGGCAACCGGGGACGACTCCACAACTCTAGGAGTCACACCCATGAAGCTATTCCCTACCCGCAATCCGTCTGCACGCGCCGCCGCCCATCGGGCAATGGCGAAATCTGCGCTGTTTTCAGACTCAAGCGCCGCCGTCCGGCTCAAGCGCTACAACCACCACATCGAAAAAGCCCGCGCCCTAGAGGCCGAGCAAGTCCATATTCGTCGTAGCCGTCTGATGAAGGCTTACGACACCTTACGCGCTGAAAACGCGGAGGTGAGCCAATGAGCCTATTCAAAATCACCTTCGCCCGCACTGGTCAAGAAACCGTCGTTGAAGCTACCGATTGGCGTGATGCTGTGCGCCAAACTGGCCGTAGTGACGCTTGCTATATCACCCACCACGAAAAGGCCGTTGTTCCGGTGGCTGCTTGGTTTGACGCCGATGTGCCGCAAGGTATCGGTGCCCACACCGTAGAGAGCGCGCTGGCTGGAGCTGTTGCCTACCTGGATTCTCAGGAGGTGGCCCAATGATGCCCATAGCCATTAACTGCGACCTACGCACCCGAACTATTCGCTTCCAGTTCACTAACCCGGATCGCTTCTTAACAGCCGAGCAGGCGCTTGCTAGCGGTTTAGTCAATCACCTTGAGTTCAAGGAGATGCAGCGCGAAGCCCAAGCATTTAGCAAGGAGACAGGTCTATGACACCTCAAGATCAAACCTACCTGCTGAAAGCCGCCCTTACGGGTGACGTTCGCCAGATGGAACAGGCGTCCAAAATCCTCGCTGGCGTGGCGATGTTGCTGAACGACCATGACCTTGATGGCCTGAAACGTGAGGGACTGATTGAAACGCTGTGGCTGCTATCCAGCACCTTTGAGGAGCGCCGTGACTGGCTTCAAGAGGAGGGCTATTTATGCAGCGAGCAATAAAAACGCCCGACCGGAGCCGAGCGCAAAATAATACTGTTCAAGCCAATAATAGCATCCGCGCTGACGTTCACGCCATATTGAATCGACTCGACAAGGTAAAGGAAAACGGGCTGGGCCGCTGGCTGGCATGTTGTCCTGCACACCAAGACCGCTCGCCTAGCTTGGCGGTGCGTGAAACCTCAGACGGCACAATCCTGATGAAGTGCTTTGCAGGATGCCCGACTGGGGACGTGCTAGCCGCTATCGGCCTTGAGCTTAAAGACCTGTTTCCTGAGCGTGACAACGACGCATACACCGCTAGCAAGCGCCCTGGTGAACGATGGGTTCCCCGTGACGTATTGGCAGCGGTGGCGCGTGAAGCCCTGATTGCGCTGTTAGCGGCTGAGGATGTGCATAGAGGGGTGCTGTTATCTGATGACGACCGCAACCGCTTGGCGGTGGCCGCTGGTCGTCTGAGGGCTGCCGCAAAGGAGGTGGGCGCTTATGTCTAACACGGCTGAAACTTGCTGGCTAGATCAGAGAGTTGATGAAGTTTATAGCAACTTTGACCCAATCCCCTTGGTTGATCGCATCGTCGCGCCAGAGTATCCACTGGAAGCGTTGGGGTCGATTCTCGGTGAAGCTGCCGAGCGCTTGCGCTATTACGTGCAGACGCCGCCAGGGATGGCCGGGCAATCCGTACTTGCCGCCGCTGCGTTGGCGATACAAGGCACCACGGACGTACAGCGTGGCCCTATCGGTGATGGGCCGGTATCGCTCATGTTGATGACGATTGCCGAATCTGGCGACCGTAAATCAAGTATCGACCGCCTAGCATTATCTCCAATCAGGGCTTGGGAAGCCGAGCGCCGCGAAGCCTTGCCCAATCTGCTGGCTGATTATCGCGCCGCTATCGAAGCATGGCAGTTGCGCCGCGAGTCAGTCGTCAATGGCGCAAAGCCCAAAAGCAAGGAGCCTATGAACCATGACCAGCAAATGCGGCTGAGAGACCAGTTGCTAATGCTGGATGCCGAGAAGCCCGAGCCGCCACCGCGCCCAAACATCACCTTCGAGGAACCTACTGCTGAGGGAAGCTGGAGGCACTTCCACGAAGGCGAGCCCAGTGCCGGGCTTTTCTCTGACGAGGCCATAGGGTTCTTTGGCGGTCACGGTATGAGTGAGGAATCAAGAGGCCGTACCATCGCTATGCTGTCCAAGCTGTGGGATGGCTCACCTATCACTCGCACCCGAGGGACATCTGGCGAATCCGGCATTATGGCAGGCCGTCGCCTATCGGCTCACTTGATGCTGCAACCCGTGGTATCCGCCAAGGTGCTGGGCGACCCGCTGCTAATGGGCCAAGGCTTTCTTGCTCGGTTCTTGGTGTGCCATGAACCCAGTATGGCCGGAACCCGGTTCTTAAAAGGCCGCGACTTGTCCCGAGGTGCGCAGCATGACCCGGCGATAGGCCGCTATTGGCAATCTCTATCTGAGACGATCCGCACCCCACTGGATGTAGACGATCAGACCGGAGAGCTGCGTTTACGCATGGCTAAGATTGAGGGCGACGCCTTCACTGCTTGGTGTGCATTGCATGACAGCATCGAGCACCACTTATCGAGCAATGGCCGTTTTATCGAAGTTAAGGCGTTCGCCTCGAAGGCTGCCGACAACGCCGCCCGCATCGCCGCCGTACTGGCGTTAGTAGAAGGTCACGATTCACCGCAACGCGAGCATATCGAGCGTGCTGGCAAGCTGATGGCGTACTACCTCGAAAGCATGGCGGTACGCACTGCCGAGGCCCAGCAAGATATGCAGGAGGTGAAAGCCCGTGAGCTACTGGAGTGGATTACTGACCATGGGGGAGAGTTGCACGCTGGCGACTTCAAGCGACTACCCAACGCTTATCGCAGCGCCAGTAAGGCACGGCCATTACTCACCTTTCTGATGGATATGGGGCACATCGAAATTAGCGCGACGAATCACCATGGCAAGCCTAGCGCGTGGCGTATACGGGAGATTCATCATGATTGATCTGATGGCCGAAGGATACCGCCTATGGGGACTGGAATCGAAATCCGACAAACAACCTTCTGCGGAAGTTGCGGAAATTGCGGAAAACGCTCAACCACGGGCTTTGCCGCTTGCGGATGAGTTGCGGACAACTTGCGGATTACCGCAACCCGCAGCCAATCCGCAACCGATCCGCAGCCAATCCGCAACCCACAACCCGCACGGTTACGGGAAATCCGCAGAATCCGCAGAATCCGCAGCCCCCTCCCCTAGAAATGCTGATGGTTGGCTAGAGTGGATCGCTGAACGCTGCCCCCTGGTGCCGGAAGATCGCCGCCATGTGGCTACTGGTCTTCTACGCCTTCACCCACGAATGCAGCAACGCCTGGCTGAACGCTATGTAGAAGAGTGGCGCGCCGCTGCCGACGATGAACCTACCTATCACAAACGCGACAACGCTGGCCGTCATGCCGCCAACTTGATTATCACTCGACTAAAAAGAGGTGCCGAGTATGTCTGAAGTCACTATTGAGCAACTACAAGCCAATAACGAAAACCTGACCGCTGAACTGGAAAAGGTGAAAGCCAAAAATGCCGAGCTATTGGGCAAGGTTAAGAAGGCCCAGCAAGGTAGCGGCGAAAACTCTGAACGCCTGGAAGCCCTGGAAGCGGAAAACGCAAACCTCAAAGGTGAGCTACGCACATACACTTATGACGCCCCGGTTAACGCTGTGTTTAAGGAAATCAGCGGTGCTGGCTCAATCTTCCGAGAGTCGTTTGAAAAGCACTTCAGCATTATTCAGGATGAATGCGAGGGCCGTTTCTGGATTCACGATAAAGATGGCAATCCCGTTTATAAAACAGTGAAGCAAGGGAAGTACGGCAATAAAGAGGAGCCGCGAGAACTAACGTTTAACGATATTCGAGATGTAATAGATGAACATGGCTTAGAGGAGCTAGATTTTTTCCTACCCAAGCCTAAGGGCGGTGGCGCACTAGGCAGTAATGGCCGTCATTATTCCCGCCCCGCTCCTACAGATGAAAAGCCTAAAGAAGCATCGGATAACGTGCCAACCTTTGGTATGCGGTGATATAATGAACGGGTAGCCCTAATGGGGCTGCCCTTCTCGCCCTAATGGGGCAAAGCCCACTAACCGCTTAGCGTTAGTAACTTAGCCCTGATGGGGCACCCTCCAAGACTAATGGTCTGTGAGAATCACTTAACCCATATTTTATGGTGATTCCATGGCTACTGTACGCCTAACCGATATTATTGAACCCGCCGTTTTTACTGGCTACACCCTGCAAGAAACCATGCAAAAAACCGCCCTGGTGCGTGCTGGTGTTGCAGTACAAAACAACGTGATTGCCGAGCAACTTAAAGCTGGCTCCCATAGCTTCACCGTGCCTTTCTGGCGTGACCTGGAAGACGACGAAGCCAACATTGTTAACGATGACCCGGATACACACTCCACCCCCAAGAAGATTGGCAGCGGTAAGCAGCTAGTCCGTAAAAGCTACCTGCACCAGAGCTGGTCTGCCATGAACCTAGCGTCTGAAATCGCCGGGGATGACGCCCTAGCGAAGATTCAGAGCCGTGTAGTGGCCTACTGGGATCGACAGCTTCAAAAGCGCCTAGTAGCGTCTCTGCGCGGCATCATGGCCGATAACATCGCCAACTTTGACGGTGATATGGTGCTGGATATTAGCGCCGAGACCGGGGCTACTGGTGTGTTTGGTGCTGAAGCAGTGATTGATGCTACTGGCACCCTTGGCGACTCGATGAGCAACCTAGTCTCTATCGCCATGCACAGCGACATTTACCGCCGCGCCCTCAAGAATGACCTGATCGAATTTATCCCCGATTCCCAAGGCGGAACGATTGCCACCTTCCGAGGCTTGGCGACCGTAGTTGATGACGGCTTACCAGTAAACGAAGGCGCTTACACCTGCGCGCTGTTTGGTGCTGGTGCCGTGGGCTATGGCGCTGCTGAGCCGAGCATTGCTGATGGTACGGAAGTTGAAAATCTACCGTCTGCTGGTCGTGGTGGCGGTCAACAAATCCTGCACAGCCGCATGAACATGGGTATGCACCCTGCTGGCTTTACGTGGGTGGAAGATACCGTTGCCGACGAATCCCCCAGCCTTTCCGAGCTAGCCCTTCCCGCCAATTGGAGCCGCGTAGTAGAGCGTAAGGCCGTACCCCTGGCCTTCTTGATTGCCCGCGCTGAGTAACCGACCTTGGCCCCTACGGGGGCCATTTAGGAGGCAAGATATGGCGAAGTGCGCCGGAACCCAAAAGAAGCCCCCCAAGGGCACCAAAAAGAAAATTCTTGATATGAGTCAGCGGGGCTTGTCACTCAAAGCCATGGCCCGTGGGCTAGGTATCAGCACCGCTTTATTCCAAGCATGGCGGGAAAATCACCCCGAGCTACAAAATGCGCTAGATGAAGGGCGAGAGATTGAGCATACCAAGCTAAGAAGCGCCCTAATGGATCAAGCCGAAGGCGGCAACGTAACAGCCGCTATCTTCCTGCTGAAGTGCCGTCATGGCTACCGTGAAGGCGACCAAGGCGAATTGGCCAACCGTGTAAGCGTGACCTTTCAGCTACCGGGGCCGCAATCACTGGAAGACTTCAGCCGCACAATAGATGGGGAGGTGGTGCGTGGAAGCGATTGAGCTTAACGACTTTCAACAGCGAACCCTTGCCGCCCCTGAAGAGCTAGACCTGTTTCTAGGCGGCGGTCGTGGTGGTGGTAAGTCTTACGGCTTGGCCCTACTGTGCTTACGTCACGTTGAAATGTACGGGGATCAGGCCCGCATCCTCTACCTTCGCAAGACCTATAAGGGGCTAGCTGACTTCGAGCTGATAACCCGCACGCTGTTTGGCATGGTGTACGGCACCAGCGCCCGGTATAACCAAGGCGAGCATGTTTGGAAATTCCCCAACGGGGGATATTTAGAACTTGGCCAGCTAGAAACCCAAGGCGATTATGCCAAGTACCAAGGCCGTAGCTTCACGCTGCTGATTATTGATGAAGCGGGACAGTACCCAACCCCTGACCTTCTCGACCTGATGCGCTCCAACTTGCGCGGCCCTAAAGACATGCCTATCCGCGTGGTGGTGGCTGCTAACCCTGGCGGCCCTGGCCATCATTGGATCGCCCGCCGCTATGTGTTTCAGGCTGAGCCCTGGAAGCCGTTTTACGAGGAAAAGAGCAAGCGCCAATGGCTGTACTGCCCTTCCACCTTCCAAGGCAACCACCTGATAGACCGTGAGCAATACCGCGACCAGCTAGAAAGCGCGTGCCCTGATGATCCAGAACTATTGAGGGCATGGGTAGAGGGAGATTGGGCCGTTAACCGTGGCGCCTACTTCGCGTCTGTGTTGGAGGAGAGCCGCAACGCCGTACCCACCTGGCAGGAAATCCCCGACGATTGGACGGTATACCTTACCCACGACTTCGGAAGCAGCGCCCCCAGCGTGACGTATATCTGTGCTGTATCACCGGGTGGCTTTGGGCCTGATGATCGCTTCTACCCGCGTGGCTCTATTGTGCTGGTGGATGAAATGCACACCGCCAGACGTGAGAACCCAGACCGGGGACTAGGCTGGACAGTGCCCGTGCTTGGTGAGGAGATCGTCAAGTGGTGCCAGCATTGGGACGTGAAACCCGAAGGCGTGGCCGACGATGCGATATTTGCCAAGACAGGATCAGGAGCTGGCAGCATTGCCGATGAATTCCAGAAAGCTGGCGTTGCCTTTCACCCTGCGAAGAAGGCTGACCGTATCACCGGGTGGAACATCATGCGCCGCCTACTGGGGGATGCTGGCAAGCCCGACCGCCCCGGCCTGTATATCGCCCGGCACTGTGAGTATTTCTGGGATACCGTGCCTTACTTAGCCCGTGATCAAAAGCGGATAGAGGATATGGAAACCACGGGGCCAGATCACGCCGCCGACGCTGTGCGTTATGGTTGTTTGAGGAAGGAGCCGCAAAGGGCAAGGATGGTTCGAGTGCCTGGATTCAGATAGAAGCATAGGGGATTAGTCGGAGAGTGCCCCTGACATGTAAAACCCCGACAGCCTGCGCGTCAACGTTCCGAGTAGTAGTGACGGTGGTAGGCACTTCAAGCCTTGGCTAACGCTGGGGCTTTTTTCATGTGAGTCTGAGTCACTTCTAGCCGTGGTCAAGCTGACCACCCGAGACGGTCGCACTGACCTTCCCGGCGATATCCGATAATTGGATAACGCTAATGGGCTTGGAACCTAGCCGATTGCACAGGCACTAACAGAGTCGCTTAAAGACACTCTGTCCTAATGTGAGGAGGTTACTCGATCTAATCCCCCCCAATGCCGGGTATTACGAAAGTTTCGTAGTGCTAGCCTTCCCGCGCTTCCCCCGACTTAAAAAAAGGCTGTGATTCTGTCAATTCGATTCCCATTTTCTCCACCGAATCACCGTTGAAAGTGCCCCAGCAGCCAGCACCGTGTATGCCCTGGTGTATGCCTAACTGATAAATAAAAACAAAAACCATTTAAAAACAGACGCTTAACAAACCAGTTCAAACGACGCCGCCCCACCACCTTAAGGTTTCAGGAGTTATCAGAACTTCTCACGAAACCAGCAATCAAGCGCCTCAGGGCGCTTTTTTGTTGTCAGGAGTATTCACCCAATACCTTGACATGCCCCCATCAAAGGGGGCATATCTGGGGGCACCAAGAGCCTACACCGATGAGGTGCCCCCAAATGGCCCACGTTAGCAATAAGCTGTCGGCTACCGCCGTGCGCAGCGCCAAGCCCCAAGATAAAACCTACCGCCTTACCGATGGTGGGGGCATGTATTTGGAAGTTACCCCAACTGGGGGCACCTACTGGCGCATGAAGTACCGTTTCCACGGTAAGGAAAAACGCTTAGCGATTGGCGTTTACCCGGAAGTAAGCCTTGCCGCCGCCAGAGAGGCCCGCGACCAGGCACGTAAGTTGCTGGCGCAAGGGCTAGACCCCAGCACCACCAAGCGCGTTACTAAAGAGCTTGGCAAAACATCAGCGGGAAACACTTTTAAGGCGGTGGCCACAGAATGGCTTGAGCATATCCACCGTCATGAAGTGGTACCCGATCACTACGCCCGTAATAAGTCACGCCTTACCCGTGATGCCTTTCCAGCGCTGGGCCATCGGCCAATCACCGATATAACGTCGCCTGAACTGCTGGAGTGCCTGCGCAAAATTGAGAAGCGCGGCCACTTGGAAACCGCCCACCGGGTAAAAACGCTATGCGGGCAAGTCTTCCGTTACGCCATATCCACGGGCCGTGCTGAACGCGATTTAACCCCCGATCTGAAAGGTGCACTGCGCACCCCGAAAACAAACCATCATGCAGCGATCACCGACCCGGCAGAGCTTCCCCCACTGCTGAACGCTATCGAGGGTTACGGCGGTATGCCCGTTACCATTACCGCGCTCAAGCTATCGCCGCTGATATTTGTGCGCCCCGGCGAATTACGCCAAGCTCGCTGGGAGGACTTCGACTTGGAAAGCGCAGAATGGTCTTTTAAACCCAGCAAAAACGCCGACCCGCTGATAGTGCCCCTACCCCGCCAAGCCGTTGCTATGCTGGCCGAACTTAACCGCCTAACGGGCCGGGGTGAATACGTGTTTCCCAGCGCCCGTAGCAGCAAGCGCCCCATGGGCAACACCACCATCAAGGCAGCACTTGACCGCATGGGCTTCAAAGGCGAAATGACCGCCCACGGTTTCCGGGCCATGGCCCGCACTATATTGGCTGAACGCCTTGGCTACCCAGAGCAGTACATTGAGCAGCAGCTAGCCCACAAGGTAAAAGACAGCAATGGGCGCGCCTATAACCGCACCACTCACTTGGAACAGCGCCGTGAAATGCTGCAAAGCTGGGCTGACTACCTGGACGCCTTGCGTGATGGCGCAAGTAACGTGGTACCGATCTACCAAGGGGCCAGAGCATGAATAAGAACCAAGGCGGGTGCTACGAGATAGAAGACGGGGTACTTACTCAAAAGCGCCCCCCAACTAAAGACCGGTTCCGAGAGGTGTACAGCGAGGAAGAAGAAGCAAGGGATAACGCTTTAGTGAAGCAAGCAATCGACGCTTTAAGAGCATTAGAAAAGCGAGCCGAAGAACTAAAGCCCGGCATCACAAACGATCCTGATAACGCACTGCCAGAACTTGCAGGTTACTGGAAGCATGATGGCTTTCCCAAGGTGGGTCTGGCCATGCTTCACAACATGATGACAAAAGGTGGGAGCGACTTACCAGGAGCTGCTACTGCTTGGGAAACACACCGCAACGCTATTAAAAATGCTCGCGCTTTCTACCCGATTGAATATCCAGATGAACCGCTGAGGCTGGCGCTTTGGGAGCATGGAATAGCACGCTTTCAAAGCTTCCCTGCCCCATCCTCTAGCGCCAATGTAATAGAGGAATGCTTGAGCCAGTTTAGTGAGCTAAAGGTCGTCCAATTCGGCGGGAATCACCTAAAACCTAATGATTCAAAGCAAGTAAAGGCTAAAGCTATAGAAGATAGAAACACTCATTTTGCCAACTTGTTTTTTAATCTTTATAGAAGCGCTCCCAAATACACTAAAGACGATTCTGGTTACGAGGAAGCTGCGACCGAGCTTGCTAAGCAAGGCATATACGTTAATGGAAAAACGCTTGGCGACGCGGTAAAAAAATCAAAAGGCTCTATATTCAGTGACCTTAAGGCTTGGGGAGTTCCCAACAGCACAATCAGAGGGAAAAAGAAAGCTAAAAATTGAAGTCAAAATTTAGCCTTAATAGTTAGGTTATTGCGACCATCCTTCCAGCCATGTCCAAAGCAATCAGGAGCTACAACGACATGGCAAACCTAATCAAACTCCCCGCCGTCAAAGCTAAAACCTCCCTTAGCACCAGCACCATCTACCGTGGCGTTGAGCGCGGCGACTTCCCCAAACCTGTGCGCCTTAGCCCACGCTCCGTGGCTTGGGTAGAAAATGAGGTTGAAGCGTGGATTGAACAGCGCATTGAAGCGAGCCGCCAAGAAGGGGTCGCCTAATGTTGACCCCACGCCTACCTACCCGCTATGCTTCGATTGCTGGCGCAAAATCGCCAGCCGGGTGTGCAAGCCCGAGTTCAAATAGGCGCGACAGCGCCCATCATGACGGCGTTTTTTTTATGCCCGTCAATTATGGTGGACTGTGCGTGGGAGGCTTCGGCCTGCCGGGTTCCTATTTGTCCGGTCTTGCACACCTGCGTACAGTTCGCCACCCATCATGTGCAAGTGATCTGGCGGACTCCAATCAAATAGGAGTCACACCCATGGCACAACTACGCCTACCCAATCCAGATACCCGCAGTTTATCCAGCCGTGCCGACGCGCATAGAGCAATGGCGAAAGCCGCTTTGTATGCCGATTCCAGCACGCGCACCCGCCTTAAGCGTTACAACAACCACATTGAAAAAGCACAGCAACTTGAAGCCCAAGCCCTAGAAACTGCCAAGCGCAGTGCTGGGGGTGTGGCATGAAATTATCCGCCCGCCAATTAAAGCGCCTGACTGAATTGCTAGCGCCCTACCGTACCGATCCCATCACCAAGCCCACCATTGAACTGGCCTTACGCCTTGTGCGTAGCGAGGTGCCAGCATGAGCCAATATCAGATACCCCAAGCTCACCGGGACGCTATCGCCCATATTCAAGCGCTGGCGCTGCCTGTCAGCACCCATAGCCAAGGTGGCCATTGGGTTAGCGTCGATTTTTCGGGAATGCTACTTCAACTGAATGTCACCGTGGGGCGTCGTAGTGACCTGCACAACCCTACCGCCGTTTCCACGACTTACAGTGTGTACCTGCCGCCTTGCCAGCGCGCTGCACATGACAGCCTTGAAAAACTTCAATCTATTGCCCGAGATCTGGAAGCCCTTCTTCCCAAGGCGGTGTGCGCATGAGTCATATAAACGATCTATCCGTAAAACAACTGGTAGAGCTGCGCGACATTGCCGAAGCCAACGCCACGCTTGCAACTGTATTGGGTGATATCGCTTATCTAAGTGAGGGAGTCACAGAACAGCAGGCGCTTGCCTGGTCAACGGCGTTCCGCTGCATGGGGGATCGTGCCGCCACCTTGGCCAATGCCTTGCTTGATGAAAGCATCGACCCTGCTGGCGCAGAGCTGGAAGGGGGCCACGATGCTGACTAGCACCCATGAAAAAGCCCAGCACAATGGCTGGGCCTTCTCCGCGCCGCCTACCAAAGCAAACGCTAAGCCTGAGAATATCACACGGCATGGGGCGCGCCTATGCCTTACCGGCCCATCACGCCAACCCGTTGGGGTTCGTGCTGGCGCTGAGAAGTCACGCCCGGTAAGTAGCAAGGGGGCCGCGTGAGTAGTCCGTTTAGGCGTCAAGGCGGTGACGAGTGCAGCCCGGCACTAGAAAAGCGCACGCTGTTGGCGGGTGTTGCTGGCGCGTCCATGCCCGACATTATCAAAGCCCGCAATGCCCTGGCTGAGACCCAGCTAGATTGCGGGCCGTGGAAATGCAGCAACGATGAACAAGCACTGATCGACCACGCTAACGCTGTAGCACGTGCTGTTGAAGTGGACGCCGCGCAACTTGGCCCAGAGAAAGCGCTGGAGCTGGCGCTGCATCGGGTGAGGGAACGCCACTTAACGCCACCCAATAAGCATGGCATGAATATCATGCTTGAAAGCCTTAAGTGCCCAAGGTGGTGGGGCAAGCGCCTTAGAAAACTGACGAACCGACGCCTAGAACAGCGGCAAAGGCTGCTAGGCCGCACCCAGAAGAAAGACGAGATCTATATTAGCGATCCGGTCTACCGTCGCATGATTGACCAAGCGAACCGCAACGCTCGCTACTTAGAAGAAAGCATTGCCGTTAACCAGGACGGCGATGAATACACGCTGGCCGAATTAGTAGAGCTGGGCACTTCTAATCCCAAGAACCGTTATGCAGAGCTGATGGTGCGCATCAGCGGCCTTGAACACTGGGGAGAAAAGCAGGGCTTAACGTCTGCCATGTGGACTATTACGCTCCAAAGTGCAAAGCACCCAATGCGCCATAACGGCAGTCCCAACCCTAAATACGATGGGGCAACCCCGAAGGAAGCGCAGGCGTGCTTACAAAAGCAGTGGTCGAAAACCCGCGCCGCTTGGGATCGTGCGGGCCTGCGCGTGTATGGCCTTCGTATCGTAGAACCACACCACGACGGCACGCCCCATTGGCATATTCTGATATGGATGCGGCCGGAAGATGAAGCCCAAGTAACGGCCATTATGCGCCGCTATGCCCTTGAGCACTGCCCGGAAGAAGTCGCTCACAATCCAAGCATTCGTTTTAAGTCAGTCAGGATAGACCCCAGTAAAGGCAGCGCCACGGGGTATGTGGTCAAGTATGTGTGCAAGAACGTTAACGGCGAACAGCACGCACGGAAAAACGTTGAGGGCGATGACCTCGACTTATACGGCGAGCCGTTAGCAACAAGCGTGCCCCGTGTTGAAGCGTGGTCGCGCTGTTGGGGTATTCGCCAGTTTCAATTCTTTGGCGAACCGACCATAGACGTGTGGCGGCAACTGCGCCGCACCGATGAGGAACGCCTAGCCGATTGGGAAGCCGCCATACGCCCAGAACCAGAGGCCGCCGCTATTCTGCATGACGCACGTAAGGTGGCTATTGCTGGCGACTACTACAAATATCTCTGCTTAATGGGCGGGCCAATGCAGCCCCGTGATGCTGCACCCATTCGCCCGTGGCGTGTAGTACGCCAAACCACCGACATAGCGAACTTCGACCGTATTACCGGTGAGTGGACAAGCGACAAGCTAGGCCGCTATGGGGAGCCTGTTGCTAGCACTTGGGGCTTAGTCGTGAACAGCCAAGTGGGCCAGACCGAATACCTCACCCGGTATTACCGCTGGACGATTGAACGCAAGGGAGAGGCTGACGCCGTGGACGTTCAGCGCGTCACGGAAACGGCCACGCCCCTGAACTTGGTTGGGGGTGGGGTTGGGGTGGATTTTCAGCGCGTAGGCGAAGCCGCAGCGCCTTGGACTTGTATCTCTAATTGTACGGACGGCGATTCAGCCGCCCCGTTAGACGAGTGGGAAAGGCAAGTAACCGGGTCATTTGGTGAACATGATAGGCACCTGCGAAGTGAAAGGCAGCGGCGAATCACGAATATCCAACAGCAAGCCAAGATAGATGCCAAGCAGTACCGCGCCATGTCAGTTAGGCGACGCCTTGAGCATGAAGAACGTGAGCGCTTGCGGGCCTCCCTTGAGGAAGGCCGTGAACTACTGATAGCCATGCTGGCGCGTGGGGAGCTGTCGCCCGCTGATATTCCACCGGGAGCCATTGCATGAACGGTGAAGCCCTACTTGCCCGCATTGCCCAGATGCAAGCCACCGCTGGCGCTGCCCGGCCGCACGGCCAGCCAGGTGCCCGAGCCAAACAGCATCAACGGCGTGCAACCGTGACCACCCGCATTGAGCCATGGCTGGCGATGATAGAAAAACGATGCGGCCTACTGGCTGAAGACCGTCGCTTTATTCGCTTGAGGCTGGCCACCCAGCAACACGCCGAAGCCATGCGGTTAGCCGAAGGGTACAGCGTCGCTTGGGAACACGCCGCTATGCAGGAACAGCGCGCCCACGTGAAGAACAACGCAGGCCGTCAAGCGGCTAACCGTTGGCTAAAACGGCAGCTTGATCAATGAGCGCGCTAACGTGGTCAACCGGGCATCACTTGGATGACGTCTTCTCGATACCCTGCTGGCGCTCACGCTTGCTAATGACCCTTTGTAGGCTGTCTGGTAGCGCGTCAGCCATCCGCCGCATGCGTGCAACCTCTGCCCCGGTCAACTCCCTGACTTCACCACCGCTGTTCGTTAGCTGTTTTTTCATAAAGAACACCCCTTGTTTAACGATGCCCCGCCAAAAAGCCAATTTATATCAGCACCTTGCGTTGCTGTATTTATTCTAATATCTATTATAAACTGTATATATATACAGTATTTTGATTAAACACTTTGGAGTTAAAGCAATGCCTAAATCACAGACCAAAAGCACGCACCTTACCATTCATCTTGATGAGCACACGGTATCAATGCTAGCGCAGCTTAAGCGCCAAATTGATGCAGAGCGTCACCCCTCAGCACCACCTTATTCAATGGCAGAGCTGGCGCGCTTATCGATCCGCAAGTGGTGCGACAATCAAGCCGCCCCGGTGCCACACCCATGGCTAGGTAAAGAGAGCGGGGAAGCGTAACCGTGGATATTCAGATTTATGATGTTATCGACGGTGTGACCGCTGCCACCGTCAAGCGGTTGTTAGCCAGCGGAAGCAACGAACCTATCACCCTGCATATCAATAGCCCCGGTGGCAACGTCACCGATGCCCTAGCGATCTTCAATAACCTGCGTGCCTATGCTGGCAACGTGACCGCGTTAGTGGATGGCCTTGCGGCAAGTTCTGCAACGCTGGTCATGCTGGCAGCGGATGAAGTGGTAATGGCTGCGCATAGCCTCATCATGGTGCATAACCCGTGGTCTGTGGTGATGGGCGATGCAAGCGCAATGCGCCGAAGTGCAGACACGCTTGATAAAGCCGCTGGCGAAATGGTCACGCTCTATGCTGAGCGCACCGGGCAGAGTGCCGAAGCCATCACGGCAATTATGGAAGCTGAGACTTGGTACAACGCAGAAGAAACGGTAGCGGCTGGATTTGCCAAGCGGGTGGAAGCCAGCGAGCAGGACAAGCCCCGCATGTCAGCGGTGGCCATGGCCTACTTGGCCAACATAACCAACCGACCAGAGGCAGCCGCCCAGCGCCGTGAAACGCAGATAGCCGCCCTATGGAAATTCATGCCCGACGACCCCGCCGTTGCCCAACTTAAAAACAGTCAGGACATTAACACTATGTCAGTCGAACAGATCCGCGCCGCTGCCCTTAACGCCTTAGGCCAAGGCACCACACCCACAGCACCACCGCGCCAAGATGTTGGCGCATTTGCTGATAATGGTAACGCCGTACAGGATGGCATGATTGAAGCGCTGCTGGATCGTGCAGGCGTTGCCAAGTCACAAGACAAGAGCAACCACTTCCGCACCATGAGCCTGGCAGAGATGGCGCGGGCATCGCTTACTGAGAAGGGCGTAAGCGTGAATGCTTTCGGTACCAAGATGCAGATGGTGGGCGCAGCCTTCACTCATACCTCTAGTGACTTTGGCCATGTGCTCATGAACGTGAGTGAGAAGGCTATGCTAAGAGGCTGGGAGAACAGCGGCGAAACCTTCAACCGCTGGGCCAAGAAGGGCACACTCTCCAACTTCCACACCGCGCACCGTGCGGGCCTGGGTGGTTTCCCCTCACTGCCTAAGGTGAAGGAAGGGGCAGAGTACCAGTATGTAACAGCAGACGACCGCTCCGCACCTATCGCGCTGGCCACTTATGGCGGGCTATTCAGCATCACCCGGCAGGCCATCATCAACGATGACATGAGTGTCTTTCAGTCGATCCCGGCCAACATGGGGCGGGCGGCAAGCCGTACCATTGGTGACTTGGTTTACGCCATCTTGATGAGCAACAACAACTTCACCGACGGCAAACCACTGTTTCACGACGACCATGGAAACATCGTTACCAACGCTGAGGGCTTCGTACCTGCCGCGCTGGGTGAAGCGCGTAAGCAAATGCGTATGCAGAAGGATAGGCACGGCAACACACTAAACATCGCCCCCGGCTTTGTTATCGTGCCCGCCGCCCTTGAGTCTATCGCTATGCAGGTGCTGCGTAGTACCTCAGTGCCGGGCGCTGAAACCAATAGCGGTATCATGAACCCGGTCAATAGCCTGGGTGAGCTAGTGGTTGAAAGCCGTCTCGATGCTCACTCCCCGGATAGCTGGTATGTAGCTGCTGAACAGGGAAGCGATACGGTAGAGGTAGCTTACTTGGATGGCGTTGACACCCCTTACCTTGAACAGCAAGAGGGCTGGAGCGTGGACGGCGTAAGTTACAAGTGCCGCATTGATGCAGGCGTTGCACCGCTGGACTATCGCGGCATGGTGCGCGGTGGTAAGGCATAACCCTTAGGGGGATCATCAAGGCAGCCAAAGCCGTGAGGGGGCTAACCCTTCACGGCTTTTTCATGCCTCGCGCTGGCGCTCACATGCGCTAGAAAATTAAAAGGTACTCCCCCACCCACCCCCACTACTACGGGGGCAAGCAGTCCCGGAATTTGCCTATGTACGGCAAATTTTCAGGGGTTGGTTGTTGTTTCGTTATCACCCCATCAAGCCCTATGCCCGGCATACCGTGACCACCGCGCTACTTTTGAGCCGACATAAGCCACTTATGAGCTATTTAGATGTTTTATAAGGCTTTTAACGCCACTGAGGCTTTGCCTCACCACCACGCGATAACCGTTAAAGTGGGCACCCCATCACCCCGCCCAAAGGCACGCGATACAACAACCCAAGACAACCCAGCGGCATGACTTGAAGCGCGCCGGGCTGGCGCTGCGTATTCAGGTGATTTTGTCACGCTATGGGTTAGGCAAAGGGGCCTAGGTAGGCACCTGGTCAATGGGGTATGGGGCGAAGCCCCATGCAGCGAAGCGGTAACGACAATGCAGAATAAGCGCGGTGGCTGATTGGCCAGCCGTCCACCACCCAGCCGCAAACACCACCGGGCCTTTCATTGCCAAACAGGGTTTTAATAAACGGTACTTGCTGGATAGTAGGCTGCAAATTTAATTACCCTCACACCTCTACCTGAGTTCAAAGCACGGGTTAATAGGGGTAGCGCCCCATAAAAGGGGGCATAATTGGGGGCACATTTAAAACTAACCCAGCAACATGTAAAATAAAAACAATGACTTAAATTAACTTTAAGCGAGACGCCGCCTCCACCAGACACCCCTACAAATCAAGCACCTAGCGGTGCTTTTTTTGTATCTGGAATATACAAAAACTCCCAATAAATATTTAACACGTGTTAGACGTAGCTGCCCAATCACCTCGTATCGACATTAGCCCCTGACCACAAGGTTACGTGTAGCCAAGGGCAACGCAGATATAAAACAGTCGCTGCTACTTACAACAGTATCAACGATAGTCCGTAAACCAGGAGCATTGCAGTAACACCCTGAACGAGCGTCGCCATCGTCTGTGCCCGGTAGGCTAACCCTACGCTCATACGGCTAAAGCGCGAGACGACCCAGAAGAAACTATCATTGGCATGCGAGACCGTCATGGCGCCTCCCCCGATGGCCATCACCGTGAGTGTACGGCCGATATCGCTCCCCAAGCCTAGCGAGTCGAGCATTGGGGCTACTAATGCAGATGTCGTCACGAGCGCAACGGTTGAAGAGCCCTGGGCTGTTTTCAGCCCGGCCGCGACGATAAACGGCATCAAAATACCGATACCCAGCGTTGATAGCGTACTGCCCAAGTAATCGCCCAGCGGCGAAGCGCTGAGCACGGCACCAAAGGCACCACCGGCACCGGTAATCAGCAAAATCGGCGCCGCTGCCAGGATACCTTCGCTAATACGCTCGCTGAACTCCGCGACCTTGTCATCGCTTTTTAACAGCGCGCAGGAAAGCAGTAGACCAATCAGCAAAGCCGTTAACGGTTGGCCAAGCAGGCTGAGTACTTCCATTGCCGTACCTTCGCCAACCGGTGCTGCCGGTAGGCGGGCAATCGTTCCGATACAAATGAGTAAAATAGGCACGGCGATAGGGGCAAACGCTGCCATAGGCTTGGGCAAGCGGCCATAACTGGCTTTAAGCGTTTCCCAGTCTTGCCACTGCTCATCTGGCTTCTGAGACATGTCGTGCAGGTCGGGAGCCGTATGCGCAAAGCGCTTCGCCCAAAACATACCCGCAATGGCGGCGACCGCAGCAATGGGAATACCCGCAGCAATGACTAATCCAAGGTTAGACTCAAGTCCCAAGTTGCCTGCCGCTGCAATAGGACCCGGCGTTGGAGGCACAAAGGTGTGCGTGGCATAAAGGCCGGTAGCCAGCGCTACGCTCATCGTAATCGACGAGGTATGCAGCTTTTTAGCCAGCGACTCCTTGAGCGAATTGAGAATGATAAATCCGGAATCGCAAAAGACCGGGATCGAGACAATATAGCCAATTATCGACATCGTAAGCGTAGGAAAGCGGTCCCCTAGCCGGGCAATAATGAAATCGGCCATGGTAATAGCCGCCCCGCTTTTCTCCAGAATCACTCCGATGATAGTTCCCAACACGATTACGAGGCCTATATAGCCCAGAATTCCGCCAAATCCTGAGGTGATCGTACTGACGACCGTATCTATGGGTAACCGATACGCAAAGGCAGCGATAAAGGCCGCGCCCAGCAGCGCCAGGAAGGGATGTATTTTCCACTTGCTGGTGGCAAGTACAATGAGCCCCACCACTATGAGTAATATTAAAACCAGCCCCATGATATTCCCCTAAGCAGTTGTTTATTCAACGTGACGCATATCCCTGCTTACCTAAGCAAGCCAGCACAATGTACCCGAAGCGGCGCGAGGGCGTACACAATAAGGAGAGGAGTAGGCTGTCGCAGAGAACGATATACCTCAACAACCGCTATTTACCCCCCCTCAGCCGAGGTGCTTTTCCGTATCGAACAACCGCCTTGGCACTTACTTACCTTACACAGCTAAGGTCGCCCTCTTCGCAGCTGGCATGCTCTTGCAGGCTTTGCGTACGTGCTTTGGTGAGCGCTTCAAGGCAGCTATTACGTACTATGGGCTGGGCGCTTCCCCCTTCGACCGCGCTACTCTCGAACGCACATTCGGCGTCACGAAAATCAATCCACTTGCGCTGGGCCACTCTGAGCTTTTCAAGCGATAAAGCATTACTATCAAGCCTTCCAATCAATGTCTGATAAGCCTCATTAAGCGCATCATCGGCCGCTTGATACGTTTTCGCTGAACACTGCGTCATTTCCGCTTGGGTTTCAGGGCTAACACACTCTTCATTAGCGCTTACCAAGCCGCTGAGGATCAAAATCCCCATGCCTGCCCATCGTGAAAGTAGTCGCATCGTCGTACCTATTCTGGTGGATAAAGCCAACGTGGTAACAAGAACGCTATCTGCCTTACAGGTTAGCCTCTTTTCATGCGCCCATAACGGCAAAACGCCAGCATTTCTGCTGGCGCCCGTCGACTAGTTATAAAAAAGGTGGCTCGACCTTAATGAGCGGTCATTTCTTCAGCGATTTCATTACCGTCTAAATCGGACGGGTAGTAGGTCGGCCAGTGAGAGACTTCTTCCAGCAGTGCTTCGCGATCATTGCCCCAGTAAAGGTGAAAGTGATGCGCGTCGGTTGGGTAGATAGCGTGGTCGCTGAATTGAATGTACTGAGGAAGATTTTCAGCGCTCTCACCCTCTAACTCGAAAATAAACCGCACGCCACGATTGCCTGCGTCGTAGGTTAAAATCTCGTAGCCGTCGTATTGATACTCGCCCGTGCTCTCTTCGCCGTTTTCGTAGAAGGTAATGTTATTGCCTTCAATAATGATACGGTCAACCGCTGTTTGGTAACCGGTGTCGTAGTACTCCTTGTACTCTTCAGCCGTTTTATCGCCATGCTCGGCTTTATGAGCAAATACCTCATCCAGCGTACCATCTTCTAAATAGGGATAGACGGACTGCCAATCGCCTTCCCAGTCGGATAGCGGGCGGTCCGCCACTTGGTCATCACTGAAATGTCCGGAGTAGATATCGCTGTTGTGGTCGTGGTCATGAGAGTGATCGTGCGAATGATCATGAGAGTGGCCATGATCATGGTCGTGGTGTTCATGCTTGTCATCTGCAACCACCGGCTGAATACCCGCCAATGCCAGCAAGCTGATGGCTAAGGCGCTGAGTGCTTTTGATGAAAGTAATGGCATTTTTCAGACTTCCTTTTTCAGAGAATGAATGGTTCTTAAATCAGCACAAAAGATACACTATAACATAACATAAATCAAACAAAGCATGTTGGCCTGAAACGTTAAAGCACCTAACGCTTCTTGGCGGCAAGCGGGTCGACCATCATCGTACCGGCCATGCCAGGTCCAGCAAGCACAACGGAGCAATTATCACTAGTCAACCAGTCGCCAAACTTGGTCGAAGTAGAAATCATTTTCGAAGAAGTTATGCGTTATATAGCTTTTATTAAAACAACATAAATTAGAAGTCGGCGCCATTTCATTGACAGTCAAAACAGCTTAACTATAAAGAGCTTAACGCTCTCTTTATTTGGCGAGACATTATATATGGTGCTCTTAACAATCATTGTTATTTTAACTATTTCCGCTTCTTTCCTTTGTTCGATACTTGAAGCCTCATTGCTGTCGATTACACCAAGCTATATTGCTCAGCTTAAAGAAGAGCGTCCTAAATTACATAAAGCACTTGATACATTAAAAGCCAACATCGACCGCCCGCTTGCGGCCATTTTAACGCTTAACACTATCGCTAATACGGCGGGCGCGACGGGGATAGGCGCTCAGGTAGCCGCTGTATTTGGGGATGTGTATGTCGCTGTCGCCTCGGCAGTTATGACCATTCTCATTCTGGTATTTTCAGAAATTATCCCTAAAACGTTAGGTGCCAACTACTGGCGCCGTTTGGCTCCTTTTCTGCCTCCTATTTTGAATACCTTAATGGTGGTGTTAATGCCCTTTATCTGGCTATCAAAAATGATTACTCAACGGCTGGGTGAGGCAGATGAAGGCATTGATGTGCGCAGTGAAATAAAAGTATTAGCGCGCGCAGGCCTGGAGGAAAAAGTGATGGATAATGATGAAACACGCACGATCACTAATATCCTTAATCTGCATGAGATTCCGGTGACCAAGGCGATGACACCACGCGCCGTCAGTGAAACGGTCACCCCAGAAATGACGGTGAGCGCTTTCGATGATCGCTTCGGCAAGCTCTCTTTTACGCGCTACCCTGTGATGGATGCAAACGAGCAGGCGTTAGGCTATGTACACAAGCTTGATGTTTATCACGCCGAGCCAGGCCAAACCATGCAAACGTTGATGCACCCAATGGGGACCATCGCCGATAGCGCAAGCGTTGAGCAGGTATTTACCGACATGCTAACCAGCCGTCACCATATGCGTGTGATCCATGATGAACATGGGACATGGCTTGGCATTATTACCCTTGAAGACGTTATCGAAACGATCTTGGGTCAGGATATTGTGGATGAAACGGATAAAATTCAGAACCTTAGAAACCATGCAAAGCAGCGTTGGCTCAAGCAAGTAACGTCCGATACGCCCCTTCACTAGCTGACCCTTAGCGAATATTTTAACCCCCTATGGCTGAAAAATAATGTGTCTCGCCACGTACCGAGTTTACGCTTATAGTCACTAACAATAAGCGCTTAGGCTACATGGTGGAGGCCCTTTATGCTGCTTTATGGACTGAGTTTATTAGCCGGTATTGTGCTTTTAACGCTAGGTGGCGAAGGATTGATTCGCGGCGCCGTCGCCGGGGCCAAACGGCTGGGCGTATCACCGCTGTTTACCGGATTGGTGATTGTCGGCTTTGGTACCTCATCGCCTGAACTGGTGGTCTCGATCCATGCCGCCATGAACCAGCAGCCCGACATTGCGATTGGCAATGTGGTCGGCAGCAATATCGGCAATATCCTGTTGATTCTGGGCCTTTGTGCACTTATCTGCCCGCTGACCACCCAGCCCCAAGCGCTTAAGCGCGATGGGTTGGTAATGATGCTCGCCACTGGGCTGTTTATTCTTTTAGCGTTTAACGGCAGCCTGGGGCGTTTCGATGCAGCGGTGCTACTCGCAAGCCTGGCGGCTTATCTGGTATGGGCCTACCGCAGCGAAAGCGGCCAGCACTCCCCTTCTGCCGAGCTACACACGGCCGAGGCAGAAGAAGTGACCCAACTGCCCAGCAGCACGATGTTTATCGTGGTGGCTTTAATCGGCGGGTTGGCTCTACTGATCGGCGGCTCCCAATTGCTGCTTTATGGCGCCGTCGGCATTGCTCAGGCGCTGGGGATTTCAGAAGCGGTTATCGGGCTTACCATCGTGGCTATCGGCACCTCACTACCTGAACTCGCGGTATCAGTGATCGCGGCGCTGCGGCGTCATGCTGATGTGGCAGTGGGCAACATTCTGGGCAGCAATATCTTTAATTTACTCGGCATACTAGGCATCTCCGCCTCTCTTCAGCCGCTACCGCTTGTTGAGCGCATGGCATCCTTTGACCAGTGGGTAATGCTGGGCGCCTCTGCGCTGCTGATTGCTTTCCTCTATACCGGCCTACGTTTATCACGTGGTGAGGGGTTATTGCTCCTGGTAGGATATATAGCGTATTTAGCGGCCAGTTTTACGGTGATTAGTTAGGCTTTTTACGACAACGGCTTGCGCTCGACTATAACGGCATTAAAGGCATAAGGAAGCACAATGATCCTTGGTACTCTGGGGCCTGAAGGCAACAATCATGCGTTGATTGCTGGGCACTATCTCAAGCGTCGGGCACCGCAAGGCGGCCAATGCATTTTCTTCGACACGTTTGAGGCGGCTTTCGAGGCACTGCTGGCCGGAGAACTAACCCATGTACTGCAATGTACGGCCCACTTCAGCCATGCCGACTGCGTAGGTCGCTATATGCATCGCGCCTTTCCAGTCGATACGTTTATTGCGGGCAGTAAGCCGCTGGCGCTGCTCGCCCGTCGTGATGCTTCCGAACCAGAACATATCGCGCTTCAGCCTGCCACGCGTTACTACACTGATTTAAGCGCGTTCAAGACGATCATTGAGGCACCGACAACCGTCGACGTTGCCAATGGATTGATTGAAGGTCGTTATCAGGCCGGTATTTGTGCAGAAGAAGCACTGGCCCAGGCACCTGATACGCTAACCTTGGTACGCTCGCTAGGACCGGCCATTGATAGCTGGGTTATCTACGCCACCGAAGCGCTGAATGAGGATTCGCCGCTGCATTTATAGCGTGTATTGGCAGCGGCGAACCCGGCAAGCTAGAGTGCGAAGATAATCAGCGCGCCCACCACCACAAGCGCCAGGCGCAGCCAGAGCGCTTTATGGGCAATGATGCCAAAGGAGATCGCCCCCAAGCCTATGGCCACCTTGGCGGTATCGAACAGCGCACCAGCGGGGTCAAAGGCAAGCCGAATCATGTCAGGATTAGCGACCATTGCTAACGGAATGATATAAAGCCCAATGCCCAGCGCCATGGCCTTCAACGCTACCTTAAGCCAGTTCTCTCCCACCATGCCCGCCGCGATAAAGACACCACCACACACCGGCGGTGTAATCGTCGACAGTAGCGCATACCAGAAGACAAACAAGTGCGCGAGTAACGGCTCAAGCCCCAGCGATGTCAATGCAGGCCCCGCCACCGAGACACAAATGACATAGGCGGCCGTGGTGGGGACTTCCATGCCCAGAATCAAACACGCCAGTGCCGTCAACAACAGCGCCGGCCACAGCATATCGTTGGAAAGCGACAGGATACCGGAGGTAATTTTTACCCCAAGCCCAGTCAGCGACAGCACGCCTATCACCAGCGAGGCGCAAATAATAATCGCGCCAATCATCGCAATCTGCCGCCCAGCGGTCACCATGGCAAGCATAAATCGGGTTATAAAACCGGAAAGAGAAAAACGCAGTGTGACGTTAAAAAACAGCAGGGCCAAACTGGCGAAAATGGCAATGCTCGCCGCATACTGAGGGGTGTATCCGCTGATAAAAATACACGCCAGCAGCAACACAAACGGGACCGCAAAAAATAGCGAGGTAATCAGCACCTCTTTACGGCTGGGCTGATCGCTTTTATCCAAAGGCTGCAAATCATGCCGAGTCGCGTAAGCATTAATCCCCATCCAGACCGTTAGAAAGTAAAGAAACGCCGGTAAAACAGCCGCCGCCATAATCTGTGTGTAGGGGGTTCCAGTGAGCTCCACCATGACGAAAGCCCCCGCTCCCATCAAGGGCGGCATGATTTGCCCACCCGAGGAGGCCACGGCTTCCACCGCCCCTGCCAGGGATTTCGGATAACGCAAACGCACCATGGAAGGAATGGTAATGGCCCCGGTAGACGCCACATTGGCGGAGGCCGACCCGGAAATGGACCCCATCAGCGCCGAAGAGATCACCGAGACTTTCGCCGCGCCACCGGTTAATCGGCCCGCCACAGCACTTGCCAGATTCATAAACCCTTGGCCTGCCTCGCCCGCGTTAAGCACCGCGCCAAAAATAACGAAAATCGCGACGACGCCCACACTGACACCGGTAAGCGATCCCCACAGCCCGCCTTCGGCAATGGTCAGCGAGCCCACCATGCTTGGCAGGGGAATACCTGGGTGACCAAACGTGCCAGGAACATACTGTCCAAAAGCGCCATACAGCAAAGCGAGCAACGCAACCAACGGTAAGGGCCAGCCAATAGCACGGCGCGCCGCCTCAAGCGCCAGAGCGATCAAAAAAAGCCCAATTCCCATCTGCAGATGGCTATCGATAAAACCGTACTGGTTGGCCAGTGATGCTTCGTTAAGGGCGATATAGCCACAGGCCGCCACACCCAGTAGTGTCAGCACCCAGCCGCTCGCCTGCTGCCAAGGCGTTTTGGCCATAAATATCAGCACCCAGGGCAGCAGTAATGCCATATGCAGCGGTCGACTAATTAACGCAGGCGTTAACCCGTAAAAGATAAGTCCCATGTGGAAAACCACGCTTAAGGTGCCTAGCGCTACCCAGCCACGCGCAGCGGGCGCCTCGTCGTCTAGCGTCGAAGTTGAAAAAAGTGTCATGCCCTATGCCTATCAGAAACGAGTCAACAACAAATAGCGACGCCACGAAGCGGACCTCGTGGCGTCGGCACTGCCTGGGAGAGAATTAACGCAGCGATTCGGGAACGTCGATGCCGGCTTCCTCGTAATAGCGCAGAGCACCGGGGTGCAGCATACCTGCCATATTGTCGAGCTGGTCCGGAGTAATACCGCCCCACCACGCGGTCTCTTCAGCCATGGCGTCACGGCGTTCCCAGAAGGTTTTGGTCAACGTATACGCGGTTTCGTCATCCATTTGTGACGTGGTATACGCCATGACCGGCAGCGACGTGGTTTGTACGTCCTCATCAATACCTGGGTAGGTGCCGCCAGGAATTATCTGACGCGGTGCGCCGGTCATGTCGATCTGCTCGTCAGTGAGACTCCCCATCGAAATCGGCATGCCCGCAGCCACTTCGATAATATTGGGCGTTGGGTAAGAGCTGGCGGTTACAAAGCCGTCAATCTGCCCATTTTTCAACGCGTCGGGGCCGCTACCCAAGGCAGCATCGGCGACCTGTACACTCTCTTCCAATCCAAACAGCGCCAGGTAACGCGCGGCTTCACGTGCGCCGAACGTGCCCCGGCCAATCAGGATATGCTTATCTTCAAGTTCCTCAATACCCACGACACCTTTATCCTCACTTAGGATGAAGTGCATGGTAATCGCTGGAATGGGAAACAGGCCGCGGATCTCCTGAAAACGTGGGTTCTGACGTTCAGCAAAAGGCCCTTCACCCGCCATGGCCTGGTCAACCAATGCAGGCGGCGTGGTAAAAACATAGTTACCCTGGCGCGCCATGACTTCCATCACGTTTTGCACCGAGCCTTGGCTCTCCTCCAGGGTAAGAATAATAGCGTCATCCGTGCCTTGGCGAATGGCTTCTGATAACTCGACGCCCATCTGATAATAAGCCGTTCCCGCCGTTGCCGACTTATAGGTAACGCGGGTTTCCGCTTGGGCAGCCAGGCTAAGTGAAAGCGTGGTGGCTACGAGTAAGGGCGTGCATAAAGCAGAGCGTATAAAGGGGAGCATGTGTCAATTCCTGGTATCCAGCGACCTCAACGGCCTGATTTTTTTGTCGCGCTGAAAGAATAATAAACGCCAGCGGGCCAGGTCGTGCACAGTGCCCCGCCTAGCGCCGCTAACATTAGCATGTAATACGCCGAGCAGGAACGCTGTGCCTCAACGGAGTAGCCCGATCAAGACAGCCCGAATTCGATGCATAGGCAGCACCGACGGGCAATAATGGCAAACAGAGTATGGCACTCATCGTTCGTCTTACCGCATCGCTTATCGCTTGCAACTTTGGTTTATTACCATAAAGATTAATCGCTGTTAAAATGTATCGCACTTTATCAACAAACTTACTATTAGCTAAATGGGTAATTTGCTAAAAAAAGATGCCATAGCGAGTTAATAAACGATCCTTATTCGGTTTTATTCTTTATTTAGAAAACAGGCAATTTGTTATACTTAACGCCGCTTATTAACCCTTCCTACCACCTTTAAATAAGGATAAACGCATCATGTTGACGCAGGATTGCGACCCAGGCCAGCCGAGATTTTCTCGTCGCTGGCTTTTTTTGTTAGCCCCCTTACTATTTTTCTATAGCGTGTCGACCTTTGCTGTGACAGGTGAGATTGATTTAACGACATCTTTTATCGGTTTTTTTGCTGTCGCCATTTTTGTTTTGGCATATGCCTTGGTGATGGCAGAAGAAAAGATTCATATGCGTAAATCAAAGCCAGTGCTAATAGCGGCAGGTATTATTTGGAGCCTCATCGGCTGGGTGTATGTTCAAAACGGCATGTCAGAAACCTCAGAATATGCGTTTCGCATGACCCTTTTAGAGTTCACCGAGCTGATGCTGTTCCTGCTGGTGGCCATGACGTATATCAACGCCATGGAGGAGCGTCGAGTATTTGATGCTCTGCGCTCCTGGATGCTGCGTAAAGGATTTAACTATCGCACGCTTTTCTGGCTGACCGGCGGCTTGGCATTTATTCTTTCACCGATTGCCGATAACTTAACCACCGCGCTGCTAATGTGTGCCGTCATCACCAAGGTGGCCGAAGGTGACAAGCGCTTTATTAACCTGGCGTGCATTAATATTGTGGTCGCCGCCAACGCGGGGGGCGCCTTTAGCCCATTTGGAGACATCACCACGCTGATGGTATGGCAGGCAGGCATTCTTCAATTCCAGGAGTTTTTTACTCTTTTCCTCCCTTCGTTGGTTAACTTCCTGATTCCGGCCATGATCATGAGCCTGTTTATCAAGGACCAAAAGCCCGGTAGCGTGTATGAGGATGTGCAACTGAAACGCGGTGCACGACGGATTATCGTGCTTTTCTTACTGACCATTTTAACCGCCGTCATCTGCCACACCTTCTTACACTTGCCGCCCGTGCTTGGCATGATGACAGGGCTTGGTTATCTTCAGTTCTTTGGCTTCTACCTACGCAAGAGCCTGCCCCGTTCGCTGGAGCGTAAGCGTGAACGCTACAGTCGTCGTGGGGATAACAAGAAACTGGCGCAGTTAGGTAGCGTGGTACCGTTTGACGTATTTAACCGCGTGGCGCGGGCCGAGTGGGACACACTGCTGTTTTTCTACGGCGTAGTGATGTGCGTAGGTGGGCTTGGCTTTATGGGCTACCTTGGCTTGCTGTCCGAGGCGCTTTATACCAACTGGGATGCTACGTGGGCGAACATTGTGTTGGGTGTGGTCTCCGCTGTGGTGGATAACATTCCCGTGATGTTTGCGGTGCTCACCATGCAGCCTGAAATGTCTGACGGGCAGTGGCTATTGATCACCCTAACCGCTGGTGTTGGAGGCAGCCTGCTCTCTATTGGTTCAGCAGCTGGCGTTGCGGTTATGGGCCAAGCACGCGGCGCTTATACCTTTATGGGCCACTTACGCTGGGCGCCGGTTATTCTATTGGGCTACATCGCCAGTATTGCCGTTCATTTATGGCTTAATGCAGGAAGCTTTACCGCCGCTTAAGACAGCTTGATACGCTGCTTTTAACACACCTCCTCACCACAATAGATAACGCCCTTATCCAGGGCGTTATCGTTTAGCTTTTAATAGCTTTCAAACAAGCGATCAATGGATGTCGGGCGGCCAAACAGGTAACCCTGATAACGATAACAGCCATGACCTTTTAGCCAATCCAACTGCTCCTGCTTCTCGACCCCTTCGGCTACCACCGTTAACCCAAGACTCACTGCCAACAAGATGGTGGTATCGACGATGGCCGCATCCGCTTTATCGGTTAAAAGCTCGCGGATAAACGACTGGTCAATCTTTAGCTCATCCAAGGGCAGTCGTTTAAGATAGCTTAACGACGAGTAGCCAGTACCAAAGTCATCAATCGCAAAGCGAACCCCTTGCGCGCGCAATTTGAGCATTGTATTGCGCACGCGTGTTGGATCTCGCATTAACAGGCTTTCGGTGACTTCCAACACCAGCCGCCCAGGTGGCGCTTGGGTCTGAGCAAGAAGACCTTCCAAATTGCGTACAAATTCAGGCTGCTGAAACTGTACCGAGCTCACGTTAACGGAAATCGTCAGCGCAGCATAAGGGGCCTGGTTGGCCCACTTAGCAAGCTGCTCGCAGGCAGAATGAAGCACCCAATAACCAATGGGTATAATTAACCCATTCTCTTCTGCTAGAGGAATAAAGGTCGAGGGCGGCACCCAGCCACGCTGGGGGTGATACCAGCGTAAAAGCGCCTCCACACCGGTGGTAATGCCTTGATGGTTCACCTGAGCTTGATAGTGCAACGTCAGCTCATGACGTGCCAGCGCATGGTGTAAATCGGCCTCAAGGTTGGCCCGCTCGATCAAGCGTGTTTGCATACTGCGATTAAAAAAGCGCAGCGTATTCCCACCCGCTGCTTTCGCCTGCTGAAGTGCCAAATCGGCCTGTTGGAGCACGCTGTTCATACTATGATCAGCGCCATCGAATAGCGTAATACCAATACTGGCGCTGACGGGCAGCGAACGACCCGTACGCAGTTTGGCGATAGTGTCCAACAGCTGCTTGGCTGTGCGTTCAGCGCTTAACGCAGCATCCGCTTGGTGCTCGCCCAGCTTTGCCAGGAGCGCAACAAACTCATCCCCACTAAAGCGGGCCAACACAGCCCCTTCCGGTAACAACGGCCGCACCTGCTTGGCCACATCAATTAACAACTGGTCGCCACTTTCATGGCCCTGAATATCGTTAACGAGATGAAAGTTATCCAGATCAATGGTCAGCAGTGCGCTATAGAGATGGGGCGTATTCTTCTGCTCAATTTTCCCGCTTAACGACTCCATCAATAAGCGTCGATTAGGCAGGCCTGTCAGCGCATCGTAAAACGCCAGATGATTGGTACGCGATTGCAGCTCAAGGTAATCGGTTAGTTCAGTGGAAATACCGCACAGACTCGCGGGCTCGCCTGGGGAGAGGGACAACGGCATTTTAATAGTAACAAACGTGCGAACCTTATCGTTGTGCCGTAGTACGTTACTCTCTTCGAGCGTTATTTTTTTGCCTGATTCCATCACACTGCGGTCAATCTGGGCTATTTCATTCGCGGTTGTGCGATCAAAAAATGCCTCGTCGCTCTTACCCAGAATTTGCTCTTTCGGCAGCCCAAAGAGCTCAACCACCCGCTGGTTGACAAACTGGTAATGTAACGAGGGTGTTTTGATATAGATGTAGGCGTCCACGTTATTAAGAATAGTGGCCAGCATGGCCTCATTAGCATCGAGCTGTGCCCTATTTAGCGTGACACGCCGTTTAAGCCACCATGCACTGCCTAGTGCCACAGCAAGTAGCGCCGTTAACAGGCCAAGCCCGCCCCATAACCAGCTAGAGATCGTATCGGGTGGCGTTTCGGCACGCCAGGAGCGCAGTATCCTAAAATAGGCTGAACGTGGATTTTGCTTCCAACCAAGCAGCACATCGTCGATACGGTTCAATATGGTTGCCGACAAAGTAGGCGACCCGGCATAGAACAGCCGGATAGGTTGAAAGATGATGGGCGTTTCATATAGCCCATAGTCCTGCGCGCGCCAGTCTCCGAAGATATGGTCGGTAACCGCCAGGTCCGCATCCCCCATAGCCACGGCTTGAAAAGCATCCGCATAGCTATCAACGGGCAACCAGGTGACCGCAACACCAAAGCGTTCTGCCACGGCGCTCAGGTAGTTCTGTTGAATAGAGCCATCTACAATGGCGACGCGTTTTTGTTCAAGGTCAAGAATCGCCTCGACCCGCTCGTTTTCGCGCTGATAAATCTGCGACCAGCTTTGGATAATCGGTTCACGATGAAACGCGATACGTTCACCACGCTCTTCACCCCAGGCAGTCCCGGGCAATATATCGATATCACCCTGTTCAAGCAGGGTAAGACAGTGGTGGAATTCGCAGGCAATACTCTCAAGCTGCCAACCCTCTTCTTGTGCAATCGCTGCAAGCAGCTCACCCAAAATACCGCGCAAATGCCCCTGGTCATCCACGAATATTTTTGGCGGATTGTTATAAACGCCCACCAATAAGGTGTCGCTGGCCATGCTTGAAAAAGCCAAACTCCAGAGGCCCAGCAACGCAGCGGCCTTAATAGCGCCTCTGCGTGTACGAGCAAGCAGTCGTCCTGACATCAACCACAGCGGGTGAGTAACGTATCCAGCCTTATCCTGCATCGTCCTGTTACTCGCCTGGCATAGTGAGCGGGCCTGCGCGCTCGACGACACGCTGCCAGGCAGGGTCAGCATCAATACGCGCTACAAACCGCATAATGGCGGGATACGTTGTCAGCGTTTGGGTGGCAGCTATGGCCTGAAGAGGAAAGCTCATTTGAATATCGGCCCCGCTTGGCCACTCTCCTGCAAAGTTCTCTTTACGCGCTAAATGATCTTCGATAAAGCCCAGATGCTGTTTAAGCTGAGGCGCTAAAAATTGCTGACTAACCTTATCGCCAATGCCTTTAGCGAGCGGTTTAATTAACCAGGGAGACTGTGCGGGTATCTTTTTAAACACCAGTTGCATCACCAGCAGTGGCATTAAAGAGCCTTCGGCATAATGTAGCCAATAGCGGTAATCAACCCAGTCGGCGATATTATCGGCAGAGGGTTGCAAGCGCTCTTTTCCGTAGGTGTGTATTAAGTAATCAATGATTGCCCCTGACTCTGCAATCACTAACTCGCCATCCATAATGACTGGGGATTTACCTAAAGGATGAATGTTTTTTAGTGCTTCAGGCGCCTGATGAGTTTTACGATCACGCTGATATACATGGATGTCATAGTCCAACGCAAGCACTTCGAGAAGCCATAAAATTCTATGTGAGCGTGACTTTTCCAAATGATGGACGTGAATCATAAAGTACTCCATGAAGGCGATGTAATACGCAGGCGCTAGGCCTGCAGCAGTTGTCCTTTTACTGCAAGCTTAGTTAGCGTAGCAGCGTTGCCCCTCATGGAGTACATATATCCAGGTAAAAAAAGCCTTATGTTCGATTAATGCGCCGCACATGTATCCACCTATCCATTGGTGACCACTTCCCTTGCAGCCAAGGCGACAGTAACCGTGTGGAGAGTGGAATAAACACAAACACCATCACTGGCGTTAATATCAGAGTGCTCACTAACACGCGCGGGATCAGTGCCCAATCGGCCAACATACCGCCAAATACCCACTGAAAGAGTAACGAGATAGGAAAAAAGGCCAACCAAACGGCAACGGCCTGCTTCCAGCGAGGCGGCACACTGCCTGAGCCGGTTTGAAACCAGGCATCCAACCCCGTGGCACGGTGCTCATGAGGCGCATCATAAAGCCCCTTGCCGCGCACAAGCCAGGCATGACGTGAAGCCGAGTGCTCCCATGCATGAAGCGTTTCACTGCTGCTAAAGCGGAAAATAATCTGATATTCATCGTGATGCTCGGGTGGCGCAAGCACTCCTGAGCCCAGATAACCTGGAAAATCAGCCGCTAGCTCGCGACCTTCGTTCAACCACCGATTAAAATCATGGTAACGGCCACTGGCAATGCGCCGAGCTACCATCAATGTGACAGGTGAGGCAGACATGGTATATCTCCTGATATAACCACAACCAATGCTGGGTAAGCAGGTTGTAAACGACCCGGCGGATAAGCCTGATCGCGTTAACGGCATAAGCGAGGGATACCGCTTATGAGATGACGTAATTATATAGACAATAGCAATGCCATGTGGGTTATTTAACAGGTGACGTTAAGCACTCTAAGCGTGCAGCCTATGCATTAACGATAAGAGAGCGGATGGATGCTCATAAAGCGCCCTTGCGCTGAGAACTCCAGCCGGAAAACACCATGAACACCGTTTTTTCCTACCACACGTCGAATAGCGTCGGAGGGAAACACCACCCAACGCCCATCCACGCTGCGGGTACGCACGTTGGCAACGCGCCCTTCATAATGGGCCAAGCATTCATCGGGACTAAGATGGAGAATCACATCAATGGACGGCATAGCGGTATCAGTTAAAAACGGTTATCCAGCAAGTGACATGCCCTTGCACGCTTCTATTGGTTTACGAATGCGCTATAGTAACGCAACCGTACAATAACGTAATGACTCAAACGGCGGTAACTGCTTATGGATGCGACCATCAGTGCTTTTTCCCCGGTTGGGGCAGCATATACCACGGCCTCCCATCGTGGGTCGTCGACTGACGACACCGAGGACACGCTAAAAGCGCCTTCCACCTCCGAAGACGAAACGGCCAAAACAGATAATGAGGTGGCTGCCCCTACGCGCCCCGATGGAACGCCTCTAGCGCCGGAAGAAATCAAGCTGATTGAGCAGTTAAAGCAGACCGACCGGAATGTTCGTCAGCATGAGATGGCTCACCAGATTACTGGCGGGGCCTATACTGGCGGCGCCACTTACGAATATGAAATAGGCCCGGATGGAAAGAAGTACGCCGTTGCGGGTGAAGTGCCTATCGATTACGGCCCTATCCCGGGGGACCCACAGGCCACCATCGAGAAAATGCAGACGGTAATTGCTGCCGCGCTGGCGCCAGCCGACCCGTCGCCAAAAGACGTGCAGGTAGCCGCTCAAGCCCGCCAATACTTGCTGGAAGCCCGCCTTGAGGCTTCCCAGCAAGAGAGCGCCACAAGATCTGCGCAGAGTGAACCTGAGCAGAACGAGCCTGAAGCGGCCGACTCGGGACAAGCCGCTTAACCGCTGCCCCGAAGCCGCAGTGCTTATGGAAGTTGTGTAAGCGACTGCCAATCGGCTCGTAACGGCCATCGCAAAAGCCAAGCATTAGGGCTACTTTTTTCGGCCCGGAGAGAACTCATTAAAAAGCGACCTTACGTCCCATAAGGTGGGATGTAATCGTAAGTAGGTGCGTTAAAGGTGCAGGCCAGGTATCAAGGAGCAAGTGCAGCGGCGCCTAAAAAGCGCTGCTGCCAGTAGTCGACATCCAAGGGAACGCTGACCACGGCGCGACCACTTCCCGGTGCGTGGATCATCTGCTGGTTGCCGCGATAGATGCCTACATGCGTGGCCTTGCTACGCTCTCCAAAGAAGAGCAGGTCGCCAGGTTTGGGGGTATTGGCTGAAGGTAGCGCACGGAACTGTTCGTCTGCGGTGCGCGGTACGCGCATACCGGCCGCGCGATACGCCATTTCAACAAGCCCCGAGCAGTCGAGGCCGTCGGGCGTATTGCCGCCAAAGCGGTAAGGCGTGCCAATGGCCTGCTGAGCGTGGGCCAGAATCAGCACGCGCTCCATGGAGAGCCCTTCGCGGGATTCGGCAGGCGATGAGGGGGGTGCGATAGCGACATCACGGCTGGCACAGCCCGAAAGCCACATTAACATCATCAAAGCGAACGTAAACCTTCCCAACGTGATGGGCATTAGCAGCTCTCCTTGTGGCAATGCCCTTATCATGGCGCAAACGGGAGGGCAGCGCCAAGTTCAACTAACGGCCAATCCACTCAATAAAGCTGGTTTCGCCTAACGCATGGCGTTCGTGGCGTACACGACTCATCGCAGCGTAAGGCAAATCCATCGCCAATACGCGCCCTAACGGCTGCCCCAGTACCTGGCGCAGCAGGCCATTGCAAACAAACAGATGCGCCACTACCAGCACATGCTTACCGGGCGGATTCGCCAGCACGTTTTGCCATACCTCAGCAAGCCGCGAATCAAAAACATCCATCGCCTCGCCCTGCGGTGGTGATACAGCCTCAGGGCTGTTCCAGAAAGCGCTCATCGGCGCGGAGCCCTCCTCGCTAAACACCTCAGCGTGGGTTTTGCCCTCCCAGCGCCCCAAGTGCAGTTCAGCGAGATCGTCTTCAATCTGTACTGGCAATTCAAACTCTTCACCTAACCACAACGCAAACTCACGACAGCGCATAAGCGGCGAGGTAAGCACCGCATCGTAAGGCGGCCTGCCGTCAACGGTATGGCGCATGATGGCATCCGTTACCTGCTGCCAGCCGGTTTCACTCAGCGGATGGTCAGTAGAACCGCGCAGCATACGCCCGCCAACGGGTTCGCCATGGCGCAGCAAATCAATGGTGGTGACATCAGCATCAGGAAACCGCATTCAGAACTCCTCGCTTGGCGATTTATCAATCCATGGGTTAAATAATCGCGTGGCGGACACGGGCGGATATCCATTCCGAGACCAATACCGTGGCGAAGATCATGACAAAAATAACGCTGACCTGATTCCAGGCGAGCATATTGATAGAGGCATTCAACTGAAGACCGATCCCCCCTGCACCCACCAGGCCAAGCACGGTGGATTCACGAATATTGATATCCCACCGGTAAACACTGATACCTGCAAACGCTGGCATGATCTGAGGCAGAACACCATAGTTCATGACCTGTAAACGGCTGGCACCGGTTGCGCTGATGGCCTCGACAGGCGTCGGGTGAATTTCCTCAATGGCCTCATAAAGAAGCTTGCCTACAAACCCGATAGAGCGCAGCGCAATGGCGATAATGCCCGCCAGGACGCCTGGGCCCAAAATCGTTACCAACAGCATGGCCCAAATCAGCGAATTGATAGAGCGTGACGACACGATCACCATCAACGCCAGGCTTCGCACTAACGGATGCGGCGTGGTGTTACGCGCAGCGAGAAACGCCACAGGAAACGCCATAACAATCCCCAAGGCGGTGCCCAGCGTGGCAATGTTCAGCGTATCCCACATGGGTTTCCACAGCACATTGGCGTATTCCCATTTGGGGGGCATCATCCGGCTTAAAAGATCACTGCCCTGGCGTCCAGCATCCTCAACAAACACCCACATGGTGTTGTCGGAAATCACCTTCCAGCAGAACAAGAACAGGCTAATCCCTACTAGCCATGCACTAAATTGCAGCCACTGAGCACGCGAGGTACGTAGCCGCCATACCGGGATCCCTTGCCGGGAGGTTGAAACAGGCATATAGATTCTCCGGAGATTACTGCGTCCAACGGCGGACGTGGCTTGAGCTGTATTCGCACAACAGCACAATAGCGATGATGATCAACAAAATGGCGGCTGACGTGTCGTACTCATAGCGGCTAAGCGAAGTATTCAGCGTGGCGCCTATCCCGCCTGCACCGACAATGCCGATCACTGACGATTCGCGGAAGTTGATATCCAAACGGTACATGGAAAGGCCAATTAAGCGCGGCATGACCTGGGGTTGAATAGCGTGATTCATGGTTTGCCACCAACTGGCGCCGGTCGCTCTCACCGCTTCTACCTGGCGCCAGTCCAGGTCTTCAACATCTTCGGCCAACAGCTTGGCCATAAAGCCGATAGTCGCGAACGCCAGCGTAATCATCCCCGCCAGCGGGCCAAAGCCAAACATCACCACAAACAGGATCGCAATAATGATCTCTTGAAAGGTACGTGACACGGCAATGATGCTACGGCACACGAAATAAATCGGCAGCGGCGCAATGTTGCGTGCAGCGCCTAATCCCACGGGGATCGCGAGCGCCACCCCAATGACCGTGGAGGTAAGCGTCATGGTCAAACTCTCGACCAGCCCATTGATAATATCGTTACCACGGCTGAAAAAATCAGGCTGCGCAAACGCGCTGATAAAACGCAGGCCACGGCTGGTGCCTTCCGCCACACGTGCCCAGTTCACCTCAACAGAGGCCAGCGCCAACACCAGGTAAGCCACCACACCCAAGGCAATAGCCCAACGCAACCACTGGCTATGCACAAGGGGCAACCGACGCCAATGCCCCTGGCGGGCCGCGTGTTGGCGGGCTTCAAAATACGCAGAGCTCTGCTCACTCATGGCGCTACCCCAGCCATCTCACCTGCGATAGAGCGACGCTCACAGGAAACGGCCTCACTGTCAGGCTCGTCGGCAGGTTCAGGAGAGGTATCCCAATCCTCTTCGCCATAAATGGTGGTGAGAATATCGCTGGTTAGCTCATCAGGACGGCCATCAAACACGATCTGGCCTGCCCGCAGGCCCACAATGCGGTCCGCAAACTGCTGGGCGAGCGCCACGTCATGAATATTGATAATCGTCGCCAACTCGCGCTCAGCACACAGCTCACGAATCAGACGCATAATCTGGCGTGAAGTTTTGGGGTCCAGGCTTGCGGTTGGTTCATCTACCAGTAACAGTTTAGGGCTTTGCAACAGTGCCCGCGCAATCCCCACTCGCTGGCGTTGGCCACCGGACAACGCATCGGCGCGCTTATCAATAGCGTGAGGCAGGCCTACTCGCTCAAGCAGACGAAACGCTTCAGCGACGGCATCCTGCGGATAGCGGCGTAAAAAGCTACGCCAGAAGCCCACGTAGCCAAGCCGTCCAGAAAGCACGTTCTCCATCACTGTCAGGCGGTCAACCAGCGCATACTCCTGGAAAATCATTCCCATCGAGCGACGTGCCTTACGCAGGCCACTGCCCGAAAGCCTGGTAAGCTCAGTCCCTTCCAGACGAATGCTTCCCGACGTAGGCTCTACCAAGCGATTTACACAGCGAATCAGGGTGCTTTTACCCGCACCAGATGGGCCGATAAGCGCCATCACCTGGCCTTTAGGCAGGGTAAGTTCGATATCGGTAAGCGCACGGTCCCCGGTTGGATAGCGCTTGGTAACGCCGCTGAGTGTCAACATCGCTCTACCTCATCTACATAATGTAACGGCCAGAAGGGATTAACCTTCTGGCCGAGTAACCGCAAAAATTAAGGGCTTACTTAGTCACATTCGTACGTCACACCGTTAGCATCGGCGATCGTGCGGATAACGGACCAGTGCTCTTCATAGGTAATCGGCATAAATTGCGCTTCACCCGAGTTGGCAAACTCAGCCTGTAGCGCAGACCCTTCCCAGTCGTAGCTGAAGAACGCGTCTTGAATCTGTTCAGCCAGTTCAGGCTTCAAGTTATGCGCCAAACCGTACGCTGTGGTGGGGAAGGTTTCTGAGGTGTAGATAATGTCGTAATCGCCTTCATTAACTACGCCCCGGGCAATCATGCGCGTGCCAACGGAGTTAGCAATGGCCGCTGCGTCGTAGTCTTGATTCACAACGCCCAGAATGGAGTTATCGTGGGAACCAGAGAACGCTGTCTCGAAGGCTTCCCCTGCTTCCATGCCATATTCAGAACGTAGCAGCGCAGAAGGTGCCCGGAAGCCTGAGTTAGACGTCTCAGAGGTAAACGCCAGTTGGCGGCCTTCGAGGTCTTCAACCGACGCAATACCGCTATCTGGATAGGTGATGATTTCCATTTCATAGCCATAGCTGCCGTCGTCTGCTGCCATAATGGCAAACGGACGGAAGCCACCGCAGTTCACGGCGACCGGTACACCACCGGTGTTAAAACCCGCTACATGCAGACGGCCAGCGCGCAGCGCTTCTTGCTGTGCCGCGTTGGACTGCACCGGGAAGAACTGAACGTCTTTGCCCGTGGCTTCACTCAGATGGTCCAAAAAACCGGCCCACACATCCGCGTAAACAGCCGGGTCTTCGACCGGTGTATAAGCAAATACCAACGTATCGGGGTCGACCCACTGCGACTCATCCGTGGGTGCATCCGCTACCATGTCACCGTCGTTATCAACATAGCGCGCAGAGAGGTCTGCCGATGCATTAACGGCAACCAGAGCAAAGGCACTGACAACAGCAGCGCTGATCAAGGTACGGGGTAGAGACACAGTATGCATACGTCACCTGGAATGTTGTTCGAAGATAGCGCTATCCTGCCGACGCTAGATGACAACGCCACGACACTTAAATGACCACTTGATGACGGTTTCAAAAACTTAAAGCAGCTCTACCAATAGCCCTGCCTGCATGGCCACATCAAACAAGTGCAGCGGCGATGTTTTAGGCCCACGGATCAGTGCTTCATAGCCGTAAATAGAGTGCTGGCTGGCATCCACGATGGGCTGAAACAATACGTGCAGATCTTCTGATTCAATAATACGGTTAAGCCATTGCGCTTCCTGGGCGGTCATATGCCTGCTGCCTTATCAAACGTCGTGATAGCTATTGAAAAAGACTCTTACAGGTTCGTGAAAGCACCTTATTAAACGGCTGAATGCCTATTATGTTAGAGACGGCGTTAGAGGCGGTTTGCAAAGGCTTTTTACGAAGACTGTCTAGTTAGCAAGCGTGCGACTTTTTTATGACACTGGCGTGACAGTTAGCGCGCTAAAATAGCTTACGAGTGAAGGGTATTGGATGGACGAGCCTCAGGGAATAGCCTCTAAAGGGGACGTGCTTGATGTCATGGCGCCAAGCGTGAACGCAAGCGTCGATGCGGCAATCAGGCTTGCCGCATGTGCCTCGGAGCGTGCCAGCCTTGCATCCAGAAGGCCGGACTCCGCCACAGTAGCCTCAGTGATAGTGCCTACCCCGTTGCGATAAGCATCAAAGGCCGCGTCGTAAGTCACCGCAGCCGCTTCGGTCAACGCGTCAGCAGCGTCAAAAGCCGCCAGTGAGGAGCGCAGTGCATCAGCAGCAACGACCATCTCGCGCATCGCCGTGTTGCGAATTTTCTCGAATGCCGCTTCGGCTGAAGCCGTGACAGAGACTGCCTGCTGGCGTTTGGCGGCAAGAAGGCCGCCATCATAGATAGGCATTATCACCCCCAGGAACACCCCGGTGCCTGTGGTCTGGTTGCCAATACTGGGCAAATGACCAATGCTCAGATTTTGCTTGTTGGTTCCCATGGCGGCGGCAACAAATACCCTAGGCATGAAGTCGGCATCGGCGGCACGCTCTGTCGCTTTGGCAGCTTGCAGCTCAGCATAGCTGGCCAGCACATCCGGCCGCTTGCTGAGTGCCGCCTCAATCGCAGAATCCACCGATGCCAACTCGTCAATACCCGGTAGCGGGCGATTCGACGCGCCGGCCACCTCGACCTGTGTCGTCGGCGAAGCACCGAGAGCACTCAACAACTCCTGATACTGATCGCGCAGCATACTCTGTGCCTGCACCATCCGCAGGTTGGATTGGGCGACAAGCTGACGGGCTTGAGCAACAGCGATGCTGGTGCCGGTGCCATTGGCGTAGCGGGACTCAGCCGCATCCTGCAGAAGGCGGTTGTTGACCAGCACCTCCTCAGCAATCGCCAGCCTGTCCTTGGCAGCACCGTACTGGTAATAGCTACGCGTCACGTTGTAGATCACCGCCTGGTGGGCACCATTGAAGTTGACGTTGGCCGCATAGGCATTGTGCCGGGCGGCATCGCTGAGCGCTTCGCGTCGGCCAAAATCAAACACTAGCCACTGCAAAGCAAGGTTTGGCGCCACACCGCTGACGGTGGTATCGACATGGTGAGTGTCACCATCCAGCAACCCGCGATAAGGAATGCTGGTTTGCTGTCTGCCCGCAAACACATTGGCGGTCAGGATCGGCAGAAACGTGGCTTCCACCATTCCAGAGGCCAGCGCCAGCTGGCGCGCCTGTTCCCAGGCAATTCGGGTTGACGGGTTATGACGTTGCGCAAAGTCTATCAGCTCGGGTAACTGATACACCTTGCCCGGCTGTAGATCCTGTGACACCGGGTCTGGCAGCAAGCCGATATCAGTTGAACCTGACACGGAAAAATCGCCAGGCAGCGCGGGCTGACCTTGAGGCACCCAGGGCGTGCTGGGGGAGGCGGAAGTATTCTTCAGTGCATCCGTTGCACAGCCCTGCAGGCCCCCTATAGTGCCAAGAACAACGCCCAGAGCAACACAGGCCCTGAGCTTGGCTAATCTAAACACGCTAGCTTTTCTCAACATGCACAATCCGCTCTATCCGAGTGAGTTGCCGCTCTATATCACTAAATGCGCTGTCGTCGTGGGGAGAACCCTCGTAAGCCGAAGGTACTGGCCTGCTACGTTGGTTTTCAAGCTCAGTGGCCAACTGTGACTTGAGTCGCTGCAGGCGCTCTTTGATAGTGCCGTCATCCTGTTCTGCCATGTAAAGCTGGCTGGTGAGGTCATTGAGCTCTTCAACAATTCTCTCCACGCGCTTCAGCTCATCAGTGCTGGCACGCAGACGCGACGGCTCGAAAGGCACCATATCGAGAAGTTCTTCGGCTTGGCCCAGTGCAAAATATGCAGTAGAGGCCGCTTGGGTGCGCAACTGTTGATCCTGCCTGGAAAGCGTACTGAGATCGCTCAAGGCATCCAACGCATCGTTGAGCTGCCGTGCCACCTGGTTGATCACGCTACGCGGCCAGAACTGGGTGAAGATCACATAGATGACAAAAATACCCAGCAGGATGCCGTAGATACGGTTGCTGGCCTGGGAGATATCAAAGCTGGGACCAAATCCATTGAGGGTGGTCAGCAAGAAAGCCAAGGCGATCTGCACGCCAGCATAATAGATCCGCTCAGTACCTGATGACACCCAAGCACCGATCAGCACACCAAAGAATACCAGCCCCATCAGGCCACCGACGGAGCTCAGGTGCGGCATGATGAAAGCCAACGAAAAAATCCCCATCGCTGCGCCAATCAGACAACCGACGATCCGCAACGTCAGCTTACGCAGTGTTTCCCCCGTAGTGCCGAGCGCGGCAACATAACAGGTGATCATCGCCGTATGAATGCCATCCCACTGCATGCCGGTATAAATCAAATAGCAGAGCACCGCCGCGGCGGATGTCTTTAGCGCATAGCGCTGATGTATCGGATTGGAAAATGCATCGGCAGCCAGCAAAGGTATTTTTCTCGGACGCGGTGGCTGTGCAGCCCCTCCATCCGGCTGTGACAAACCATGCAATGCGACATAAAGCGGCTGTAAGCCGGTTTCTGCCGCCTCCGGCGCAGCCTGTAGCGCCGGGCACTTACCGTTGGCGATAACATCCGCCGCTTGGCGTAACTCAACCGCCAAGTCACTCCTTGCTGCGCGGCTCAGGCTTTCAGGCAGGGCCTCAGCGATAATCAGGATGCGATAACTTGTCTCAGTTGCTCCGCTGAGCCAGCGAGACCGTACCGTCGATATCAGGTGCAGCAGCTTGACGATCTGCATTTGCTGCAACGAGTCATCATTACCTTCGCTCACCAGAGTGTTGAAAGCCGTTGACGCTTGCTGTGTCTCGATGCGGTCTGCCGCACAGCGCAGTCTTTCGACAATCCGGTTACGCACCAGTGTTTGCGAAGGGGTGCCGAACAGCAGGTTAAAAAGGATCATCAAAAACATCGGCATACAGGCCATTTTCCATGCCATGAGCAAGCCTTTGTCAGCGACCTCACCAACCGGCACCATGGTCACCAGCGTCATGATAAAGGCGATCACCAAGCCAACAATGGCCGCCTGCTCGCCCAGCGGAGTCGCTGAGCTGAGAAACAGGAAAATATACGAGGCGAAAAACATGACCGCTAGGCGCATGGCAGGGCTGTCGATGCTAACGTTGATGATCGGAATCATCAGAAGTACCACGGTTGATGCCATCAGAATCACGCCCAAGGCCATGATGCAGTTCTTTACGGCATCCTGCTTGGACAAAAAAATGATCAAATAGCAGCTGATCGAGGCCTCAGGTATTTTCAGCATCATGGCCGTTGCAGACACCAGAGCACACAGTAGCGCCACGCGCCAAGTCAGGCCAATCCTTCCAGGAAAGGGCTGGAGATCCGCCCACGCCTGGCGGGCGATTTTCCCCCACGGAGATTCAGCAGCCATCGTTTTGGTGAACCGTTGCTACCGCCGATGCGCCGACACGCATCAATTCCGCCGGTGGGTCATCCAGCAGAATGCGGACGGGAAAGCGCTGCTGAACTCTCACCCAATCAAGGGATTTTGGCACAATCGGCAGTGTTAACGGCAGGTCGATCAGGTCTTTCGAGGCCACGCCCCAGCCTATTCCCACCACCGTGCCTTTAATGGCACGGTCGCGGTTAGCCAGCGCATATACCGTGGCGCAGTCACCGACAGCGATATTGCCCAGCATGGTTTCGGTGAAGTTGGCCGAAGCATACCAGGTGTCCGTCTTGATCAGATTGAACTGGGACTGGGCAGGCAGCGCGTAGTCCCCCACAGAAACGGTCACTCCGACAACCCGGCCGTCAGCCGGCGCATAGACCCGAGTACCGTCCAGCTCATGCTGGGCAATGCCCTGAGCGGCCTGGCGCGCTTCAATCAACGCCTGGGTTGCTTCATCATTACCCACCAGCGCCTCAGCAGCCTGACGCTGCTGAATCGCTTCCTGTAAGCTGATTTCGGCATTGCGTTTAACAGTGCGCGCGTCGTGGATCTGCTGCTGAGAAACATAGCCCTTGGACTCCATCGGCAGCAGGCGGTCAAGGGTCTGGTTCGCCAGCGCCAGGTTTGTCGTGGCTCGATTGATCTGGGCCTCGGCAATTTCCGCATTGGCCTGCTCCGCGCGGATAGTTCGAGACTGATCGCCACTGGCCGCCGTTGCCATGGCCAGGTCGGCCTGTGTCTGTTTCAAGGCCAGCCGATAGGCAGTGTCATCAATTTCCAGCAAAAGATCGCCCTTGCGGACAAAGTCGTTTTCCTCAACATGCAAGGCCACGATGCGGCCCGCTACCGACGGAGCAATGTGGACAATATCGGCCCTCAGAGTGGCATCATCTGACAGCGGATTGGCGCGCGCATTCTCGTAGCTTTGGTAAGCCAGAACAGCAGCGCCAGCAATGATGGCAATGGCGATCACGGCTCCGACAATGGATGCTACCCGCTTGGAAGCATGACCTTTCATGATTCAGCGTCCAAAAAAAAGATGAGAAGATAACAGCGTCATGGCCAGCGTCAGAGACAGATATACTAGGACACGCCACGGAATGATGTCATCAAGCTTCGTCACCACGAAAATGACACGGATAAAAATCGTTGCCACCACACCGATAAACAGCGAGATTAGCCAGTAAGGAAAGAAGCTACCAAACATGCCGACAGCCGGAGCGGCTGACAAGGCCGGAGTGGCGGCCATCAACAAAAGGATCGCCAGAAAGATTCTGTTCAGCAGCCGTTCTTTCCTGGCAGCGCCTGCTCTCAGCACCAGAGCCTCCTATTCATTGCAGTCTGCCCCTATCAAATCTGCCCCTATCAAAATAGTGCCCAACAGGGCCTTTTACTTTTGTTCGATCTTGATGAGGCGATGCACCTGGTGCATGCCGTCCCCTAAGCATGCTTACTATGGCATGCGCGGTTCGCGGCTGTCTATGCCGCCGCCCGCGCTACACGCTATTCCAGCGAACAGCCCTGTTGTTTGCCATGCACTGACGTCAGATACATGTCATCAGATAAAGGGAAGGTCAGCGGGCGGGGGAAAGACAACGTCATTGCCGTTGGCGTCCAACTGGCGAATATCCACCGGGCGGCCCTCAATATCCAGCGTTACAAGGCCTATACCGCTGGCGTTCCAAAGCCGCTCGCCCGCGCTTGCCCCGCTGGGGTCACGCGGGTGGATACTCAGCTTGCGACGTTTGGTAAACCAGTTAAGCGGCGACCAGGGCGCGTAGAGCCACCGATTAAGCCGGTCAAAGGTATTTAGCAGTTGCACGGGGAAAGTGTTCTTGATGCCGCTGGAGGTCACCTGCCATAAATGTGGCGCACGCTTTTGGCGACGCACAATAATGTCGTAAGCAAACGAGTAGTGCACATCGCCAGAGAGAATCACGTAATTGCCCGGCGTTTTGGAATGACGCCAGATTTGCAGCAATGTATTGGCGGCGCCACGGTGGGCCATCCAGTTCTCGGCATCCACCACCAGCGGCTTGCCCGCCCAAGTGAACATCTTCTGAACGCCTTCAATCAGCTTTACCCCAAACATGGGGGCTGGCGAGACGATGACAGCGCTTTTGCAACCCAATAGCGCCTGCTGCATTTCCATCAGCGCTTCCCAATCCATTAAGCCGGACGGCTGTTGGGGGCTGCGCTCGCTACGCCAGCGGCGGGTGCGGGTATCCAAAACAATCAGGGCAGGCGTGCCGGGCACCTGAAACTCCCACCCTTGAAAACGCAGTAGCCGTTCGATCAATGCATCCTGCCTGGAGCACGAAAGCAGCCCTTGCTCACGGAACAATTCGGCCGCCTGCTCGACCAGCGGGTTAAGCTTATCCGGTGCATTGCCCCACCCCTGGCAGAACAAATAGGCCACCAGCGCATTGCCAATAATGCGCTTTGAGAACGGATGGCCATACGCGCAGCGCTCCCAATCGGCGGTCAGATTCCAATCGTCGGTAACATCGTGGTCGTCAAAGATCATCAAACTGGGCAAATGCGCCATTAACCGAGCGCACTGCGGTAACCCGGCCACAAAATCATCTAAAGCCGCCTGCTCCTCGCGATAACGTTGGGCTACTTTATCGTTAAGGGCAGGCATCGCTGGGGCAATCATTTGCCAAGCAACCGGCGACCACACTAAACAATACATGGCGAGCATTTCCGCCAGTGTCATTAGATGATTGGAGGCGTTCGCCGAAGTAAACACCGGCTTTTTAACACCGCCGAAAAATCGCTCGCGCAGCGCCACGTTACTGGTGACATCGGGCAGCAGCGACTCGCGCTGGTAATAGCTATCAGGCGAGGCATAAAGCGCTTGGCTATCCTCCACCGTGGCGCCCTCCAGCCGCTCATCGACTAGCCCTAGGCGTTCAATAAGCGCATGCACCGCACGCAGCATGGGGCCTGCGACATCATCCACATACACCTGGTCGCCCGTCATTAACAACCATGCTGGCCACTCTTTCGGCGCTTGCTGCTTGTCCGCCAGCCAGCTGTCGGCGCGCACTAACCCATCGGCGCTCGCATGGTGAGGCTTACGGCACGAACCGTGCATCAACCGGTGGTGGCGTGAGGCGATGACAAAGGCAGGATAAGCAGCACCTTCATGGCACAGCCAGGGCGCCCACTCGGGCAGCGCCTGCCACTCCCCCGTCGCCGTTTGAAGTCGCAGGTCGTATTCGATGCGTTCATCAGTGGGTAGCGCGTGCGGCAAGCGCAGATCAATCAAGTGAATAAACGCGTACCGACCGATAGGCAGGCACTGATGATGATCATTTAAGTGGAAGCGCTGCTCATCGCTGCGGCCTGGGAAAAGCACCAGCGACATATCAAGCGGGCGCGTTGCCACTAACCACAACACCAGGCGTGTGGGGCTAATGCGGCGCAATAGCGGGCCGACCAATACATCCGGCAACGCATCATCCATTGTCATTGCATTTGTTCTCCCTTAGCCATGCGCCACCACCGGCAGTTCGACAGTGACCTCAAGCCCCCCGGCCTCTGCGCGCTGAAGGCGCATTTGGCCATGATAGAGCGTGATCAGGTCCGCCACGATGGCAAGACCCAAGCCACTTTGGGAGCGCTGCTCATCCAAGCGCTTGCCGCGCCCAAGTGCCTCCTGGCTCTCTTGTTGCGTCATCCCTGGGCCATCATCACTGACGCTCAACCAAAGCATCTGGTCGACGACCCACACCCTAAACGTCACTTCATGGTTTGCCCAGCGTAGTGCATTATCCAGCACGTTGCCGATAAGCTCCTGAATATCCTGGGCATCCAAGTGCACACGCGGGTAATTTTCCCAGATTTGATGCAGGGTAAGCATGCGACGCTGAGCCAGCCGACTCAGCCCGCTTAACAGCGGTGAAAGCGTGTCGTGCAGCGAAATTGGTGCAAAGCGGCCACCGTCACCTGCGGCAGATGCCCGTGCCAGGTGATGGCGAACGGCACTGTCCATTCGGGTTAACTCGGCTTCCCAAGCAGCGCGATGCGCGTCAGGCAACTGGTGGACCAGCAAGCGCATAACACTTAAGGGGGTTTTCAGGGCATGGGCCAAATTACCTGCCGTGTGACGGCCACGCTCAATCAGGCGCTGGTCGCGGGCCAGTACGGCGTTCATGGAAGCCGCAAGCGTAGCAAGCTCGTTAGGCAGGTCCGTCGTCATTTCTACTGCGCGCCCCTGCTCAACGTCTTTTAAGTTGGCCTGCATACGCCGCAGCGGCGCAAGCCCCCAGCGCACCTGTAGGCCCAACACGCCTAACAGCAATGCTCCAAGACTGACCAAGCCCAGCCAGAGCAAGCGCTGGAACTCGCGTATATCGGCCTTCAGCTCGTCATCGCGGGCCGCTACGCTAATATGCAAAGGGGCTTCTAAAGGGGCCAGGTAAATATCTCGCTCGACGGTACGCAGTGATTGCCCACGTGGGCCGGGCAACGAGCGCGCGCTCACCTCTTCGTTATCGATGACCGGCAGGCGTTGATCCCACAGCGAGCGCGAGGTGATCGTGTGCACCTGTTGATCGGTAATTTGCCAGTACCAACCCGAGAAGACCTGGTCAAAAAGTGGGTCCCCAAGAGCGCGGTCATAGCGCAACTGTTCACTGAGCGGGTCAACGGAAACGCCCGCAATAATCACGTTCAGCGTTGCTTCAAGGCGTTCATCAAACGCCTCGGTCGCCGCGTTTCGATAATGATGCGCGAGCAGCATTCCGGCGAGCGGCAAGGCCAGCCCGATCATGACTAAAACGGCCAGCAGCAGGCGAAGGCTAATCGAGCGACCTGACCAGCGCGTTCGCCAGGAAGGCGTTACGTTGCTCATTCGCCGCTAGGCACTTCTGCCAAGAGCCGGTAACCCTGCCCACGCAGGGTGGCAAACCGCCAGGCTCCCAGCTTGCGACGTAGTCGGCTGATTTGCACATCAATCACGTTTGAGTCGGGCTCATGGTCGCGGTCGTAAACGTGTTCAGAAAGCTCGCTTCGGCTGACGACCCTGGGAGCGGCATGCATCAGGTAGCCGAGCAGACGTGTCTCCTGGGCAGTCAAGCTTACCGGGCGGCCCGCCAGGCTTACGTGCTGCGTATGAGTATCCAGGCTGAGTTCACCTACTTTGAGTACCGGATGAGCATGGCCGTGGGTACGCCGCACTAGTGCCCGTAGCCGAAACAACACCTCACCCGGCTCGAAAGGCTTGGTAACGTAGTCATCTGCGCCTGCGGTAAAGCCCGCAGCTTTGTCCGCCCAGCGCTCTCGAGCAGTCAGAATAAGCACAGGCAGATCAATGCCGTCTTCACGCCAGGCAGCCAGCCAGCGCGTGCCGTCACCGTCGGGCAAACCTACATCAAGTATTACCGTATCGTAGGTTTCGGTACGCACCAAAAAGTCGGCCTCTTGGCCATTTTCGGCATGCTCAACGACCCAGTCACCGTCACGCAGCGCTTGGCTCAGCTCGCGGGCAATCGCCTGATCATCCTCTACCAGCAAACACTTCATGGCGTCATACCTTGTGGGCGGCGCATCTCATTGATACGCACACCCTCTATTTTCATTAACTGACCATTGTGACCATCAAATTCAAACTCAACCACTTGACCTTGTGGGCCCAGCAGCTTGATTTCATACTCTACCAGACCCTGCTCGCGCTCTACCTCCACTTCCAGCACGTCTCCCAGATAGTTCGCTTCCAGCCAGTCTAAAATGGTTTCCAAGGGCACCACCTCCCCACGGCGCACTTCACTGTGCAGTGTTTCCCAGTGCTGATCACCTACAGCGCTGCCTATCAATATGGCAGCCAGCAGCGCCCCCCCCATCCACTTGACAGAGGAGAGGAAGCAGTAAAAGAGTCGGTGCGTGAATCGATGGCGGAGTGACTTCATTGGACTAGAATGCCAGAAGCAACATGAACGCTAGATGAATGGATTGTTCAGCTTGGGGAAATAACCGAAGTGCTATAAATCCTCTGTCGCATTCGCTGAGTGATCTATATCAGACCACATTCATCGGGCAATGCCATTCATTAAGCAAAGAAGGAATTTGATATGAACGTCATGAAAAAAATGCTGTTGATACCCGCCTCTGCTCTGCTACTCACCGCGGCAGCAGGCAGCGCTCAAGCAGACGCGCTGTCCATGGATCGGGTTGACGAGGTGCTGGTACCTGCCGTCGATTATAGATTCACCCATTATGAAGAGATCAGTATTAAAAGCCGTGGACGCTCAGAAGTAGAAGGCTGGCTGGATGATGAGTGGTACGCCGACGTTGAATTTTCACTGGATAATGGCGAAACCCTGAAAGAAGAGCGTAAACGCTTAATTACCGGCGCGTGGGGAATGAGTGAAGAGGACGTACGCCAGGCGTTGGAAGTGGCGCGAAAAGAGGGCATGAGCGAATTTGAGGATATCGACATCGATAAGGGCGGCGTTATTGATATCGAAGGCCGGGATGAGAATGGCCGCGAGCTGGAAATAAGCCTGCGTCAAGGCTCTTACGAAATTACTGAAATTGACCGCGATTAATAACTGCTAGCGGTAGCACCCTATCGCTGGCTATGTGTTATCACACGGTGCGGGCCCTACGGGGTCCGCTTGTGTTTTTACCACTATCTAGCGACAGTTTTGCCAAGGGGAGAACATCGTGGAACTGATAACGTGGAAGTAAGAAGGCATCGCGCAGAGAAAATCGAAGAGATGACAGCGCCAGGGGTGTCTCAAATAGCGCATGATTTGGCGTGGCTGATAACAGCGCCCGATCTGGTCACGCTCCCGCCGCCCATGCCAAACGGCGGCCGCCCGACGTGTCAGGAGTTGGGCCTGGCCACAGGCACTGCTGACTGGCTACAGCAAATAACGCCGCTACTCGCAGGCGTTAACCGCCAACAGACAGGCCGCATGGGACACTACCACGAGCGGCTGTGGCATTTCCTGCTGGATAACGCGCCTAATACGCGGCTACTCGCCAAAAATGTGCGCATCTTTAAAAAGCGCACGACGCTTGGCGAGCTGGATATGCTTTACCGCACCCGCGATAACCCGGCGCCCGTGCATCTGGAAGTGGCGATCAAGTTTTATTTGGGCCTGCCTGAAGGCCCCGGCCCGGCCGACAGCCCAAGCCGCTGGATAGGTCCTGGTGGGCTGGATAGCCTGGCGCTAAAATGCGCTCATTTATGCCAGCACCAACTGCCGCGCTCCATAACGCCCGGGGCACTGGCCACGCTGGCTCACTGGCTAACACCCCGCGACATCGACACCTGCTCGTCCACGGTAGGAGAGCTTCTTACTCATCGCCTCGCCATGCCGGGCGTCTTGTTTTACCCGTGGCATACGGCGCTACCTTCCCCCCAGCACGCCACATTGGACCATCACCGCGGCAGGTGGTGTTTTTTGCGTGACTGGCCTGCGCTGCGCGATAGCCTGGGTGCGTCGTTACGCATAGTCTGGTTACGAAAACCGCACTGGCTAGCGCCGCCCAAAGCGGAAGATTTTCAACCAGTGGCCGCCGTGATACCTGGCATTGAGCGACTCATCGAACAGTACGGGCCCCAGCAAATAATGCTCTACCGGCCCCATCAGCAGCGCATTGAGCGGGTATTTATTGTGCCCAACGACTGGCCCCGCCAAGTGCCTATCGCCCCCAAGGCAAAGTAGCGCACGCATAAAAAAGCCGCTTACTGATCACAGCAAACGGCGTTTTGATGATGTTCTATTTCAACCAATACCCGGGCAAAAACCAAGCGCTAGATCACGACCAGGTTATCGCGGTGAATCAGTTCATGGGCTTCTACGTAGCCCAAAATAGCCTCAATTTGGTGACTCGGCTGCCCCGCCAACTGACGCGCTTCATCCACGCCGTAATTGACCAGCCCTTTGGCAACCGGCATGCCCTGCTCATCGATACACACCACCATATCGCCCCGCTTGAACGTGCCTTTTACACCCCGCACCCCCACCGGCAACAGGCTGGAGCCTTTTTCGCGCAGGACTTTTACCGCCCCGGCATCCAGCGTCAGCGTGCCACGCACTTGAAGTTGCCCCGCCAGCCAGCGCTTACGCGCCGCCATCGGTGCCTGCTCCGGATGCAGTAGCGTTCCCAACGCTTCACCACTCATAAGCCGGGTAATGACATCTGGCTGGCGACCACTGGCAATCACTGTAACGGCGCCTGAACGCGCAGCAAGTTTGGCAGCACGTACCTTGGTGCTCATGCCACCCCGCCCCAGCGCCCCGCCGCTGCCCGCCACCGCTGCCAAGCGCGGGTCATCTGCGCGCCCTTCGGCGATCATCTGGGCATTGGAGTTATGGCGTGGGTCGGCATCGAACAGGCCTTCCTGGTCGGTCAGCAGCAGTAACGCGTCCGCTTCCAGCAGGTTGGCTACCAACGCACCCAGCGTATCGTTATCGCCAAAGCGTATTTCGTCAGTCACCACCGTATCGTTTTCGTTGATGACCGGCACCACGCGCATCTCCACCAGCGTGCGCAGGGCCGATAACGCATTGAGGTAGCGTTTGCGGTTGGAAAGGTCGTCATGAGTGAGCAGAATTTGCGCAGTGAGCATTTCGTGGCGAGCAAAATGTTGCTCATAGCACTGAGTAAGGCCGTTCTGGCCCACTGCCGCGGCGGCCTGCAGCTCATGCACCGCGCTCGGGCGTGCTTGCCAGCCTAACCGCACCATGCCTGCTGCCACGGCGCCCGAGGAGACCAGCACCACCTCAACACCCTGTTGATGAAGCTCGGCAATCTGGTCAACCCAGCCGCCAATAGCGGCTTCATCCAGGCCACGGCCATCGTTGGTCAGCAGTGCGCTGCCGATTTTCACTACCACACGGCGCGCACGGCTTAACGCTTCACGGCCCATCCCCTGCTCATGACTCTCCATCCGTCTCTACCTTATCAGGCACGTTGTTAACACTATTCAGCAACGCTATTAAGCGATGATATTCGACAACAATATTCAACGTCGGCCATTACTGGCAGGCTGAGCAAGCCTGCCGGTTTCGGCCGTTAGGGCGCGTACTCGATCTCAACGTCGTAATCATCATCATCGAAGTCATCGTCGTCGGCTTCTTCAGCAGGCCGCTTACGGCGACGCCCCAGACGCTCTTCGATACGGGCGACCGACTCATCTTCCATGCGGCGGCGCATTTCCTGCTCGCGGGCCAGCGCCTCTTCGTCTTCGTTCTCAAGGCGACGCTGCTCGGTCAGCCAGCGGTACGCGGCCTGAACCAGCTTGTCCGTGCCTTCATTGCTAATCGCCGAGATACGGAACACCGGGCCTTCCCAGCCAAGCGCGTCAATGATCGCCTGGGCGCGTTCTTCGCGCTCCTCTTCCGGCAGCAGATCAAACTTGTTCAACACCAGCCAGCGCGGGCGCTCGGAAAGCGCCGGAGAGAACTGGCCAAGCTCATGCACGATCGCTTGAGCGGTTTCCACCGGGTCAGACTCATCAAAGGGCGCCACGTCGACCACATGAAATAGCAGTCGCGTGCGGGTCAGGTGCTTAAGAAAGCGCAGCCCCAGGCCCGCACCGTCAGAGGCACCTTCGATCAACCCCGGCACGTCCGCCATCACAAAGTGCTCGTGCATACCCAGCTTCACAACACCCAGGTTAGGCACCAGCGTGGTAAACGGGTAGTTGGCTACTTTAGGTTTGGCCGCCGATACCGAGCGAATCAGGGTGGATTTGCCGGCATTGGGCATGCCCAACAGGCCAACATCCGCCATTACCTTCATTTCCAAACGCAAGTTGCGACGGTCGCCTTCGGTACCTGGCGTGGTGCGCCGCGGTGCACGGTTAGTGGATGACTTGAAGTGGATGTTACCCAAACCACGTCGACCACCTTCCGCGACCAGTACCACCTGGCCAATTTCGGTGACATCCGCGATGACTTCCAGCGTATCAACGTCCACAACGGTGGTGCCTACCGGCACCTTAACGTGCAGATCTTCACCGGCTTTACCGCTCATCTGGCGGCCCATGCCACCTTGGCCGTTTTCAGCCTTGTAAAAACGCTGAAACTTGAAGTCGACCAGCGTATTGAGCGCATCGTCACCGATCAGGTAAACGCACCCCCCGTGCCCACCGTCACCACCATCGGGGCCACCTTTGGGCACATATTTTTCGCGGCGAAAGCTCAGACAGCCATTGCCGCCATTTCCCGCCTCAACAATAATCGAGGCTTCATCGACGAACTGCATAGTTTCTCCCGGCCGCTTCCGCCGCCCTATATGCAACGCTCCTGCCTCCATTCATTGGGCAAGAGGGTTTAAACAGACAAAAAAGCCCCGCCATAGCGGGGCTTTTTTTCATTAACTACGTTCTACGCAACCAGAGTTGCTTATTCAGAAACGATGCTAACGAATTTGCGGTTCTTCGGGCCTTTGGTCTCAAACTTCACAAAGCCTTCGTTCAGTGCGAACAAAGTGTGATCACGACCTAGACCAACGCCAGTACCCGCGTGGAAACGCGTGCCGCGCTGACGAACGATGATGCTACCTGCGTTCGCTGCTTGGCCACCGAAAAGCTTAACACCGAGGCGTTTGGATTCGGAATCGCGACCGTTACGCGTGGAGCCGGCTGCCTTTTTATGTGCCATTGCAAAATTCTCCTTTCAGGGAATGAACCGCTTACGCGGAAATTCCGGTAATTTTGACTTCAGTGAACCACTGACGGTGGCCCTGACGCTTCATGCTGTGCTTACGGCGACGGAATTTAATGATCGTCACCTTGTCACCGCGGCCGTGGGAAACGATTTCAGCGGAAACCTTGGCGCCACTCAACAGCGGTGCACCAATGTTTACGTCGTCGCCGTCTGCAACCAGCAGCACTTCATCAAACTCAATCGTTTCGCCGGTAGCGACTTCGATTTTCTCGAGTTTAAGGGTCTGACCTTCTTGAACGCGGTACTGCTTGCCACCGCTTTTGATAATTGCGTACATGTCGCTCTCCGGACTTATCGGTAATGCCGTTATGCGTTGCATAACCAGCGCTCATCGCCTGACGCTCTTATTGACCTGCTGCGAGTGGCGCCCCTTTTGGAGCCATCTGACAGGGAGCATGATGAGTGGGTCGCGGATTATAACGACAATCGCCTTCTACCACAAGACGACAGGCCGTTGTCAATTGATGATTATTGTCGCACGCCGAATGGATGCCCTCCACGCGCCTTGACGCTTTCCCGGTAGCCCCATAGCATGACCTCAATTCAGGGGCGTACCCCTCCACCTGCCGCGATGAACGGAACCCATGACCGCCAACGTCTCCCCAACCCCGACTGCCAGCCCTACGCCCTCACCGCTGCACGCCGTGGTGGCGGATGACTTTGAAGCCGTCAACCGGACGATTGTTGAGCAGCTCACCTCGAAAGTCCCGCTCGTCGAGACCATCAGCCAATACATTATTGAAAGCGGCGGCAAGCGTTTGCGCCCCATGCTGGTACTGCTGGCGGCTCGCTCACTGGGCTACCAGGGCGACAAGCATATTACCCTGGCCACGTTGATTGAGTTTATGCACACCTCGACGCTGCTCCACGACGACGTGGTGGATGAATCTCACATGCGGCGGGGCAAAAAAACTGCCAACGATGCCTGGGGTAACGCGCCATCGGTGTTGGTCGGTGACTTTCTCTATTCGCGCTCATTTCAGCTCATGGTCGATGTTGGGTCGATGCAGATCATGGCGATCCTCTCCAGCGCCACCTGCACCATCGCCGAAGGCGAAGTGCTACAGCTGACCAATATTGGCAACCCCAGCATCTCTGAAGCGGATTACTTTGAAACCATTCAAGGTAAAACCGCCATGCTGTTTGAAGCTGCCAGCCACAGCGGTGCCGTACTTGCTGATGCCACACCCGAGCAAGCCCAGGCGCTACAGTTATATGGCCGTTACCTGGGCCTTGCCTTCCAGTTGATTGATGACCTGTTAGATTACCAGGGCGATGCCGACGCCATGGGGAAAAATGTCGGCGATGACCTGGCCGAAGGCAAGCCCACCCTGCCGCTGATTCACGCCATGGAGCAGGGCACGCCTGAGCAGGCCAAGCTGATTCGCCAGGTGATCCGCAAAGGCGGCCTTGAGCAGTTGGATGACGTACTGGCCATTATTCATGCCACGGGCGCGCTTGAGTACACCCGTAAACGCGCCGATGAAATGGCCGGTAAAGCACTGGCGCAATTAGAGGTACTTTCGCCCAGCCCGTATCGCGATAGCATGGCGCAACTCGCCCGCCTGGCCGTTGACAGGGAAGCATAAATTCGCACAACAGAGGCGCTGAGGCTTGATAAAAAGCGTCTACTTGTGTAAGATACGCCCCGTTGTCGAGCACCGCTCACAACCTTCGGAATATAGCTCAGCTTGGTAGAGCGCTGCCTTCGGGAGGCAGAGGTCGTAGGTTCGAATCCTGCTATTCCGACCAAAAATATACAAAAACGGCCACTTAGCTTTTAAAGCAAGTGGCCGTTTTTTTAATCTACACTTCCGCTAGCCTATTCTTCGAGCAGGTCAGGCGCGATACTGACAATCTCGTTTCTATAGTCACTCAGTGCATTTTCAATGATTTCAATCCAAGCGCTTTCCGTTGCGACTTGTCGACGCTGAAGGGCATGAACAGAGACATTTTCTTGTGCTTCGCTAGACCGAAGCTCCAAGACAGTTGCGATGCGGGTATTCAAAGTGATGGCCCAGAACCCCGGGTTGAACCATGCCCAAAATTCATCGATGTAAACATCGATTATGGGAGTATCTGCGACGACGCCAGTTGAATGAGTGAGGACATTATAACCAGACTCACGCAACGCGAGCGTCAAGCTGCTACGCACGACTTCATCAACGGTCTGTCCATTCTCTAAAAGAACATCCCCCATCGCCATACCGTAAGAGTTTCTTTTTCGACCAACCGCTCTTGCCTTGGTCTCATCGGACGCTTTGCTTACCCCTCCTTTTCCAAGCGAAGGAGTACTCGGCTCTCTTGGCGCCTCCTCAAAAACCCTGCGATCTATCACCTCGCCTATTATTACTTCTTGCCCTTCACTAATATATTGACTCGTATTTTCTTCTGGCAGTGTCAGCGCTATTTCGCTGCGGCTAGTAGCACACCCTGACAGCAACGCCAGACAAAAAACCGCCACTACCCCTGAATATATGTTAAGTCTCAATGCCTTATCCCCTTTGATTAGTTTTTATCTAATAAAGTTATTTACCAGGAGTTAAAGCTTCCCCCTTGGAGGGGGCTATGTCAACTTAGGCAAAGCCAGCATTATTACCTCAAGCCTTGAACGATCTGCCTATTGAGATCACCTCGCCGTTTCGCATCATTTGAGCCGCATTCCTTTTCCACACCCTATAATTAAGTTAAAGTAGCCGCCTTTTTTGAGCAGGCTGCTAAGTGGTGTCCTTTTCTCTATATATCGAAGACTGGCGGGGCTGGCTTCCTGAAGAGGCAATGGCAACCGTTAAGCCAAATCGTCTTATTTCGGCCCAGCTGAGTAGCGAACTGCCTGCTATGCTGCGGCGGCGGCTCGATGATACAGGGCACGCCACTTGCGATATTCTGCGAGAACTCGACCCACAGGCTAATGCCCCCTTAGTGCATGCCTCACGGCATGGCGATACGACGCATACGCTCGCGATGCTGGAGAGCCTGCAGCGGGGCGACCCGATCTCACCTACCCGCTTCTCGATGTCAGTGCATAACGCTATTCTGGGCGTTCACTCTATTGCGCGATCGCATCACCGCCCCTTGCAGGCGTTAGGCGCTTGTGGTGATGAGTTTGAGGCGCTTCTTCATGAGTCGTATGGGTATCTGATGGCAGGCTACCCTGCCGTGGTTGCGGCATTTTCAGAAAGTTGTCTTCCTGCGGCCTATCAGGGCGTAACACAGCATCCAGGCACAGCCTGTGTTATTGGCATGCGCTTAACTCTGCAACGAGGTCGCGCCATCACGGCATCTACATCAGCCCACAGCACTTCTCCGACACCGGTCAATGTGCTGCAGTGGCTTAGTGGGGAGACCGCTTTCCTAAACGGTCGACAGCGCTGGCATCTGGAGCAGGAATGAGTATCAACCAACTGTATCGCGGCTTGGGTACGGCTATTTCCTTCACAGTCTTCGGGATCGGTGGCCTTTTCATTGGCTTGGTGATTGCGCCACTGTTGAACCTCTGCGTGCGTAATACTGAGCGGCGCCGCTACCTGGCGCGCCGCCTTATCCGCGTCTGCTTTCTCGGGTTCATCAATTTGATGAAAGGCCTTGGCGTGCTTGATTACCGCGTTGACAATTCTGAGCGCCTCAAACGCCCTGGATTGCTTGTGATTGCCAACCACCCCTCGCTCATCGACGTTATTTTTTTAATCGCTTACACGTCTCATGCCAACTGTATTGTAAAGGGTCGGCTGACCCGCAATTTTATTACCCGCGGCCCTATTCGTGCTGCGGGCTATATCACCAACGATGACCCCGAGTCAGTGCTGGAGGCTGCCCGTCAGAGCCTGCAACGAGGTGACTCACTGATTCTATTTCCTGAAGGCACTCGCACTAGCCCGAAACGCCCGATCAAATTTCGTCGCGGGGGAGCAAATATCGCCCTACGCACCGGTACAGCGCTCACCCCCGTCCTGATACGCTGCACGCCGACCACACTGACAAAACACGAACCCTGGTACCACATCCCCGCTACCAGGGTGTTAATGGAGCTTAGCGTACTTGACGACCTGCACGTTGATTCGACTAGCCAACAACCAACCGGCCAGCTCGCTAGACAACTAACTCAATGGCTGAGCGACCACTTCAACAGAGAACTGGAACACTTCCATCATGATAGAAACCTGCAATCAGGCGCTGGAACTTGAACTCAAGCGTCTCATCATTGGCGCGCTAGAGCTTGAAGATATTACGCCTGCCGATATTGACCCAAACGCTCCTCTGTTTGGCGAAGGGCTAGGGCTTGACTCTATCGATGCGCTTGAACTCGGGCTGGCACTGCAAAAGCAGTACGGTATCAAGCTTGATTCCGAAGCCGATGAGACGCGTCGCCATTTCGAAAGCCTGGCGGCGCTGCAAGCACTCGTGGAGGCCCGCCGTGTCAATTGAAACCGCTGATCACCAGCGCGCAGAGATACTCGCCCATATTCGCAAGACACTGGTTGATCTGTTTGAGCTCAATGCCAGCGAAATAGAGCCTGACGCCCGCCTCTATGAGGATCTGGATATCGATAGCATCGACGCGGTAGACCTTGTCGTCGAGCTAAAGCAATTCACTGGACGACGCATCAAGCCTGAGGATTTCAAATCAGTGCGCACGATCAGCGATGTTGTCACTGCCGTCGAACACTTGATGCAGCGGTAACCATGCCCAAATACGCAAGCATGGCGTGCGCATTGATGTGGCCACTACTGGTGCTTCTTTTGCATGATGACGTTGGCAGCTGGCCGTTATTGATCATAGGTGCGGCACTACTCGCCTGGAGAATGCCGCAAGCCCGCTACCTGGCAGCCGCTGCGGCGGTCCTGCTGGTCGCCCTGGGCGGGCTGGGGCACGCGGAACTCGGCATGCGCGCATACCCTGTGGCCGTAAACGCGGTCATGCTGGCTATTTTTCTCTCCAGCCTGTGGCGAGGAATGCCGGTCATCGAACGTTTGGCGCGCCTACGCGAGCCCGAGCTGCCCGCCGCTGGCGTACGCTATACCCGAAATGTTACCTGGGCATGGTGCGGCTTTTTCATACTCAACGGTGCCATCGCAAGCTGGACAGCACTGTACGCGAGTTTGGCAACATGGACACTGTACAACGGTGCCATCAGCTATGGCTTAATCGCCGTCATGTTTACCGGTGAATGGTTAGTACGTCATCAGTTGCGGAGCCGCCTGACATGACCTTTATCTCGCTTACTCAGTTACCCTGGCGTAAATCCACTCCCCGTCATGCGTCACTTCCCAGCCACTGGGTGTGTGGCGCTTCGCTTACGGCGCATATTGATGCATGGCACCACTGGCTGACGGACAAACCCAACGGCCGCTGGCTACTATGCCAGCAGCAGCCGTTAGCGTTCTGCGCCGCATTGATCGCCTTGTGGGAAAGCGGCCGGGTCGCCGTGCTGCCCGCCGATGATCGCCCCGAAACGCTCTCCCGACTAGCAAACGAAGTCGACGGCACCCTGCCCGATGCGCCTGAGCCGCGGCTCCCGCAGGGCGCTGAAACACGCCCCCGCACGGCATTTCTGGACCCAAGCGCTACTGCCGTCGTGCTATCCACCTCAGGCTCCACCGGCAACCCTGTTCAGTTAGCCAAGCGTTTTGATCAATTGGAGGCAGAGTTATCAGCTCACGCCAGGCTTTGGCCACTGGCAGACAGCGGGGTTATTTCCCAGGTCAGCCACCAGCATATTTACGGGCTGCTCGCCGGCATACTGCACCCCTTATGCACAGGCGTGCCGTTCTGTGGTGGTGAAAGCCGTTATCCCGAAGCGCTTATAGCCCGTTTGCAGGAAGCCGATGCTGCAGGCCTGCACCCGGTCGTGGTTAGCTCCCCTGCTCAGCTCTCGCGCTTGCCTGAACACCTCCCCTGGCACACCGCTACGCCGCCTGCCCGCGTGTTCTCATCTGGTGCGCCCTTGGCACTGGCACATGCTCAGCTTGCTGAACGCCTGTTACAGGCGCCGGTCATCGAGATTTATGGCAGTACCGAAACGGGCGGCATTGCCCAGCGTCGCCAAACACGCCGTTCCAGCTGGCAGCCGCTGCCCGGCGTGGAGTTATCGTTTCAAAACGGCAGCCTGAGTTTGCGGTCGCCGTTTCTGGAGACGCCTCAACAGTGGTGGCATCAGCCAGACCAAGCGGCGCCAGCAGATGACGGCTTCACGCTGCTGGGTCGGGCGGATCGCCTGGTCAAGATTGGCGGCAAGCGTGTCTCGCTCGACCATGTGGAGCGCATTCTTACGGCAGTGGAAGCGGTCAGCGAGGTACGCTGTGTCGACCTTGACCGCGCCGACAGCCGCCTGGGGGCGGTGGTCGTGCTGGATAAACCATCGATTCCGCACCAGCGTGATGCTCGGCAGAATTTGATCCAGCGCATGCGCGAAAACCTTTCCGACCACTTGGAGCCTATTGCCGTGCCCCGTTATTGGCGCTTTGTCGAAACGCTGCCGAGCAATGCCCAGGGAAAGCTGGACCGCACGCTAATCAACCGCCTGTTTGCCGATCTGGACGACCCGAAAGCGCCGCGCTGGTTGGGCGAGCATCCTCTGGATGCCAACAGTTGCGTACTGACACTGGAAGTCCCGGAACGGCTGGTGTTTCTGGAAGGCCATTTCGATCAGTACCCGATCGTCCCGGGCGTGGTGATGGTGCAGTGGGCTATCGATTACGCTAACGATATCTTTGGCCACAGAGGCCTGTTTCTCGGTATCGAGCGCTTGAAGTTTACGCGCGCGCTGCTGCCCGGCACTCGTTTCACCCTACAGCTGACCCGCCGCAAGGATGGTATCGCGTTTAGCATTGACTCCCAGGAAGGGCGCCACTGCACCGGGCAGGTTCGCCTGCAAGCACCCAAGGAAGATCAGCATGGCTGAGCCAAGGCCCTGTATCCTTATCCCTGTGTATAACCACCCAGCGACAATCACCCCGCTATGCGAGGAACTGACTGCGCTGGAGATACCGCTGTTACTGGTCGATGACGGCAGTGATCAGCAGTGCGCCGCCGTTTTGGATCGCCTGGCTGAACAGGGCCATCACCTGCTGCGTCTTGAGACTAACCAGGGCAAGGGGGCGGCGGTGCGTGCCGGACTACGCTACGCCGAGCAGTTGGGGTTCAGCCATGCACTTCAGGTCGATGCCGACGGCCAGCACGGGGTCGACGATCTGCCCGCGTTTCTCGCCACGTTAACGGTAGCCCAGCACACGCTGGTAGTGGGTTATCCTCGATATGACGCCAGCGTACCCAGAGTGCGCTTCTATGGCCGCTACGCCACCCATATCTGGGTGTGGATAAATACCTTATCGCTGGATATTCGCGACTCGATGTGCGGTGTCAGGCTCTATCCGGTGGCGCCGCTCAACCGAATGCTGGCCCGCCACCCCTGCGGCAATCGCATGACCTTCGATACCGAAGTGCTGGTGCGCTGGCACTGGGCACAAGGCGCCATGATGCACCGCCCGGTACGCGTGCACTACCCCCGCGACGGCATCAGCCATTTTGCCGTATGGCGCGATAACCGGCAGATATCGCTGATGCATACGCGCCTGTTTTTCGGCATGTTGTGGCGCCTCCCACGCTTGCTCACCCGGCGCAGACAGCCACACCGCGTGGCGAGCCCATGAACTACCACTGGGCGCGGATCGGCGAACGCGGGACGCTGCTGGGAATGACCCTGATGGTGGTCATACAGCGGCGCCTGGGACGCTGGCCTTTTCGGCTGGCGCTATGGCCGGTGATGCTTTGGTATTTTCTCGTCCACACCACGGCGCGACGTGCTTCCCAGGCTTTTCTGCAACGCCTTGACCCCACGCTCAAGCAGCAGCCTGTCGCCCGTTGGTGGCACAGCTATCGCCACTTTCTGGCCTTTGGCGAAACGCTGATGGACAAGGTCGAAGCGTGGAGTGGCCATATTGCCGACGAGCGCCTGGTGGGTAGCGGGGTCGAGCGCTTCACTCAAGCGATCGCTGGCGGTCAAGGCGGATTGATCCTTGTCGCCCACCACGGCAATCTTGACGTAGTGAATGCGCTGACCGAACGCCATACCAATCTCGACCTAACGGTGATGATGCACACCCGCAATGCACGCAAGTTCAATGCTCTGCTTGAACGCGTCACAGGCAAGCCGCGCCCACAGATTCTCGAAGTCAGCGAAGTTACCCCGGCAACTGCCCAGACGCTGGCCGAGCGTATTAACGCCGGTGGCTATGTGGTCATCGCTGCCGACCGCCTTCCCCTGTCAGGAGAGCGAACCCAGTCGTTTGATTTTCTCGGCGACCAGGCAAGCTTCCCGGAAGGCCCTTTCCGCCTGGCCACCTTGCTGCGTTGCCCCCTCTATACGCTGGCCTGCGTACGCGATGATGACCACTTCAGAATCGACTTTGAGCTTCTTGGCGACACCCGAGACCTGCCTCGTCGTCAGCGTGAAACGTGGATTACCGATACCATGCAGGCGCATGCCGACCACCTGGCCGAACGCGTTCGGCGGCACCCGCTGCAATGGTTCAATTTTTATCCCTTCTGGATAAATGACACTGGATACCTTCATGACGATACTGCGTGACCCGACGGCGGGCCCTCTCACTAGCGCGCCGCTCATTCTGGATGGATCGATGGTCAGCCTTGAAGACGTGCTGGCGGTTGCCGAAGGTCGCCGTCGCGTCATTCTGTCGACGGCACCCGATTTTCGTAAGCGTATTGCCAAAGGCAATGCCTTTCTTGAGCGCCTGCTTGAGGAAGAGGGCGTCGTCTACGGCGTTACCACCGGCTATGGCGACTCCTGCACCCGCGAAGTCTCCGCCTCCGACCTGGAGCAACTGCCCCGCCAGCTATACACCTTTCATGGCTGCGGGCTGGGCGAGGCGCTGACAGTTGAGGCCGCACGGGCGGTGATCATGGTACGCCTTGTCTCGCTTTGTCGCGGCGTTTCGGGGGTCAGCGTCGAGCTTCTTGAGCGCTTGGCATGGTTGCTTGAACACGATGTGATACCGGTCATTCCTGAAGAAGGTTCTGTCGGGGCCAGCGGGGATCTCACGCCACTATCTTACCTGGCCGCCGTCTTGTGCGGTGAGCGGGACGTATTTCATGACGGCCAGCGGCGGCCTACGGCGGAGGTGTTTACCGAGCACGGGCTGACCCCCTATCGCCTGAAGCCCAAGGAAGGCCTGGCGCTGATGAACGGCACCGCGGTGATGACAGCGCTGAGCGTGTTCGCCTTCGCCCGCACCACTTATCTGGCGCGGCTGGCCACGCGCATCACAGCGCTCTCCGTGCATGCGCTGAACGGCAACCCCTACCACTTTGATGCCGAGCTTTTCGCCGCCAAACCGCATCCGGGGCAGAATAAGGTAGCCGAACGCCTGCGCGAGGATCTCCACGCGCCCGATACGCCGCGCAACTCATCGCGCCTTCAGGATCGCTACTCGACGCGCTGCGCCCCGCACGTGATCGGCGTAGTGGAAGATGCCCTGCCCTGGTGGCGCCAGTTTCTCGAGAACGAACTCAACAGCGCCAATGACAACCCGTTGATCGACGCCGAACAAGGCAAGGTCATGCACGGCGGTCACTTTTACGGCGGCCATGTCGCCTTCGCCATGGATAGCCTCAAGCAGGCCTGCGCCAACCTCGCGGATTTGCTCGACCGCCAACTGGCGCTACTGGTGGATGCTCGTTTTAATCATGGTTTGCCCAGCAACTTAAGCGGTGCCGCCCCCGAGCGAGCCAGCCTTAATCATGGCTACAAGGCCGTGCAAATCGGCGCGTCAGCATGGACCGCCGAGGCGCTGAAGCTGACCATGCCTGCCAGCGTTTTCTCGCGCTCCACCGAATGCCACAATCAGGACAAGGTCAGCATGGGCACGATCGCCGCCCGCGATGCGCTGCGTGTGCTCACTCTGGTAGAACAGGTCGCGGCCGCCACACTGCACGCGGCCTGTCAGGGTGTTGAGCTACGCAGCCAGATAGGCGATGCGCCACCGCTGCCCGACCGCCTGGCTGAATTTCTGACCGACTGCCGCCAGATCTTTCCGGCACTTGGCGAAGACCGCGCCCTGGAACACGAACTCCGCACTCTGTGTGACGTGATTCGCCAACGCCACTGGAGCCTATATGACGCTTGATGATGGCAAACTGCCCCGCTACGAGACCGAACTGACGATACCGTTTCACGATATCGACATGATGCAGGTGGCCTGGCACGGCCACTATGTGCGCTACCTGGAAATTGCCCGCTGCACGCTGCTCGATGCGCTCAATTACAACTATCCCCAAATGCAGGCCTCAGGATTTGCCTGGCCGGTGATCGATTTACGCCTGCGCTACGCGGCACCGGTGCTATTCGCCCAGCGAATCGCAATCGAAGCGCGCCTGAGCGAGTGGGAGAACCGCCTCAAGATCGACTACACCATTCGCGATGCACACACCCGCAAACGCCTGACGCGCGCCTGGAGCGTACAGGTGGCCGTCGGAATTGAAGATCGAGAAATGCGCCTGGAATCGCCCCCCGTTCTACTGGAACGTCTGCTCGCCTGGCAGGAGGCCAACCAATGATGCGCGCTATTCACCAAGCGGCTTTTTTTGTCTTTACCCTTCTAGCCATCAGCGCCAGCGCCACCGCGTGGGCAGCTCCCGACGCTGACGAGCTTGCCGCACGCCTGGCCGACAATGCACCGCAGTGCGGGCGATTCGAGCAGACACGCTGGCTAGCCGATCTCGACAGTCAGCTAGAAAGCCGTGGAACCTTTGAACATCAAGACGCAGGGCTTGTCTGGCAAACGACCTCCCCCATTAATGACCGCGTGGTGATGAGCGCGGACAACGACGAGCTGCCGATGGGCTTTCAGGCGGTCGCCCCGGTGCTTGGTGGCCTGCTTTCAGGCGACTGGCAGGCATTGGAGAGATACTTCACCATCGAACTCAGCGGCACCCAGGAAGAGTGGCAGGCCAAGCTGACGCCCAGTGAAGCGAACATCGCCCAACGGCTTGACCAGTTGCTGGTTTACGGCAACCAGCAGGTAGAGCGTGTCGAGATCATGTTCACCAATGATGACCGCCTTGAGCTTACCTTGAGCGGTGCGGCTTGCGAGCGTCTTGAAGACGATAAGCATACATCGTGAGTGAAGCAACGCGTCCCGGCCGCCTGGAGCGTCTGGCAGCTATCGGCTGGGCGGGGCTGCTGCTGGGCTGCGCCTTGCTCTTGGCGAGCCTGCTGAGCAGAGGCGCAGCACTGGATACGCGCATTACCACGCTGTTGCCGGACACCCGGCAGGGAGCGCTGCTCGAACACGCCGAACAGCGCCTGACGCAGGCCTTCGAGGATCGCTTCGTGCTGCTGTTGCGGGACGAATCGCCGGCTCAGCTGGTTGCGGACCTCAAGACCCGTCTTAAACAATCGGCCAGCGTCACAGCCTTCGACGATGACCTTCTGCACACCCCCGACAGCGACTTGTCAGCGTACCGTTATCGGCTGCTATCGCCCTCGTTGGCCGCTGCCGATAACGACGCTTGGGTGCAACGAGGCCTGCGCCAGCTATTCACGCCAGGCAGTGGCGCTGACCCACGCCAGGACCCCTTTGGCCTGCTGGATGCCTGGCAGGACCAACGCCTGGCGGGCCCCATTCGCCTGATCGACGGCCTGCCTGCCGTCAGGGATGAGAGCGGTAACTGGTTCATCGTAAGCGGTCAACTCACGGCCAGCCCCTACGATATGGCCATGCAGCAACGCCTTGTCACAGCGCTTGCGGAGTTTAGCGATGCTCACCCAGAAGCCGAGCTGTTGCGAAGCGGGCTGGTGTTTCACGCCGCCGCCGGTGCCGAGCAAGCCAAGCGCGAAACCTTGACCATCGGCATTGGCTCGCTGCTGGGTATCGCCTTGCTACTCTGGGTCACCTTTCGGCGCGGTTCGATACTGGCCAGCCTGTTGCTGCCGGTGGCGTGTGGCGTTCTGTTTGCACTGCCCTTGACCTGGCTACTTTTTGGTACGCTCAACCTGCTGACGCTGGCCTTTGGCGCTAGCTTGATCGGCATTGCGATAGATTACGCCCTGCATTTTCAATGCGCTCGCCAGCTGGCGCCCGAACAGCCGCTCGCCAGGCTTTGGCCGGGGCTATTACTCGGCCTGATATCCAGCCTGGTCGCCTATCTTGTCCAGCTTGCCACGCCGCTGCCGGGGCTGCGCCAGATGGCCACGTTCGTGGCACTGGGGCTAATTGGCGCCTGGCTAACGGTGCGGCTTTGGCTGCCGTGGTTCACCCCGCGCCCTCATGCCGCCACCACGCGGATTGCCACTCAGTTGAACCGTCTACGTTTACCGCCTCACGCGCCCAGGTATTGGGGGCTACTCGCTCTACTTGGGGTTCTCGCAGTCGTCATGATCGCCACGCGGCTGTCCGCTGACGATGATCTTCGCCAGCTCAATCCTTCACCGGCCGAGCTGATTAGCGAGCAGCAACGCGTGCAGATACTGCTGGATAGCCCGACCGCCAGCCGCTACCTGCTTGTCACCGCCGAGCAGGAAGACGAACTATTGGAGCGCCTTGAAGCTCTGGACGCGGACCTTGCCGATTTAGAGGCACAAGGGCACTTGACCCACTACCGCCACCTGGCCCAGGCGGTGCCCTCTCCAGCGACGCAAGACGCCAACCTTGAGCGTGTGCGCCAGGCCTACCGCAACGCCCTGCCCGAGCTGATCGCCCAAGCAGGCCTTCCCTCAACGTTGCAGGAAGCCGCGCAGCGCTCGCTTGAAAGCGTGCCGCTGCTGACGATCACTGCGTGGCTCAACACCCCCGCGGGGCAAGCCGATGCCATGCTCTGGCTAGGCACAGCCGCCGATGCCGAGCGTACAGATATGGCGGCGCTGATAACGCTGGGTGATGCCGACAGTACTGCTCAGCAAGCATTTACTCACCTTGCTGCACCGCAATACGTACTCTACCAGAACCGCGTGGCAACGTTATCTAGCCACTTGTCGCAGCTCCGCGACCAGATCGCCCTGTGCCTGGCCATCGCCGTGGCGGGGCTTGCGGTGATATTTGGCGTTCGCTATCGCAGGCGGGCCTGGCGCGTATTATTGCCCCCGCTGGGCGCACTGCTGTCAACCATCGCGCTGTTGAGCGCCTTTAATATCGGATTGACGCTTTTCCACCTGCTGGGATTGCTGCTGGTACTGGGTATCGGTCTCGACGCGGGTATATTCAGCACGGAGCACCCAAACAGCCCAGCTGCCTGGCTGGCCATTAGCCTGTCGTGTGCCTCAAGCCTGTTGGCCTTTGGCCTACTGGCGTTCAGTGCCACCCCGGCGCTTCACTACCTGGGGCTCACTTGCCTCATTGGCCTTGCATCAGCTTGGGCGCTTGTACCGTTTGCCAGGGCAGGCACTTGGTCTTTATCTTCTCGACAGGACACTCCCTGATGGCTATAGAAACAACGCAACACATGAACATCCAGGATACCACCGATGTCGCCATCATCGGCGCCGGGCCTTCCGGCGCGGCAGCGGCGGCCTGGCTTGCCCAGCGGGGTCTGGACGTGCGGGTGATTGAGCGCAGCCGCTTTCCGCGCTTTTCCATCGGCGAAAGTTTGCTGCCACAGTGCATGGTCCACCTTGAAGCCTGTGGCCTGCTGGATGCCGCCAAGGCAGGCGGATTTCAAACCAAGAACGGGGCGGCCTTCACTTGGCGGGACCGCTATGCGGCCATCGATTTTCGCGACAAGTTCACGCCAGGCCCAGGCACCACGTGGCAGATTGAACGCGCTGATTTCGACCAGCGCTTAATCGAAGGCGCGCGCCAGCTGGGCGCCCAGGTTGAGTTTGATACCCGCGTTGAAGCCTTTGTCGCCGATCCCGAACGCCCCAGCCTTACGTTGGTCGATGCCAACGGTGAGCAGCGCTCGTTACACGCACGCTTTGTGCTCGACGCCAGTGGTTATGGTCGCGTCCTGGCGCGCCTCACCGGCCTTGCCCGCCCCTCGACGCTTGAATCACGCTGCGCGCTGTTTACCCATATTGACGATCACATTGATTGTTCGCGTTACGACCGCGAGAAGATCCTGATCGGTTTGCACCCTGAGCATCCCGGCATCTGGTACTGGCTGATTCCCTTCACGAATGGGCGGGCATCGGTTGGCGTAGTAGGTGACCGGGCAACACTGGAAGCTGCAGGTATCAATGATGAGGAGCGCCTCTGGCACTTCATACGTGCCGAACCGAGGCTCGCCGAACTACTGGCCAATGCGAACGCCATTCGCGCGGTTAGCCGCTTAGAGGGTTATTCAGCAGATGTCGAGCAACTGCACGGCCCCGGTTTTGCCCTGCTGGGTAACGCGGGCGAATTTCTTGATCCGGTTTTCTCTTCAGGGGTCACCATTGCCCTGGATTCAGCCCTGCGTGCCGCCCCCCTGGTCGAGCGCCAGCTCGCCGGTGAGCACGTCGATTGGAATAGCCAGTTTGAACAGCCCCTACGACGCGGCGTTGCCACCTTCCGTGAATTCGTGGAGGCCTGGTACGATGGCCGCCTACCGCGCATCATCTTCAATGACCAACAGATACCACGCATACGCACCATGATCAGCTCAGTGCTCGCCGGCTACGCCTGGGATGAAGAAAACCCGTTCGTTGCCGCCAGCCGTCGGCGGTTAGACAGTCTGGCAGAGGCCTGTACCGATATGCACTGCGATACCGCAGGGAAGGAAAAATGACCACCACGTTGTTTCGCTTCGCATGTCAGGCAGGGCTGCTCAGCGCCCTGCTTCTGCTGTTCGGCTGTGCCGGGCGGCCGGTAGCGACCGTACCCAGCCTCGCGACACTACCGGCGATGGAAACGCAGCGGCAGCGCCTGACGTTTGAACATGATGACCAGCGTCATGAGATGATTGGCGTTCTGCGCCACGACGACAAGACGTTGCGCCTGGTCATACTAAGCCCACAAGGCCAGCGCCTACTGACTCTGATACACGACGATAGCGGCAGCCGCTTTCTACAGGATGCCGCCTTTGAGCCGCCCTTTACCGCTGAGTGGCTGGCCAGCCGTTTGAGCTGGAACCTGTGGCCCGCACCGGCGATTGAACAAGCCTTTGGGTCCAACGCCTGGTCAATCCAGGAGGATGAGACGGGCCGCACGATGCGCTACCGGCAGCGTATCGTGGCGCGGATCAGCGGTAACTCGGCATGCACGTTAATTGACGACGTTGAGGCAGGTTACCGCCTGTATATCATGCCCCTTAGTGACACCGACCAGACAACCGCCCCATGCTTAACCCCTTGATAGCGTCTCAGATGCCTCCTTGTCGCCTCCTGCCACCGGCCCTGGTCTGTTCGATCGGTGACGATCTGGCCACCATTGCCGACGCCCTGTTTACTGGCCGTCGTGGGCTTGAGTATGGCGACGTGTTTACCCCCGGCCGGCCTTTACCGTTAGGCCGAGTCACTACCTCCCTGCCCGATGCCCAGGCGTTACCGCCAGTGCACCGCTCGCGCAATAACCAGCTGCTGGCCGCCGCCCTGGAGCAGTTGGCACCGACGCTTGAGGCTTTTCGCAAGCGGCACCCGCAGGCGCGTATCGGCGTGGTGCTCGGCACCAGTACCTCCGGCATCGGCGAAACCGAAACGGCGCTGGCTGAGCGTCAGCGCGAAGGCCACTGGCCCGACGACTTTCATTACCAGCGCCATGAAATTGGCTCACCAGCCCGCTTTGTTGCCGAGTGGCTCGGCCTTGATGGGCCAGCCTACACGCTCTCCACCGCCTGTACGTCAAGTGCGCGCGCCCTGGCAAGCGCCAAACGCCTGCTGGCGAGCGGTATGTGCGATGCGGTCATCGCCGGTGGGGCTGACAGTCTTTGCGGGTTGACCGTCAACGGGTTTGCCTCGCTTGAGGCGCTTAGCGACCGTCCTTCTCAGCCTTTCTCGGCCGAGCGTGACGGTATCAACCTCGGAGAAGCCGCCGCGCTGTTTCTGGTAACGGCAGAAACCGGCGGCATTCAGCTCAGTGGTTACGGTGAAAGCAGCGACGCTTACCATATTTCCGCCCCACGGCCAGATGGTCTGGGGGCCATCCAGGCGATGCAAGCCGCGCTTGCCATGGCGCAGCTGCCCGCCACGGCCATTGATTATCTCAACCTGCACGGCACCGCCACGCGCCAGAACGACAGCATGGAAGCCAAGGCAGTCGCAACGCTTTTCGGCAATACGCTACCGTGCAGTTCAACGAAGGCCCTGACCGGGCATACGCTAGGCGCCTGCGGCGCGCTCGAAGCGGCGTTCTGCTGGCTGACGCTCAATGAGGGGCGCCTGCCGCCCCAGGTTCACGATAGTGACGTCGACCCAGAACTTCCGTTACTGAATTACGCCAAGGCGACGACCCATCACGGCCGTCGCGCGATCAGCAATGCCTTCGCGTTTGGGGGTAATAACATCGCCTTGTTGCTGGAACGTTTCAATGAATGATTCACTTATGCCCGCACGGCTTGACCTGCCCTGCGATATCGCGCCGTACGTGCCACACCGCCTGGGCATGTGCCTTCTGGATACGCTACTGGCCGTGGGTGATGAACACCTGCATGCCCGCGTCGTACCCCAGCCCGACGACCTGTTTGCCACACCAGACGGCATTCCCGGCTGGGTCGGGTTAGAGTGGCTTGCCCAAGCCGTTGCCGCGTGGGCGGGTGTGCAGTCCGTGACGTCAGGCGATACGCCGAAAATTGGCTTTCTACTCGGCACGCGCCGTTATCAGTGCCAACAGCCGTTTTTTCACTTCGACCAGCCGATACGCATCGAAGTAGAGCTCGATTTTCGGGCAGATAATGGCCTGGGCGCGTTTCAGGGGCGCTTGCTAGACGCTCAGCAACAGTTGATCGCTAACGCCACACTCAACGTGTTTCAGCCCGATACGCAACAGGCGCTGGAAATGATGCAACAAGGAAAAACTCAATGACGAACACCGTCCTGGTTACCGGTTCAAGCCGCGGTATCGGCCAAGCCATCGCCTTGCGCCTGGCGCGGGATGGCTTCGATATCGTCGTACATTGCCGTCAGCGTCAGGCAGAGGCAAAAGCCGTCGCAAACCAGATTCGTGATATGGGCCGCAACGCCCGCGTGCTGTGCTTTGATGTTGCCGACAGGGCCGCGGCGCAGCAGGCGCTGGACGCCGATATCGAAGCGCATGGCGCCTACTACGGTGTTGTCTGCAATGCGGGCATTACCGCCGACGCCGCCTTCCCCGCGCTCTCTGATGAGGATTGGGACAGCGTGATCCACACCAATCTCGACGGTTTCTATAACGTTGTGAAGCCCCTCGTCATGCCAATGATTCGCCGCCGGGCGCCCGGCCGCATCGTCGTGATGTCCTCGGTTTCAGGCATGATGGGCAACCGTGGTCAGGTCAACTATAGCGCTGCCAAGGCCGGACTGATCGGTGCCATGAAAGCCTTGGCCGTGGAACTGGCGAAACGCCGCATTACGGTCAACTGCGTTGCCCCAGGCTTGATCGACACCGACATGACCGACGACCTGGTTACCGAGGAAGCGCTCAAGCTGATTCCCATGCAACGCACCGGTACCAGCGAAGAAGTCGCAGCCACGGTGGGCTTTTTATGTTCAGCCGATGCCGGCTATATCACTCGGCAAGTATTCGCCGTCAACGGAGGAATGTGCTGATGGCAAGCAATGTACAACGCCAAGACAGTCTGGGGCGTCGTGTGGTAGTGACCGGCATGGCCGGTTTCTCGCCGATCGGCAACGACTGGCCAAGTATCAAGGCACGACTTGAGCGTTTGCAAAACGGTGTTATCCACATGGATGACTGGGAAAGTTATGACGGCCTCAATACGCGCCTTGGGGCGCCCGTGCGCGACTTTACTTTGCCTCCTCACTATCATCGCCGTGCTCTGCGCAGCATGGGCCGCGGAGCGCAAATGGCCACGCGTGCCAGTGAACTGGCCCTGGAAGACGCAGGACTGATGGATACGCCGCTATTAGGTAGTGGTCAGATGGGGATTGCATACGGCGCCTCCGCAGGGGAACCCGACGCCGTCGCTGACTTTGGCAACATGTTAATCAATAAATCGACCGATGGACTGAATGCCAACTCCTATATTCGTATGATGGCCCACACAGCCCCCGTCAATATCGGCGTTTTTCTCGGTGTGCGCGGGCGGATCTATACCACCTCAAGTGCCTGCACGTCAGGTAGCCAAGGCATTGGCTATGCTTACGAGGCCATCCGTTTTGGGCGCCAGACCGCCATGATTGCCGGTGGTTGCGAGGAGCTTTCGGCTTCAGAGGCGGCCGTCTTCGATACGCTGTTTGCGACCAGTACTCGCAATGACGCGCCGCACACCTCGCCGCGCCCCTTTGACGCCGAGCGCGACGGTCTGGTGATCGGAGAAGGGGCAGGCACGCTGATCCTTGAGGAACTGGAGCACGCCCAGGCACGGGGAGCCACCATTCACGCAGAGCTTGTGGGCTTTGGTACCAACAGCGATGGCCGTCACGTCACTCAGCCGGATGCCAACATGATGGAGCAAGCGATTCGCCAGGCACTGGAGGATGCAGGCCTACAACCCGAGCAAATCGGCTATGTCAGTGCCCACGGCACGGCCACCGAGCGGGGCGATATTGCCGAGAGTCATGCGACACATGCCGTTTTCGGCTCGCGCCTTCCCATTAGCGCCTTTAAAAGCTTTACCGGTCACACGCTGGGCGCTTGCGGTGCGCTGGAAGCCTGGGTCGCCATCAAGATGATGCAGGAAGGCTGGTTCCACGGCACCGCCAATCTTGACCGCCTTGATGATGCCTGTGCAGAACTCGACTACTTGAACGGCCCAGGACGGAACATTGACTGTGACTATGTCATGAGCAATAACTTTGCTTTTGGAGGCATCAACACCTCGTTGATCTTCCGCCGCTGGCCCTGATATCGCTTACGACTCAGTGCCACTCACACTACCTGCTCTCAGGTACTTAAACCCAGCAAGAAGGAACGCTAAATGAGCCGAGGAATGATGTTAATGGGGGTGCTACTAGGCGCTCTACTAGTAAGCACGACGAGCCATGCGCGCGACACGACACACATGCTCTCTATTGAGGACGCAATGAACACGCCCGATGCGAGAGCACGGCTTGATTCCAATATTCAATTTATCTTTGGCGACACCCCGCACGGCGAGATTACCGCTGAGTATGGTCCTGCCGTCACAAATAAAAAGACCAATGCTTTCAACAAGTCTGATGTAGAAGCCTGCGAGTGGGTCATGCTCTCGGCGCTTCTTAGCTTGCAAGACCGCGTCAAAGCGGAAGGCGGTAATGCGGTGGTTAACATTGAGAGTTTTTATGACCGTCAGCCGATGTCCTCGACCAGTGAGTATGAGTGCCATGCAGGGGCGCTTATGGCCGGTGTCGCGCTGCGAGGTGACGTTGTCACGCTAGCCGACTAATGACCGCGTATTTAGACATTGTGTTGGCCCAAGCCCCCGCTCACAGCAGCGGGGCTTGTTTATCGGCGCTGGGCAGAGAGCTTCTCTCCCAGCTTGCCGACGCTCGCGGCTACCACTGCCCCGTTAGTGAGTGGTCTCCAAGAGGCAGCGGTGTGCCGTGGCACCCAGCACTTCCGCCTCCGTGGAAAGCATGTCTAGCCCACCGCGACAACCGCGTGATTGCCGGTATCGCCACGGTCCCTGTGGGCATTGATATAGAGCATGTTCGCCTGCGGCATAAAAACGCTTACCCGAGCTGGTGGCGTGCCTGCCTGAAGCCGACGTACGCCGCAAGATACATCAATCCGCTGTACCTCTAGACGCCTTTTACCGCGCATGGACACTCCACGAAGCGCTGTTCAAGCTGGATAGCCTGTCCGGCACTCCTTCAAGCCATGTATTGAGCACCCGTCTTGAGCGGCTAGCCCCGAGGGGCAATGTTCATGCCTGGCAATGGCAGCAACAAGGCTGGACCATCAGCCTCTGCGCACACGCAAGTTCGCTTGAAATTCGCAGCCTCCCCAACCTCTCTTTTATGCAACTCGACTAACACTCGCCAACGCGGGCCGCACCCTCCCTTACTTCCTGACGTAAAATAGTAGCTTGCTAACGACAGTGCTATTATCAGTGCCTTTGCCATCTCGATGTTCATCTAGGGAAGCTCACCATCAACCATTTAACCCATACCAAAGCCGTACTGCTATTTGCAAGCACCATGACGGTGATGTCGGGCGCGATTATTGCGCCTGCTTTGCCGGGTATCAGCCGCCATTTTTCGGATCAGCCTCAGGTGTTGATTCAACTGATCCTGACACTTCCTGCACTGATGATTACGCTGTTCAGCCCGCTGATGGGCTATTTGGCTGACCGGTTTGGGCGCAAGCCGCTACTCCTGATGATGTTGTCCATATACGGGCTGGCGGGTGGGGCAGGCTTCTTGATTGATAGCGTGAACCTGTTGTTAGCATCACGGGCGCTGATGGGCATCGCCGTGGCCGGTATTTTAAGTATTAGCACCACGCTGGTTGGCGATTATTTTGATGGCCCCGAGCGGGTGCGCTTTTTGGGTCTGCAAAGTAGCTGCATGGCGCTCGGTGGCGTGGTGTTTATTAATTTGGGCGGTCTGCTCTCCGACTGGAGTTGGCGGGGACCTTTTCTGCTCTACCTGACTGGGGTTTTTCTACTGCCTTATGCCTGGGCGATGCTCAAGGCGCCTAAGCTCCAGAGCAATGAGCAGGCAGGCAGCGTCAACGCGCCGGTCAAGGTCGACTATATGCGCACCGGGATTGCCTATTTGGCGGGCATGCTGAGCATGATGATGTTTTATATGTTCCCCGCGCAGCTGCCTTTTTTACTTTCAGAGCAGGGTGAGGTCAGCGGGTTGGCTATCGGCATTGCGCTCTCCACCGCTGCCTTTACCGCCAGCATCGTGTCGTTCTGCTATGGCTACTACAAACCCTTTTTGTCGGTCATGACGATCTATATAGCGGGCTTTGTACTGGCCGCGCTGGGCTTTCTGGTGGTGGGCCTTACGCAGAGTTATGCCATGGCGATTGTCGGTGCGGCCATTTCGGGGCTTGGCCTGGGCGCTTTTATGCCCAACACCACGGCCTGGCTAATGCGTATTACGCCACAGCGAGTGCGTGGCCGCGTGTTTGGTGGCTTTACCGCCACCTTCTTTCTTGGTCAGTTTATCTCGCCCATTGCGGTCGCCCCTGCGGTTACCTGGCTTGAGTCACTGCGCAACGTCTATACCGGCATGGCCGTGCTCTGCTGCGTGTTGGCGGTGATACTGGCTATCCTGAGCAGGACGCTGCTACGCGCTGACAGCACGCTTTAAGCGGTAGCAACGTTTTCATGCCAAGCCGATCATCAAGAAGGCGAAAATACCAACCCAATGATGCTGACAAAGATCAGCACCGCGCCCAGCACCCGGAAAAACACGCCCGTATCGGCTTTGATGATATAGCGGTGCGCCCGCTCACCCACCAGGTGCCCGGCATACGCGCAGGGCAATAGCCATAGCTGATGGATCAGCTGTAGGTCCACACCGGCAAACACAAACGAGATCATCTTGATCACGACCAGAATGAACCACAGCACGAACATGGTATCGCGCAACTGCTCCTTGGCGACATGTGAGGCAAACACCGCCACAATCAGCGGCGCACCAATCAGCGACGTACCGCTGACATAGCCGCCCAGGGCCAGCAGCACATAGTCGACGTACCTGTTGTTGCTTTGAAACGGCTTATTGAGCACATAGCCAACAGCGTAGACCAGCACGATGCCGAAAATGATGCTGGTCATGATAGAGGCAGGCAGCGTTAACAGGCCCACCACGCCAACCAGCTTGGGGATGATCATAATTTTCAGGGCCTTGCGTAAATAGGCCCAATCAATATTGCTCTGTGCCGACGCGTTGCCACTCTCTCGCTTTATTTGGCGGTTACCCTGCCAAGCGATCCAGCTGGAGAAGATCAGCAGATGAATGGCGATAATTGGCAGGAAAAGTAGTGGATCGTTAACCACCAAGAGTAGAAACGGCAACGCCAGCACCGCGCCGCCAAACCCCAGGCTGGTTCTGACAAAACCGCTCCAGGCAAAAATCAGCCCGATCAACGCATACTGATACCACAACAAATCCGCCATTCACTTGCGTCCCTGGTTATCACGTTGGTTATCAAAATGATGATCCGCCTACCGCCCACCAGCTGGGTAATAGCGCCTGCACGCGGGTGTGGGCAAAACGATCATCCATTAATACCACAACCCCTTCATCAGAGGGGCTGCGGATCACCCGTCCGGCGGCCTGTACCACCTTGATCATCCCCGGAATGCGGTAGGTGTAGTCATCGCCCTGGCCAAACCGTGCCGTGAGGCGCGCTTTAAGGGCTTCGTTGAAAGCATTAAACGGCGGCAGCCCAAGCGTTGCGATAAACGCACCAATCAGTCGGTCGCCGGGCAGGTCGATACCTTCAGCAAAGGCGCCGCCCAGCACCGCAAAGCCGATGCCCTGCCCACCCGGCGTAAAACGCTGCAAGAACGCTTCGCGCTCGGCTTCACGCATGCCCGGCGTTTGGGCAAATGCAGGGATGTCAGGGTGCTGTTCACAAAACAGCTTAAGCGCGGCATTGAGGTAGGTGAAACTGCTAAAAAATGCTAGATAGTGGCCCGGCGCCTGCTCATACTGCTGGGCCATTTCGGCCACCATCGGCGCAAGCGATGCCTCCCGGTCGCGAAAGCGGGTCGAGATATCCCGGCGAATGCACACTTCAAGCTGGCGGGCCACAAAGGGCGAGCACACTTCGCGCCACACCGTGTGCGCTGGCAGGCCCAGCAAATCACGGTAATAATGGGCAGGCGTTAGGGTGGCTGAGAACAGTACGGCACTATGCGCAGCGTTGAAGCGTGGCGCTAAAAAGTCTGCCGGTATCAGATTACGCAGACCGATTAGCGCCTTCCCTCGGCCTTTTAATGTGAGATCACACAGCGAGTGATCGCCGAAATTCTCCGCCAGGCGGCAAAATGCCAGCGCCTCAAACAGCAGCTCCTGCAGCTCATAAGAGATATCTTCGGGGTGCTCGCCCAGGTGGTTGGTGATCGAGGCGGCAACGTTCTGAAGGGCGCCCACCAGCTTATCGGGTAGCGACTCAAGCAGGTGATAGCCTTCCCGCTCAGCATCATCCGGCTTACTTTCGGCGACATCTTTCACCACGGCCTGCCACTGCCGACCCAGGCTTGCCAATGAGCGGCTCAGGGCTTTCGGGGCGCTACGCTTAACGCGATTAAAACGCTGCTGGTCAAGCTCGGCGCTATACATGCCACGTGCCCGCTCAACCAGGTTGTGCGCTTCATCCACCAATAATCCCACTCGCCAATCATTAGCTTGTGCCAGGCCATGCAGCAGCGCATGGCGATCAAACCAGTGGTTAACGTCGCCCACAATCACATCGGCCCAGCGCGCCAGTTCCTGGCCCAGGTAATAAGGACAAACACTGTGAGTAAGCGCTAACTTGCGCAGCGTTTCGCGGTCCCACCCGCTTTCAGCCACGGCGGCCTGGCGTGCAGCGGGCAGGCGGTCATAGAAGCCCGCCGCTAACGGGCAGGCATCACCATGGCAGGCGGTTCCGGGGTACTCGCAGGCTTTTTCACGGGCAATGAGTTCCAGCACACGCGGCGCGCTGTTATCAGAATGTTCGGCGGATTGTACAGAAGAGCGAAGCTGAGCCAGGGCGTCCAACGCCAAGCGGCGCCCGGGTGTTTTCATGGTCAGAAAAGCAATCCGATCAAGCTGCTGACGAGGCATGGCGGTGAGCATGGGAAACAGCGTGGCCAACGTTTTGCCGATCCCGGTAGGCGCCTGGGCCAGCAGGCAGCGCCCGGTGCTGGCGGCCTTATAAACATCTTCGGCAAGCTCACGCTGGCCGGGGCGAAACGTGGCATAGGGAAAGCTGAGTGTTGTTAACGCTAAATCACGCGCCTTGCGATGCACCGCTTCCTGTTCGGCCCAGGCAATAAAGCGCTCGCACTGGGTGATAAAAAACGCCTCAAGCTCAGATGCTCGCGCTTTCTGGCTAAGCAAAGTCTCTTTTTCAGTGGCGATATCCAGATACACCAACGTCAGCGTAACTTCATCCAGGCCGCGTTCTTTGCATAACAGGGCGCCGTAGATTTTTACCTGCGCCCAGTGCAGCGCGCGCTGGTTGTCGGCCATGCGCTCAAGGCTACCGCGGTAGGTCTTGACCTCCTCCAAACGGTTTTCGGCAGGATCGTACCCATCAGAGCGTCCGGTGACGGCCAGGCTTTTGTAGGTACCGGAAAGCGGCATTTCGGCAATATAGTCATCGCCTCGGCGGCTGGCCACCAGGCGATGCCCGGCCATGCCTTCCTGAGCACTGGGCGAAGGGGTAAAGCGGTGATCCAGGTCACCCTCGCGGGCGGTAAAATCACACAGTGCGCGAACGGCTATCCGATACTCCGCAGCGCTACTCATAACGTACCTAGCGAGTCAGCCAGCCACTGCACGTAACATACTGCAACCGGAATACGATGCTGATGAAAAAATGCCAGCCAGCGGCGCTGGTTATCCTGAAGCCGGTCACCAGGGCCTTTCACTTCAATAAGCCGATAGCGGGGTTCATTCTTCGGTGCGTTGGGTAAAAACTGGATCAAGTCGGGCAACCCTGCCCGGTTAGCTTTAAGGTCTTGTAAAAGCCGTTCAAAACAGGCTTTCAAGTGGGCGGCAGGCAGGCACTCAAGCGCCAGCGCTAAAAGCGTTTCATCCAGCAATGGCCAGTGCACAAAGGGGGACGCCAGGCCGTGTTTTTGCTGCCTGGTTGTGTGAATCGTCTGCCGGTAGCTGCCATCCTCTAGCTGTGCCAGGCACTTATCAAACAAACCACGCCGCCGAGCGACGAAATCTTCACGATAAAGATCCGCAGGCCCGCTATGAAACGGATGAAAAAACGCCCCTGGCAGAGGAGCAAAGATAGCGGGCCAGCAGAGCAGGCCAAACAAGCCGGTGATTAGCATGTTTTCCGCATAGTACACCGGCGCTTCAGGTGTGCCGACGTGCTGCCCAACGGCGCGCTCTACCGGCTGAGGGCCGGGAAGCATTAACTCCCAGCGCGTGTAGGCGGGCTCATGCACCGGCGGCTGCGCCTCCATTTTCAACTTTTTACGCAGCCGAGGCAGCAACCGAGCGAGTGCCTGAGCTTCGGTTTCATTGGGCGTAAGTCGCTGGGCATTCGTTGCCAGCTCAAATGCCTCCTGATACCTCCCCAGCCGCTCCAATACGCGCAGTTGGCGAACGCGGGCTTCGCTGCTACCCGCTTGTGCATAAAGTAAAATGGCCTGCTCGGTTTGGCCACTGCGCTCCGCTTCGCGGCCCATCTGCAACACCACGCGGGCATGCCGAGTCGCTAACCAGGCGTTAGCGGGTTTGGGCGGTAGCTCATGCTGTAGATGTTCAAGTGGCTCGCCCTCTTCAAGACGCTGCCTAAGCCTATGCAAGACGAAGTAAGCATTCACTTCTTCGCGTTTCTGAAAGGCACGCGAGGCGGCGGTGAACGGTACCTTTTCAAACCGCTGAAGCCCAAGCTCCGTCAGCACGAACTCGGCCCAGTCCTGGCGCAGGTTGCCAAAGAACATCAGCCGTAACCGGTCGCACACGTCCATTACGTTAAGGCGCACGATGCTGTCCGACGCTTTTGGCCACCACTCGGTTAACGGTTTTATCTCAGTGAGCTGGGGCGTTAGCGTGGCCTGGAGTACCGCTTTGCCAGCAGACGCGGGCAGCCCCGCATCGCGTATAGGCGTTGCCAAGGCTGAGCGCAGCTCGGCCAAGCGCAGTTGATGAAACAGCTCATTCACACTCAGCGCCGGGGCAGTATCCACCCAACCAAGCGAGGCCAAAGGTGCGAGGGCATCTGCCGTGTCGCCTATTTCCGGGTAGTTGAGTTTGTAAAGCCGGAACAGCTCGCCCTTGCGCATTACCATACGGGTAAGCAACGCCTGGGAAGAGCGCGGCAGCGTATCAAAGCGGCTTATAAAGGTGAGTTCGTCGGTATCTAGAAGGTCAGCGTGGCGCTCACCCACCCACCCCAGCACGAAGCGGAAGTTCGTCAGGTAGTAGAAGGGGTCGTCGAGCGAAGCAGTAACGGAAGTGGCAGAAGCACTGTTCATGCATCCATTGTATCAGCGCGATTTGCCCCGCGTCATGGGCTATTTCAGCCCACGCGGTGCTGCCTTAACACCTCAAGTGCATCATCCACTTCGTCATGGGAAACGCTGGAAGACACGGGGGATTGGCGGGTGGTGCGAGGCTTCGCACTATCACCTACCAGTACGTACCATTCGGCTTCGGTGAGGTAGTGCTGACACCAACGACCCAGGCCGTCGGCGACTACGTCACGGCTCTGCTCGCCACCGCGAAAGCCGTGGGCCAAGTAAAGCAGGTCCTGCCGGGCGGTGCGCGCACGGGCATTGCCGCCATGCACCTTGGAAAGCGGGCAGCGCCGGTCGTAGGCCGCGTTGGTTAACGCATTAAGCCAACGCTCCAATTCATGCCCCTGAATACCGCCGTAAACTGCCACGCCTGCGCTCCCTGCCCGTTAGTGGGGGCGTTAGCCTGCCCTAATAAAGGCCAGCTGTCATCTATCTCGCGAGTTTATCTGCTCAAACCCTTGTAGCACATTGACGACGTTGACACCTATTTCTTCAACCGCATAGCCTCCCTCCATTAAAAAGGTGGTGGGTAGACCGGCTTCTGCCAAACGCTTGCCCAAGGCAATAAAGTCATCGCGCTTGAAAGTGAACGCGCTAATAGGGTCGCCTTCGAAGATATCCACGCCGAGCGATACGATCAACAGCTCACACTCATGGGTTTTGATGGCAATAAGCGCCTGCTCCAGCGTTTGCATCCAGGTGGCTACGCTGGTGCCAGGCGCCATCGGGTAGTTGAGGTTGAAGCCCTGCCCTTCGCCCGTACCGGTTTCATCGGCGTAGCCTAGATAGTAGGGAAAGGTCACATCAGGGTCGCCATGTAGCGAAGCAAATAGAACGTCGTTACGCGCATAGAAAATCTGTTGGGTGCCGTTGCCATGGTGGAAGTCGACATCCAGCACCGCCACGCGGCGTCGGCCTGCATCCAGCGCGTGCTGGGCAGCAATCGCGGCATTGTTAAAAAAGCAGTAGCCACCAAACTGGTCAAATGCAGCGTGGTGCCCCGGCGGGCGGCACAACCCAAAGCTGGGCTCTCCCGTGGCCAAGGTATATTCCTCAGCACCCAACGCGGCGTCCTTACTCGCCATGGCCGCTTCAAAGGTGCCTTCACAGATAGAGGTTTCCGCCGCAAGCGCGTAGTAGCCAAGCTGGCCACTCACCGAGAGCGGAATTTTATCCTGACGCAGGGTGCGCGCTGGCCAGATATTGGGGATCGCCTCACCGCTATGCCCGGCTGCTTGCCATGCCTGCCAGCAGGTTTCAAGGAAGCTGACGTAACTGGCGTCGTGAATCGCACATACCGGCTCAAGGCCATAGGCGTCAGGAGCGCGCACTTCGAAACCGGCCTGGCGCAGTTGTTCGAGCACCAGGTCAACACGCTCGGGGCACTCAAAGGGGCTGACAAGTGCCCCGTCATGAAGCTCCGTTCGCGCCTGGCGCAAACGACTATCCTCAGAGAAAAACGTCAGCATGTTGGCTCCTGAATAACCGGGAAAGGCGGCAGGCTCGTATAAAAACGAGCGCTTTAGCTTTACGTTAGCTTAATCCACTTCTATCGAAAGCGGCCAGCGCGTTGCCCAATGACGTTTTTGAACAGAGGTTTGCTGTTTCAACTGATACTCCGCCCGGCTGGCGGCGGCCCTATCTTCAAACGGCTGGGCGCCCAGCAGAGCAACCGGTGGGTTAGCACGGGTATAACGCGCCCCTTTGCCCGCACAGTGGGCGCGATAGCGTTTAGCGATATTGTTGGTGATGCCCACATAAGTCCCGCGTCGGCACTCTAATAAGTAAACATACCAAGGGGTTGAGGGTAACGACATCCCAGCTCCTTAGGGAGATAAATGGGCAATAAAGGCTTGCAGGGCTTCCACTGGCATCGGCTTGGCCAGTAGATAGCCCTGGAAAATATCACACTGATAGCCCAGCAGGCGCTGATACTGCTCTTCGGTCTCCACTCCTTCAGCCACGACCTTGAGCCCCAAGTGGTGAGCCATGGAGATAATCCCTTGCACAATCGCCGCATCATCGTAGCTATTGGTGAGTTCATTAATAAAGCTGCGGTCAATTTTCACCGTGCTAATAGGCAGGTCCTTAAGATAACTAAGGCTTGAATAGCCCGTACCAAAATCATCAATCGACACGCCAATATGCATACTGCGCAGGGCATGCAGCGTATCGATCGCGCCTTCAGCGTTATCCGTCAAAATACCTTCGGTCAGTTCCAGACTCAGCTGTTCAGCCGGTAGGCCGGTGGTTAGCAGGGTTTGGCGCAGCGTGGCAAGAAAATTGGAGCGCTGGAACTGGAGCGGTGAAAGGTTAACCGCCACACGTATTTTACCCAGCCCTTGTTGCGCCAGTGACTGCATATCCTGGCAAGCACGTTGGAGTGCCCACTCACTGATCGGAATAATTTGCCCGGTGGTTTCTGCCAGCGGAATAAACCGCGCGGGAGAGATAAAGCCTTTTTCCGGATGCTCCCAGCGCAGTAGCGCTTCTACACCGGCAAGCTTTCCTTCCCGATTCATTAACGGCTGGTAATGCAGTGCGAACTCTTCGCGCTCAATGGCTTCCTGGAGATCATTACGCAGCACCATGCGCTCGCTAACCGTATCGGTAAACGCGTGGGTAAACCACTCGTAGGCATTACGCCCTTGCTGCTTGGCCTTGTACATCGCCATATCGGCTTGTTGAATCAGCGTTTTTGGCTGAAGTGTATCTGGCTGGCTCATCGCGATACCGATACTCGCGGTCAGGTAAAGCTCTTGGGATTCAATACGGTAAGGGCGCGCTAACATAGGCAGCAACCGCTCCACCAAATCAACAACGTCAGACTCGTCGTTAATCGCCGTTTGCAGAATAACGAACTCATCCCCGCCCATACGGGCAACCGTATCCTCAGGCCTGACCGCATTGATAAGCCTACGGGCGACTTCGACCAACACCTGATCACCCACTGCATGCCCCAAGTTGTCGTTAATGGGCTTGAAATCATCCAGATCCACAAACAGCACGGCCAGACGCTTTTTATCCTTACCCAGCGTAGAAAACTGCTTTAACAGCATTTCCTCAAAGAATGTACGGTTAGGCAGGCGGGTCAGGTCATCATGTGAAGCATTGTGAGCCAAACGCGCCTCGTACGCTTTATGCTCGGAAATATCTTGCTGCACGCCGACAAAGTGCGTTACCTGATCGTCCTGGTCGCGTACCGGCGCTATATACAGATCATTCCAGAATAGCGTGCCATCTTTGCGGTAATTGCAGATAGTGACGTTGACGTCTTTCTGCTCATTAATACAAGCACGAATGCGTTGGATAACCGCCGGATCGCTGCCAGGCCCCTGAAGCAGGCGACAGTTTTTACCAAGGATTTCCTCCTGGCGATATCCCGTTATTAACGTAAACGCTTTATTGGCATAAACAATGGGCAAATCAGGCTGTCCAGCATCGGCGATCACAATGCCGTTAACGCTGGCTTCCACACTGCGCTCCAGGATACGCAGGCGAGACTCCTGTTGACGGGCAGCTGTCACCTCCTGAGCAATGGCATGCACCCCTTGCACGGTGTTATGCACCACCATCGGCAGATGAATAATATCCAATTGATGCAAACGACCCGCGCGGTCTTTCAGATTGAGTTCATATCGGTCAATCCCCCCTTGCAGGGCCGTTTCAATATAGGCCTCTACGCGCGTCACATCCTGTTCAGCAATAAAGAAGGTGAACGGCTTGCCGAGCATTTCCTCAACGGAGTAACCGGTCAGTGACGCGCAGGTGGCATTGGCCGTTACAAAGCAGCCCGCCTCATCCAGGGTAAATACCGCATCAGGATGATGGGTAAACAATGAGCGATAGCGCTGCTCGCTCTCCTCCAACGAGCTCCGCACCTGAAAACGCTCAACAGCCAGCGCCATCAAGCCAGCCGCTTTTTCAATTCGCACCGTATCGGCACTGCCTGGGGTGCTGGGCTTTGGGTAGTAAACTGCAATAGTGCCTACCAGTTGGCCCTCGCCACCGTAGACAGGGCTCGACCAACAGGAGGCAAGCCCCGCCTGTTTGGAAACGCCATGATAGCCCCGCCAGCGCTCGTCCTCGGCAATATTAGCGCATATCACCGTTGCCCCCTGATAGGCGGCACTACCACAAGCGCCATTATTCGCGCTGATCAAAATGCGTTGTATCGCGCTGCGATAAGCGGCGGGCAGTCGGTCTCCCGCGATGAATTCCAGGTGAGTACCTGTCTCGTTAGCCAACATGACAGAACAGATTGCCGAAGGTAACTCGCGCTCCAACATAAGACACAGACTTTCCAGCGTTTCCTTTAGGGGCTGCTCTTGGGCAATCATGTGCTGAATCGCCTGCTGGTCTTCCAATGACTGACGCGTCTGAACAAGCTCGCGGGCACGAGAAACACTGACGCTCACAACGCCAAGACTAAAAGCCAACAAACCACTAAGCAGCAAGCTGCCTAACGCAACCGCAAACGACAGCAGGTTCAATTGATGCCAGTTGTGCTGGTTACCTGGGTAGACATAAAGCACCAGGTTAATGCCGCCGGGCAAGCCGATATAGCGTGACGCCAGCGCAAGCTCTGGCGTTTCCATGCGGTCGGCAGCAAAACCAGCGGGGTGTAGCTTCATCAGCGGCATGTCATCACGATTCACTCTCACCTGGAAAGGGCCCACCTCTAGGCGCAACTCGTTTTCCAACATGGTGGCCAGGTTAAAACTGGCGAACAGGTAACGATTGTTAGCGGGAACCGGGATAACAAATACCGCTTCGTGGGGTCGGCTGGTATCCGTCATCAACATCCTTGGACGACCGAGCGGAATTTGCATCCAGGCACGTGTTTGCTCTTCCTCCAACTGCTGACGTAGCCATCGTTCCATTTCAACCGTCCGCCCCACTCCCCACTCCCAGGACAACTGCTGCTGATCAACTATCGCAATGGCGCTAATACTGGGGATGTCCCGCAGATAGTGTTGTGCGTCATTATCCAACAGGTTCACATCCCAGTCTGTGCCCATGGCGTTCAGCCGCTCCGCCATTCGTTGCATTAATCGCAAGCGGTCTTGTGTTGCCCGCTCGATATTGAGTTGAACGTTATCCAATAGATAGGCGGCTTGCTGTTGCAGCGACGTTTGTTGATAAGCGTTTAACAATAACCAGATAAAACAACTGATCGTAACGCCCCATAGCGAGGCGACGACGGTCACCCGACCTGGATTTAGACGTTGCGGTTTACCCCGTAAGCCTGCTGCCAGCATGGCGGTACCTAAAAAGCAGGTAATGACCAATGCACTCATGGGCGACGATGAGAACAGAGGAGATGCACCGCTTAGCGTAAGCCATAGTTTTCCAACCACAAAAAGGGCAAGCCCCCACAGGCTTAGCCCACCGGCTATCCATAACCAGCGCCGCCATGCGGTAGAAAGCCCCAACCAAAAGCACACCCCAATCATTAAAAAAAAGCCTGCCGACAAGCTGGTGATACGCGGCCCATTGCTGAGCCATGAGTCGCCTCGACCGCCTTCCAGGCTATTATGTACCAAGGTGTAGGTGACAACCAAAAACAGAGATAAGATACTGATAGTTCTTGTTTTTCTCCACCCCTGAAGCGACGCCAGCAGCGCAATGCCGACCAGCAGAGTGACCAGTGCTCCATCCGGCACTAGCGTTGCAAAAAATGGCCGTGTCGGCACACTGAGACCGACCACCACCCCGACGACTCCCATGCAAACGAGGGTTGCCGATATCATAAGTAGCAGGGTTTCCAACGCCAATTGGCGCGTATTTATCCGCATGGTTCTACGCCCCATCAGGCCTTGGCATTGATATCTTTCACCGTCCCAAGTGTACCCGTTCTGTGAGTGATACCAGCTCATTAAATTGCTCATCCAAATAGTCGCGATAAGTGCTCAGCGACCGATAATCAATTAATGAGCCATACTCATGTGTAATCCGATGACGTAATGGCTCGCTGGCAAGCGCGTAAGCTAACGCATCGTTCAAAACGGCAAGCTCTCCCGGTGGTGTTCCTGCAGGCGCAAACACACCTCGGTCGCTCGTATGGACCAGATCAATTCCCTGCTCACGAAGCGTAAGAACGTCCGGCAACCCAGAGAGTCGCTCACTCCCCGCTACGGCCAGTGGCACCAAGGCACCCGAGACAAAAAGAGTGCCCGCCGAGGGCAGGTTAAGCATGGCGAAATCAATTTCTCTAGCCACCAAAGCTTCTACCTCGGAGGCCGTATCAGGAAAATGAACCAACTGTACATCCGAGAGCGAGATACCGCTTTGTTCAAAAAACTGCAGCCAGAACAAGTGGTCGGTGGAGTTAGCGATAACGCCAAACTTGAGCGGGGTTGAGGAAGTCTGCACTAACGCGCCAATATCGCTGGCTTGTTGAGCCGCATGCCCTGCATACGTGGCGGGAATATTAATCGTGCGAACCAGCAGTGACACCGGCGCAAAGTCTGCATGGGAAAACGAAGCGAGCCCCGCCAGGTACGAAAGATCAATCGTTTGATGACTACCGAGCAACGTATAACCATCGGGCGAGGCATTTTTGACATACTGAGCGCCCCGCATGGCTTCACGACCGGGCATATTAACCACAAGCACTGGCTGGTCTAGATAAATTTGTGCCGTGTCAAAAATATCCCGAAACAACACATCGGTCGCCCCTCCTAAACCAAAGGGAATGACAACGGTAATTTCTCTATCCGGGTACCGATTTTCAGCAAACGTGAACGTCGTTCCCCACAATAACAACCCACTGACAAACCCTAATGTGATGCAATAACGAGCGAGTCCCCTGCCACTATATGCCATGACATCAACCCCTCGTTTTTATTAGTTAACGCATAGCTACTCTTTGCAACATAGCTTTAATTTTCGGCCGCTACCACAAAAGCAGGGATCGTTACGCCGCGGCTTGAGACGCACGACCTCAGGCGTCCCATCCACGTACCACCACCGGCTCTGCTCAAACACGAAACGCGAGTTTTCTTCAAGCATGTGCCAGCGGCCACGCTCTTTGAAATAAGCGCGAAAATGAATATAACCTTTATCAGCATCGGGGGGCGTCTCTTCGGATGCTGCTTTAACAATGATGAGAGCTTTCCACTCGGTGTTAAGGTCCGGTGATAGCGCTTCAGGGCGAGTGCTCACGTGCCAAGTGGCAAGCACGTAGTCGCATAGATTCAGCGCAAAGGCACTGTAGCGAGAGCGCATTAGCGCTTCCGGGGTAGGGGCTGGCGCGCCATCGTGGTAACGGCCACAGCATACGTCAGTCGACAACCCTGTACCGCAAGGGCAACTTTTTTCAATTAGAGACATCATAGAAAGGCTCATATATCACGGTCACTTAAGCCTAACCGATAATCCTTAAAACCGTCCTACACATGGCCTATGTTTTATTCGATTTTGGTCCCATGTTAAGCGTATAGTGGCTGAGCAAGATTTTTTTGGCTTACGGAGTACGAAACACGACCCAATATTCTTTCCAAATGCAGCGGAGGTTCTCATGAAGGTTTATAAACCCGAATGGCAGTGCACGTTTAGCGTAAACGAAGGCGCAGAAGAATCAGCCAACTGGAAAGAGCGAGTCGCCTGGCGGCTGCGGGCGATAGCCGACCGTTTGGACGGTGTTGGTCGGACGCTGAAGGTTAATTGTCATGTTTCTCCTCAGGTCAGCCAGGAGGAAATGGATACCTGCCTGGGCAAAGGGTTTGAAGTCACCCAGCAGCTATTGACCCAACTGGCGCACCAGCAGGCGTGTGAAGATGTAATGCGCAATGCCAAAGCCGAGCTTTTCGAGCATAACCATCAGCACTGAAGTGGTTCGCAAGCAGTCTCGACTTTCCACTCCGCAACGGGGTGGGAAGTTTCTTGTAGGATCACTTTATTGCTTCGTCAGCCTTGCTGATCAACATCCGAATGAACCCCTCCAGCAGCGGATTCGCCTCCCCCTTTCGGCTCACCGCCACCAGCATGGTACTGATGTCAATGTCATTGACAGGTAGAAACACGACATCTCTTCGGTTATTGGTCGTAATCGAACCGCTCACTAACGTGACTCCCAACCCTGCTCCCACCAGAGCCAACGCCGTGTGTATTTCAATCGCGTCATGGATGACCGCTGGGCGCACGCCTCTTTCGTCGAGATACGTCAGCATCTTTTGACCGAAAGGGCTACGTTTATCTTTCGGATAGAGAATGAAGGGTAATTGCTCGAAATCGCGGATGGAAAAGCTGTCGCGCTTGGCCAGCGGATGATCGATGGGCAAGGCGACCCAGAAAGGGTCATTGATGATAACCTCGTACTGCATGTCCGCCTGCCGCTCGAAGGTGCCGATGAATCGCGAGACACCGACATCGATGCGGTGCTGCCTTAATCGCTCTTCCTGATATTCCGACAGTACTTCAACAAGATCCAGATGAACCTCTGGATGCTCCTCACGGTAACTCTTGATCACGCTGGGCAATAATGAAAAAAGCGTTGAGCGGATGAAACCCACTCCCAACCATCCACCGCTCCCATTAGCCACTTGCCTAGCCTCTTGCTCCAACCGTGAAGCCTGAGCCAATAGCTCTTTTGCACGGGGATAGACGAACTTTCCCAGCGAAGTGAGCTTCATCGGCCGCGTTGCGCGATCAAAGAGCTCCCCACCCAAGACTTGTTCCAGCAGCGCGACCTGCGCACTGATAGCAGTCGGCGCCACAAAAAGCCGCTTGGCAGCCGCACTTCCGCCACCGGCATCGACCACTTCGCAGAAATAACGTATCTGTCGTAAATTCATTTTTTTTGGACTTATGTGCGCTATTCGCTGATTGATTAAAGATAATCGATTATAGACAATCAATAGACAATAGTGAAATTGTTGTCAACCTAGGAACACAATAATGATAAATAAGCATCTCGCTTCACAACTCAGTCAGTTCAGTAGCGCCTCTATCTATGAAGCGCAAGGTGCTGTCGGCGCACTCGACAGCGGTATCAAGCCTCTCTGCTCCTCCATGCGCCTTTCTGGGCCCGCGTTCACGGTCGATATACGCCCAAGCGACAATCTCATGCTGCATTACGCCTTACTGCATATTCAGCCGGGTGATGTACTGGTGGTCGATGCCAAGCGCTTCATCGAAGCGGGTCCTTGGGGGGATATTCTCACCGAGCAGGCGATCAGCAAAGGCGTTTCGGGTCTCATCATCAACGGTTCGGTCAGGGATGCCCAAGTGATAAAAACGCTGGGCTTCCCTGTCTTCTGCCGCGGCTTGAGCATCAAAGGCACCGCCAAGAAGCAGCCGGGCAGAATCAATGTTCCTATTTGCATCGGGGACACGGTCATTCACTCAGGGGACTATGTGTTTGGAGACGAGGACGGTGTCGTGGCGGTTCCGCAGCAGAATCTCGCTGCGGTGCTAGAAGCCACTGTAGAGCGCGAAAGCACTGAAGCCTCATACCGAGAAGAGATCAAGAAAGGGCGCAACACAGTCGATCTGCTCGGCCTGAAGGATACCTTGCAGCGCCTCGACCTGGTCTGAAGCCGGCGAAAACTATGTCTTTTCAGACCATGGCCATTAGACGCCAGCCACGCATCCATAACTATAAATCTATACGACAGATATAAAGAAAGAGGTTAAACATGAAAACGATAACAACCATCAGCATACTCTCCTGCCTTTCACTGCCCATGATGTTCGCCGCCCCTGCGGCAGCGGATACCTATCCAGAAAGGCCCATTTCGGCGCTCATATCCTTCGGCGCCGGAGGTAATACGGACGTGGGCGCACGTATCCTGTTTCCGGGCGTCGAGCGCGAGCTTGGCGTACCACTCAATATCATCAACCGTCCAGGCGGCGGTGGCTGGGTAGGTTGGACGCAACTGCTCAATTCACCCAGTGACGGCTACACCCTGGGATACATCAACACACCCAACTTGATCACGGGCTACTTGGACCCCCAATATCGCCGTAATGTCGACCTGGATGACTTCGAGTTCATTGCCAACCATGTCACGGACTACGGTGTTATTTCGATCAATAAAAACGAGACACGCTTCAGCAATATCGACGAGCTGGTGGAGTATGCTCAGTCAAACATATTGACAGCATCCACCACGGGGGCAAATGGTGATGATCATATCGCCATGTTGAAGATGAACCGCCACTACGATACGCAATTCGTGCCTGTACATACCACCGGCACCGCAGAACAACGTGCCGCCATTCAGGGAGGTCACGTCGATGTCAACTTCTCCAATGTGGGCGATACCAACATGGCGCATCGCAACGGTGACCTGAACATCATTGCGATCATGGCGCCGGAACGTTCGGCGTTCATTCCCGACGTTCCCACTCTTGAGGAGCTTGGCTATTCAGGCGTGATCTCTTGGTCGGCACGAGGTATCGCAGCACCAAAAGGGATCGACCCTGCTCAGCGCGAGCTGCTGGAGGCAGCATTCGTTCGCGGCATGCAGGACCCTGAGCACATGGCCAAGATGGAAGAGATGGGCCTGATGGTCGATATCCGCACTGGAGAGGCCTACCGAGAGATGCTGGAGGAAGAGGAGGAGAGCGTTCGCGCACTCGAAGGCCTGCTCGGCTGGTAGTCCGAGTCCCTGGCCGCGGCAGTTTCCCACTTCACGGCCAGCCCCATCTCACGCCGTTCTCTACAAGAATAAATTGGTGGTTTTATGAAAACGCTCCATATGGACGTGGCTATTGGGTTAGCCATGCTGCTGTTCACGATCGTGTTTTATAGTCTCACAGTGATGATGCCCGCTGACCCAGCGGTGTTCCCCAAACTCATTCTTTCCGTTTTAGGCCTGTTTTCGCTACTGATCCTCGCCTCGGGCATCTCCAAGACACGGGGCCCCCTAAAGGCAAACGTCAACTCCGCGCCCATTTTCACCCATGTGCGCGGTCCTGCCGTGACGTTTACCGCCCTGTGTATCTATTTAGCGCTCATCAGCGTACTTGGCTTCTTTACGGCCAGCTCCCTCGCCGCCATTTTTTTCATGTTTTACTTTGGCCTCAAGTCGTATGTCCAAATGTTATTCGTCCTCGTGCTGATGAATACTTTTGTCTATTTACTGTTCGTCTGGCAGCTTCGTATCTCGCTGCCTACCGGACTACTTTTATAGAGGAGAGGGATCATGACTATTGATACGACCCTGCTATTGTCGGTGCTCTCCCAGCTTACCTCTCCAGATGTTCTCCTCATGCTGGTCATTGGGGTCCTGGGGGGCATTTTCCTGGGCGCGCTGCCAGGACTGAGTGCCACCATGGGCATTGCCCTGTTAATTCCAGTAACGTTTGGAATGCAACCCGTAGCGGCGATGGTATTGCTTGCAGCCATTTATGCGTCGGCCGTATACGGGGGATCCATTACGGCGATCCTGATTCATACGCCGGGCACTCCGGCATCAGCCGCGACGGCAGTCGATGGCTATCAAATGACGCTGCATGGCGAAGGGCTCAAGGCACTGGGAACATCCACGCTCTGCTCCGTCATCGGCGGCCTAGTGAGCGTGGTGGCCCTGCTATTACTCGCGCCTCCTTTGGCACAAATTTCGCTGCGTTTCAGCGCACCGGAATATTTTCTAATCGCTATATTCGGCTTGACCATTATTGGTAGCCTCTCGAGCGATGCTCTAGTGAAAGGCCTCTCTGCCGGGCTGCTGGGTCTATTGATCAGTTTAGTAGGGGTCGATGTCATGACCGCCTACCCGCGCTTCACCTTTGGCGTGGCTGAGCTGGAGAGTGGAATTTCGTTGATTCCCGCCATGATCGGCCTCTTCTCTATCTCGCAGGTTATGATTCAGTCGGAGAAGCTGCACAGTACCCACGCCCCTAGCTCCCAAGCCCCCACGTTGAGCGGGCAGCTCTTCCCCAGCCGAGTAGAGTGGAGAAAACTGAGGCGCACGATTTCACGCTCTTCGGTCATTGGCGTAGTGGTGGGCGCCTTACCGGGCGCAGGCGGCGACGTCGCCTCATGGGTGGCGTACAACGAAGCCAAGCGCAATGCCAAACAGCCGGATCGTTTTGGCAAGGGCGAAATCGAGGGGTTGGCAGCAGCGGAAACAGCCAATAACGCCGTGACCGGCGGCGCCATGATTCCCTTACTTACGTTGGGTATCCCAGGCAGCGCGGCGACTGCCGTCATGCTGGGCGGCCTGTACATTCATGGCTTGCAACCCGGGCACGAGCTGTTCAGCGTCAATGCGCATATCGTCTATGCCATTATCGTTGGACTGCTGCTGGCTAATATATTGATGGGTATCGTCGGCTTGGCGTTGGCAAAGCAGGTTGTCAAGGTAGCGACGGTACCTTTTGCTATCCTTGCGCCGATCATCGTGATTCTGTCGGTCGTGGGTTCCTACACCATCAACAACAGCATGTTCGATGTTTATGTCATGGCCGCGTTTGGACTGCTGGGCTACCTGATGAGAAAGACCGGCTTCCCGACCGCCGCCATTGTGCTGGCCATGATTCTAGGTGCGATGGCCGAGATCGGTTTCCGTCAATCGCTGGTCATGTCGAAAGGCAACATGCTGAGCTACTATTTTGATCGGCCATTTTCACTGCTCCTCATGGGGTTGATCCTGCTGGCCCTGATCTCTCCCCTCATCCTGCGCTGGAAGCGGTACAAGGCTCAGCAGGAGGTCTAGCGCGAACCGCTCAACAGCAGCCATGGCGGGTCATCGCCATGGCTGCTCCAGCGCCTTCCCCAAACAGCCCATAAACGCCAGGCACGCCTCAAGTTCGCTTTTCTCAATATATTCATCCGGCTGATGCGCTTGAGCGATACTGCCCGGACCCAGAATAATCGTTTGTAACCCTTGGCCTTGAAATTGCCCCGCCTCGGTGGCGTAGGCCACTGCGTGGTTGCAGCACTTACCTGGCAGGTGGTCCTTGGCCAAGCGCAGTACAGCGTGGTTATCTCGGTCGGCAAGGCCTGGCACCGTTACATTCAGCGGTTCGGTCGTAATCTGTACGTCCTTGCCACGCGCCCTTAGCTCGGCACTTAACGTATCGGCATACGCTTCAAAACGCGCAAACACCTCATCAAACGTCTCGGTGGGCAGGTGGCGTATTTCCCACTCAAACTGGCACTCTCGCGCCATGATATTGATGGCCGTACCGCCCTTGATCTTGCCCACGTGGAGGCTGGTGTGGGGTACGTTGAACGCCTCATCCACTTTGCCCTCCTCCACCAACGCCGCCATGGTGTCTTCGATGAAGGTGACCAGTCGCGCTGCCACATGAATGGCCGAAGTGCCCTGGTTCACCTGACTGCTGTGCGCTTCGCGCCCTACGACGGTGGTGCGCAGATTAGTGGCGCCCTTCTGGGCCACGACGGGCTGCATGCTGGTCGGCTCACCAACAATGACGTGCGCGGTGGTTGAGTAGTGCTCGTAGAACCGTTTGATCAGCGCAGGCGCACCGACACAGCCAACCTCCTCGTCATAGGAAAAACCAAAATAGATCGGCTGCTGCAAAGGCGTTTTCACCCACGTGGGCACCATGGCAAGAGCGCAGGCAATGAAGCCTTTCATATCACAGGTGCCACGGCCGTAAAGCTTACCGTCCTGGCCGTCATGCAGGGCGAAAGGATCCGTCGACCAGGGCTGGCCTTCCACCGGCACCACATCGGTATGGCCAGAGAGCATCACCCCACCCGGCGCATCAGGGCCTATACGGGCAATCAAGTTCGCCTTGGTGCCGCAGGGGCTCATCACCCGTTCGGAGGCGGCGCCGTACTCTTCAAGATAAGCTTCGACAAATTCGATCAGCGCCAGGTTAGAGCCACGGGAGGTAGTATCGAAAGAGACCAGTTTGGTTAATAGCGCTATTGCGTCACTCATACGACTCTCATTAGTTATGCACATTGTCTCAACCCTATCATCGCCCTCGCAGAGCGCCTACTACCAATGCCCTTGGATAAAACCCAAAGCTTTTATAAAACCTTGGTCCAGTTAGCATTCATCAAAATGTCATCTACACTCACTAATGTTCAGTGCACCCACAAATCTTAAAAACGCATTGTGCCACCTGGCTCTCGCCAGGCCCAAAAGGAGCTTACATGTCTCGTTTTATGTTACGCGCGTTATCTGCCGGTATTGCCGCGGCCACTCTGAGTGTTTCTGCCCACGCCGCTACCGAGATCACCTGGTGGCACTCCATGGGCGGCGAGCTGGGCGAGCGCTTGAGCGCGCTTGCCGAAGACTTCAACGCCACCCAGGATGAGTACCGTGTCACGCCTTCCTACCGGGGCGAATACGAACAAACCATGGTGAACACCATTGCTGCCTTCCGCGCAGGCGAGCAGCCCCACATCGTACAAATTTACGAAGTGGGCACCGGCACCATGATGGCCGCCCAGGGCGCTATCTATCCGGTGTTTGAGCTGATGGAAGAGCACGGCAACACCTTTGATCCGGCTGATTATCTGCCCGTGGTAACCGGTTACTACACCGACACCAACGGCAACATGCTCTCCATGCCGTTCAACTCGTCCACACCGATTCTTTACTACAACAAAACCATTTTTGAAGCGGCTGGCCTCGACCCTGAATCACCGCCTACTACGTGGGCTGAGATGGGTGAGATGGGTCAGCAAATCGTCGATGAAGGCGCGGCCTCTTGCGGTTTCACCATGGCCTATGCGGCTAACTGGGTCGGCCTTGAGAACTTCTCAGCACTGCACAATCAATCCATCGGCACCCAGGAAAACGGCTTCGGCGGTCTGGACACCGAGTTTGCCTTTAACGGCGACGTACAGGCGCGCTTTTGGGATCAGTTGAAAGAGTGGTCGGATAGCGGCGTCTACAGCTACGCAGGCCCAGCAAACGGCCCGGACGCGGCACCCTCGTTCTATTCCAGCGACTGCGCGATGTACATGAACTCGTCAGCATCACGCGCCGATGTGTTGGCTAACTCCGACTTCGACGTAGGTTTTGGCATGCTGCCCTACTACGACGACGTAGACGGCGCACCGCAAAACTCGATCATCGGCGGCGCGACTCTGTGGGTGCTTTCTGGCCACGAAGACGACGAGTACACCGGCGTTGCTGAATTCCTTGAGTACCTCTCCTTGCCTGAGATTCAGGCCGAGTGGCACCAGGGCACCGGCTACCTGCCGATTACCACCGCCGCTTATGAGCTGAGCCAAGAGCAGGGTTACTACGACGAAAACCCAGGTGCGGATATCGCCATCGAGCAGATCAACTTAAACGAGCCGACAGAGAACTCCAAAGGCCTGCGCTTTGGCAACTACCCCCAAGTGCGCATGGTTCTGGACGAAGAGTTCCAGGCCGTACTAGCCGGCGACAAGAGCGGTCAGCAAGCGCTGGATGATGCGGCAAGCCGCGGCAACCAGATCCTGCGCGACTTTGAGGCAGCCAATAACTAAGCACTTCGCATTACTTGTCAACAAACCCCGGCTTTTATAGCCGGGGTTTGTTATAGGAGCCATCCCATACGCCCAAGTCACCGGGGCCTATGGGATGGCTTACTTCCTGGCAGCTGAGCACAGCAGCCAGCCGCACCAACGCCCGTACGACAGGATGTGTCATGCAGACCAAACGTTCCACCTATCAAAACCGGTGGCTCCCTTTCTTACTGTTAGCGCCGCAGTTGGCGATTACGCTGGTGTTTTTTATCTGGCCGGCAAGCCAGGCGGTTAAATCGAGCTTCGAGCGCACCGATGCATTCGGCTTTAAAACAACGTTTGTCGGTCTGGAGAACTATGCACGCGTTCTGGCCGACCCCAGCTACCTGAACGCGCTGGGGCGCACCGCGATTTTTTCCGTCTCGGTGACGGTGCTTTCCATGAGCCTGGCGCTTTTACTGGCCGTTTGCGTCAACCGTGTGCTGAAGAGCGCCAAGTTCTACACCACGCTTCTGGTATGGCCCTACGCCGTCGCCCCAGTGGTAGCAGGTGTATTATGGTGGTTTCTGTTCAACCCCACCATCGGCCTCCTGCCGCATCTGCTCGACTGGTTCGGTATCAGCTGGAATCACCGCGTTTCGGGCTCTCAAGCAATGATTTTGATCACCATTGCCGCCGCTTGGAAGCAGATCTCCTATAACTTCCTGTTTTTCCTGGCAGGGCTGCAATCTGTGCCGCAGTCACTCATGGAGGCAGCGGCCATTGATGGTGCGGGCCCCTTCAAGCGCTTCTGGACCATCGTGCTCCCGCTTCTATCGCCCACCACCTTCTTCCTGCTGATCATCAACATCAACTACGTGATGTTCGACACCTTCGGGGTGATCGATGCCACCACCGCTGGCGGGCCTGGCCAAGCCACCATGACATTGGTCTACAAGGTCTACACCGATGGCGTAGCGGGGCTGAATATAGGCTCCTCATCCGCCCAGTCGGTCATGCTGATGGGCATCGTGATTATCTTGACGTTTATCCAGTTCCGATACGTGGAACGCCGGGTCAACTACTAGTGCGTTAAGGAAGTAAACATGGTTGAAAACAGACCCTTTCTAAATATTCTGACCCACCTGGTGCTCATTGCAGGCGTATTGGTCGTGGCGTTCCCGGTATACGTGGCCTTTATCGCCTCGACCCACGAATCCAGCGCCTTCGTGCGTGGGGTGTTGCCGCTGCTTCCCGGCGACAACATGTTTGCATCCTACCGGCAGATGCTCAGTTCCGGTTGGCAGGTAGGCGGCACGCCGCCGGTCTGGCTGATGCTGGGTAACTCGCTGATCATGGCGCTGACAATCGCGATCGGCAAGATCGCCATTTCGATTCTTTCCGCTTTTGCGATTGTCTATTTCCGCTTTCCGTTTCGCATGCTGGCGTTCTGGATCATTTTTATCACGCTGATGCTGCCGGTCGAAGTGCGCATCATCCCCACCTACGCCGTTGTGGCAGATCTCGGCATGCTGAACTCCTATGCGGGCTTAACCCTGCCACTGATTGCCTCTGCTACTGCGACCTTCCTGTTCCGCCAGTTCTTCATGACCGTGCCGGAAGAGCTGATGGAGGCCAGCCGAGTGGATGGCGCCGGGCCGATGAAGTTCTTCAAGGACATACTGCTGCCGGTATCGATCACCAATATCGCCGCTCTCTTCGTGATCATGTTTATTTACGGCTGGGTGCAGTACCTGTGGCCACTGCTGGTCACCACCGACGAAGACTTCTACACCATCGTGCTGGGCATCAAGCGCCTGATGGCCTCGTCCGACCGCGTACCCGCCTGGAACCTCATTATGGCGACCGTCACGCTTGCCATGCTGCCGCCGGTATTAGTGGTGCTGTTTATGCAAAAACTGTTTGTGAAAGGCCTGACCGAGACGGAGAAATAAGATGGCCAGTATTACCTTGGAAGGGCTTAGAAAGACCTACGCTGGCGATGTTCAGGCAGTGAAAGGCGTCGATCTTGCGATTGAAGACGGTGAGTTTGTGGTGCTGGTAGGGCCTTCGGGCTGCGGTAAATCCACGCTGTTACGTATGGTAGCCGGGCTTGAAACGATTACCGACGGCACGCTCAAGATTGGTGATCGGGTGGTCAACAGTCTCGAACCCGCCGAGCGCGATATCGCCATGGTATTCCAAAACTACGCGCTCTATCCGCACATGACGGTGTACAACAACCTCGCTTACGGGTTGAAAAACCGCGGCTTTAAAAAACCCGAGATCGAAGAGCGGGTACGTAAAGCGGCCAAAATGCTTGAAATCGAAGAGTATCTGGAGCGCAAGCCGCGCAAGCTCTCCGGCGGTCAGCGCCAGCGCGTCGCCATGGGCCGGGCATTGGTGCGCGAGCCCGCGGCCTTCTTGTTCGACGAACCGCTCTCTAACCTGGATGCCAAGCTGCGTGTGCAGATGCGGGTGGAGATCAAGCAGCTTCAGCGGCGCTTGAAGACTACCAGCCTCTACGTAACCCACGACCAGTTAGAAGCGATGACGCTGGGCGACCGTCTGGTGGTGCTTAGCGCTGGCAAAATCGAGCAGGTGGGCACGCCCATGGAGATCTACGCGCGCCCTGCGTCGATGTTCGTGGCAGGGTTTATCGGCTCGCCTGCGATGAACATGGTGCCGCTTGAGTACCTGCAAACGCGCGGCACCCATGACCTGCTAAACGATCTTCCCGCCGAGACCGACACAGTCGGCATTCGCCCGGACGATATGCGCCTATCGCCACCCGATACACCGCACCTCGTGGTCGACTCCACGCTTGAGCTTTTTGAAGCCGCCGGCGCCGAAAGCCACCTTTACGTGCGGCTCGCCGACAGCGACCAGCCCACTGTGATTCGGGTGAGTGGCCAGCCGCCGGTCAACGAAGGCGAAACGCTACGCTTCTATGTCACCCGCGAAGCGCTGCACCCGTTTAACAGTGTAACCGGCCAGCGCGCGGGGGATTGACTCGCCTTTTACGAAAACAACAGCCAGTAGAAAAAGAGCAAGTAAAAAGGGGCGCTATAGGCTAGGTTTGAGAAAGCATTATTGACTATTATCCACTTTGGCGCCCCTATAGATGCGAATGGGTCTTCTACCATGCGTCCTAAACCCTCCTTACTCGATGCCCTTTACCGTACTCATGCCAGACGTGTTCAGGCCACCCTGATCCGTCTGCTGGGAGACTTCGAGCTTGCCGAGGAAGCCATGCAAGATGCCTTTGTCGCCGCAGCTCAACAGTGGCCTGCCAAAGGCGCCCCCGATAACCCTCAGGCGTGGCTGATCCGCACCGGCTATTACTGCGGAATCGATCAAATTCGTCGACGCAGTACAGCACGCCGCCGGGCACATTTGCTATTACCGATGGAAGAAACCTGGGAATTCGACGATGTCGCTATCGCGGATGACTCACTGCGGCTGCTGTTTACCTGCTGCCACCCAAGCTTAAGCATAGAAGCACGCCTTGCGCTAACACTACGTGAGATGTGTGGGCTAACCACTGAGCAAGTCGCCCGTGCCCTACTGATGAAACCTTCAACCGTGGCACAGCGCATCGTACGGGCAAAACGCAAGATTCGCGATGCACATATTCCCTATGCGGTACCTGCGCCGGAGGCATTGCCCGAGCGTTTGCCGGACGTCCTCCAGATTATTTACCTGGTTTTCAATGAAGGTTATTCAAGCAGTAGCGGCACAATGGTGGTCGATATCAGCCTGACCCGCGAGGCGCTACGTCTTGGCGAGGAACTGGCAGCGTTGCTACCCCAGGGTGAAGTGTTTGGGCTACTGGCACTCATGCTGCTTACTAACGCCCGCCGAGATGCCCGCCAGGATCAACAAGGCGGCCTGGTCACACTGGAAGCGCAAAACAGGCACCTATGGCACCAGAAGGAAATTCACACAGGTATTGAGTGGCTCGAACAGGCACTCGCCCTTACCCCTGTTGGTTTTTATACCCTTCAAGCCTCTATTGCCGCCGTACACGCCCAAACCCATGACTCTGGGCAAACTGACTGGGCACGGGTTGTCAGGCTGTATGACGCTTTATGTCGCCATTATCCATCGCCTGTCCTGACCTTGAATCGCGCGGTGGCCGTTGCCATGCATGATTCTCCAGCAACCGGATTGAGACTGCTTGATGAGCTATCTCATCATCCTCAACTCTCTCGCTACTATTTATTGTATGCGGCACAGGCGGATTTGCTACGTCGACAGGGCAACAATGACGCAGCGCGCGATGCTTACCAAAAGGCCCTGACATTAACCACTCAGGATCCAGAAAAACGCTTTTTGCTCGACAGATTGACCGAACTTTAAGCATCGTTATAAAAACATCGCTATAAAAACCTTGTTATAAAAAAATAATCTGCAGGCCTGTCGATTTGCGAACACGCCAGACGTCTAGAGAGTATCCACCACAATAAAAGAGACTCTCAATGAAATTCATGCTGATACGGCGTGCCGATGCGGCCACCGAAAATGGCGTTATGCCATCCCAGGAAATGCTTGCCGCCATGGCTGATTACAACGAGCGCATGATGCAGGCAGGTGTACTCGTAAGCGGCAACGGCTTACATCCAACAAGCGATGGCTGCCTGATCCAGTTCAATAACGGCACTCCCACTATCCTCCCCGGCCCTCTGGCTCCTGCCAGTGAGCGTATCGCTGGTTATAGCGTGCTGGAGACACCTTCACTTGACGTCGCTTTGGAGTGGGCACAACAGTGGCCAACGCTGGATGCCGACGGCAACGTACTCCTTGAGCTAAGGCGCTACTTTACACTTGAGGAGTTTGAGCCCGGCGCAGGCCTGGATAAGCATCACGACCATGCTCGCGTACCGGATGCCATGAATGTGTATGTCGCCTTTCCTGGCACCTGCCGGGAAGCCATGCAGTTCTATGCCGACGTGCTCGGCGGCCACATAGAGTGCTTGCTGACTTACGCAGAAACCCCAGCGGCGGAACATGCGCCCCCTTCACTGCATGACCGCATCATCCACGCCTCGCTGAACCTACGCGGTCGTCGCTTGATGGGCGCCGACATGGCGCTTGAACAGCACATGCCACCACAAGGCGTGCAGATTCAGCTGGAGTATCAGGAGATCGAGCAAGCCTCCCGAACCTTTGCACGACTTTCCGAAGGCGGAGAGGTGATCATGCCTTTTGAACCAACATTCTGGTCTGCAGGGTTTGGCATGGCCACTGACCGCTTTGGCGTGCAGTGGATGATCAATGTGTCGGCGGATAGTTGCCTTTCTACTGAAGGAGAAACGCCATGAAATATGCGGCATTAGTGTACTACCAGGAACAACTTATTAGTGCCATGAGCGACCAGGCGTGGCATGACCTTAATCAGGAGTGCATCGCGGGGGTAGAGCGACTGAGCGCTCAAGGAAGTTACCTGGCCGGTGAAGCGCTGCAACCAATAGACACTGCTACCACGGTGCGTGTACGCAATGGCGAGACAGTGATTACCGACGGCCCGTTTGCGGAAACCAAAGAACAGCTGGCCGGTTTTTACCTGCTCGAAGCGCGTGATTTAAACGAGGCACTACAGCTAGCCAGCCGCATCCCACCCGCGAGACTCGGCAGCATTGAAGTACGCCCCATTCGAGAACTCCCGCCCAAAGCCCAGACTGGAGAAGCATCATGAGCACCACCACTCAACGCTATATTGATGGTTTCGTCGCGGCCGTGCCCACGGCTAATAAAGAAATATTCATCGAGCACGCCCGTGTTGCTGCCGAAGTTTTCAAAGAGCATGGCGCGCTGCGGGTAGTCGAGTGCTGGGGCGAGGATGTCCCCGAAGGGGAAATCACCTCTTACTCCATGGCTGTTCAGCGCAAGGATAATGAAACCATTATCTTCTCGTGGATCGAATGGCCATCCCGCGCCGTGCATGATGAGGCGATGCCCAAGGTCATGAAGGACCCACGCTTACAGCCGGATATCAATCCCATGCCGTTTGATGGCAAGCGGGCGATATTCGGTAGTTTTGCCACGCTTATCGATGAGTGACCAAGCTTCTGCGTGGCTTTCATGACTCTGAATAAGGGCCGCCTCTACGTAACGTCCGGACGGCCCGTCATCCGCGTTTAATGCTGGCGAGCCTGGTCCGTGATGCGCCCTTCAACCTGATAAACCACTTCGCCAACAGCCACCATATAGTCACGCAGCATTTCCCAGTCGGTATTGCCAACAATGGTGCTGCGCTCATCATCATAGGCGGCTTCTAGCGCCGTATGGCTGTCGCCACCGGCAGCGGTGAAGTGGTTGGTGGCGATGGTGTAGGTACTTTCAGGGTCTACCGGCTGTAACGTGCCATTGTGCGTCACCTTCAAGCTTACAACGCGCTCACCAACGGGTTGGCGGCTGTCATATACCAACTCGGTACCGTTCGACACCTGCAGAAAACCGCCGCTTTCATCCGGGGCATTTGCCAGTCCGATCTCGAACGTTTCCAAAAGCTCCGCGCCCGTCACACTCACCAGCGCCAGGCGATTGCCAAACGGCTGCACGGCAACCAGCTCACCCACACTCACATCACCTAGGGCAATGGGCTCACGAATACCGCCGCTATTTTGAATAGCCAGCACGGTTTCCAGGTTCACCCGGCGGGCAGCAGCAAGCTGACCATCGGCAATCAGATTGCCCAGCGCCGTTTCATCGGCACGCACGCTCTGTTCATCACCCTTGCCGTGGCGGGGGTTAGGCAGGGCTGAAACCACCCGAGCGCCCACCAGCGTATCGCGTACTTCTTCAATTTTCGCGGTGTACGGCGCCAAGAGGGCGGCAGCTTCGGCGTCTGGCTCGCGCTCGGCAGTGGCAAGCAGCTCCCCGTTAGCCTCCAGTACGTTGCCATTATCATCGAACGTTACCTGCATGACGCCCAGGTGCTGACCGTACTCGCCTGCCTGACCAATCACGGTGGGCGCTATCGGCTCGCCCCGGTCGTTTTCGGTTAGCATAACAGGGGCTTGCAAGTGAGTATGGCTGTGCCCGCCGATGATCACGTCCACCCCCTCCACGTGCTGGGCAAGTAACAGGTCGTTGCCCATACTCGGGTCGCTGTCGTAACCCAGGTGAGTAAGCGCGACGATCTTGTTGACCCCTTGGGCTTCAAACGTTTCCACCATCGCCTCAGCGGCCGCCCTATAGTCGTCAATAGCTACCTTACCAAGGCTGGAGACGGTCTCGCTGCCTTGCGTGCTTAGCCCGAAGATGCCGATTCGCTCGCCACCTTGCTCTACCACAATGCCATCGTAAAGGTGGCCAGGCTTAGGCTTATGTTCGGGCTCGGCACCGATCGAATCACCGAGTAGCTCGGCAAACTCCGGCGAGGTAGAGAAATCCAGATTCGCGCCCACAATAGGAAAGTCTGCGGCAGCAAAGAAAGCCGCAAGAGCCTGATGGCCCTCTTCCGGATCGCCCAGGTCGAACTCATGGTTACCGGGCACGAAAGCGTCATAGCCCATCAAATTCATGAACTCAACGGCGTCCTGCCCTTGGTATTCGGTGAAATAGAGCGTACCCGAAAAGATATCCCCAGCGTCCAGCAGCAAGCCATAGCCGAATTGCTCGCGCGCCTCGTCCAGCGTGGTGATGAGCTGAGGGTAGTGGTCGGTACGTCCGTGCAGGTCATTGGTATGAAAAATGGTCAGCGTATAGGGCGCAGCATACGCCGAGGTAGTCAGCAGCCCCGCCGCTATCCCTAGCGCAATACTGTGAGGAATAAGACGCATCAGTATGGTTCCTTTTATATAAGCGTTATAGCAAAACGATAGCGTGCCCTAAAAGCCTGACAAATTGGTGACGGTCCTTATGCATGTCATTTCAGCGCACTCATTTACCTTAGCTTAAGTGATACAAAAATAGCCTTTTACCTCATTTCACTCACGGCAACAGGCAGACTAAATAGCCCTCACTGTTCCAACCACCATGTCATGAGATAGAGACAAGACCGTCATCTTCGCTACACCAAAGTGTCATCAACAGCTGCCACTCTATGGAGCCATCACTCCATGCTAGGCAAGCTACAGCTGCGTCGCCTCTGATATCTCCTCTCTTGGGAAGCTCACAATGCACAAGTCACTCCTCGCGCTTGCACTCTCCACCGCCGCAACGCTGGCAACAACCGCCACCACCTATGCCAATGAAGATTTAAGCGGCATTTGCCCTAACCCACTGCGCATGGCCGATACGGGTATTGAAGGCATGGGGCCACTGGCAGAAGCGTTTGGCCCCTTCGCTGAGGCGTTTGAGGAAACGACCGGACTTGAGCTTAAGATGTTTAGCCTAAGCAACCGTACAGCGGCAGGCACAGCGCTTCAATATGACGATGTGGACCTGGTATTTGCCGGTCCTTCGGAATTCGTGCTGTTCGATCGCGAAAGCGATATTGAAATTCTGTTCGCCATCGAGCGCCCACACTATGGCAGCAGCTTCTATGTGCCCGCCGATAGCGATATCGAATCTCTTGAAGATTTAGCAGGCAATCGCGTAGCGCTGAAGGATGTTGGCTCTACCAGTGGACATATTTTCCCAAGCCAAATGCTGGTGGATGCCGGGCTGGATATTAACCGGGACCTGGAAATCATCATGGCTGGCGACGCGCGTATTGCTGCCTTGGTCAATGGCGATGTTGATGCCATGGGCGGCGGCAATCGCGACATTGATGAGATTCAGGCCATGGATCCTAACGGCGAATACCGTGTTATCGCCACTAGCGATGTGCTGCCTGGCGATCCGGTGGTTATGCGGGGCTCTTTAGATGATGCCTGTAAAACAGCACTGCGTGACACGCTAAATGCCAATGCCGATATGCTGTGGAGTGCTCTGATTGCCACAGAGCGCAACGAAGGCAAATTCTTAAACCGAGACTCATCACTGGGCTTTGACCGCACCAATGAAGATTACGACGTAGTCCGTCAAGCGTACGAAGCCGCGGGCATTCCCCTTTAACGGTTAGTTACTCAACATGCACAAGGACGTGCCGTTTAAAGGTTTCAACATGATGGCCTATAACCTCCCCCTCCTGGCAGTAACGCAGGAGGTTTTTGTATGAATGCGATCACGATTACCGACTTGCATAAATACTACGCAAAGCTTCATGTACTACGCGGCTTAAATCTCAGCGTTCGCCAAGGCGAATGCGTTATTTTGCTGGGCGCCAATGGATGCGGCAAATCGACGTTGATGCGCTGTCTCAATGGTTTGGCACCTCACGACCAAGGCAGTATCCACATCCTTGGCGAGCCGCTAACGCGCCTGTCGACAGCCCAAATGCGCAGGCTGCGCCAGAAAATAGGCGTTGTGTTCCAGCAGTTCAATCTGGTTCAAAACGTGAGTGTTTTTCAAAACGTTTTATACGGTGCACTTGGCCAGCAGCGTTTAGGACTTCTCACCAGCCTTGCCTGTTTCGCCAGTGATGAGCTGCGCGAACGGGCGATGGCGGCGCTTGAGCGAGTAGGGTTGGCGCATAAAGCACAGGCTGAGTGTCGGGCACTTTCAGGCGGCCAACAGCAGCGCGTGGCCATCGCCAGAACACTTATGCAGGATGCCGAAATTATTATTGCAGATGAGCCTATTGCCAGCCTTGACCCTAAAGCCGGCCGTGAAATCATGGACTTATTGCTGGATGTCGTGACAGAGCGAGGCATGACGGTGCTCTGCACGCTGCATCAGCTAGAGCTCGCCCAGCAATACGGCGACCGTATTGTAGGGATGAAAGCAGGAAGAATTGTCCTAGACTCGCTACGCCAACAGGTCGAATTAGACGATATGCAGCAACTGTATCAAGGCGAGACCCGTGTCGATCAACCACTGCTTTCGACCCCTACTCGTTTAACGCCCGTTACCCACTAACTGCCGAGAGCAGCCCATGCCTACTAATCGTCCGCTTGCGACGGCGTTGCCGCCCCGATTTAAGCGACCGTCACTGTTTACCTGGGGTATTGCCCTGGCGTTTTTAGCCCTGTTTATTCAAGGGGCTATGGCGACCAATGTCACGCTTGAGCGCTTGCTGCGCGGAATCGTGAATCTGAGCCATTTTTTGGGTCGCGCCTTCCCCCCCGATCTCAGCAATCTGGATGTATTGGCATGGTCGATGTTTGAAACGCTAAACATTGCCATTGTGGGCGTGACCATTGGGGTAATACTTAGCCTACCGTTTGCCTTGCTGTCGGCACGTAATACCACCCCCGCCTCCTGGGTTCGCACCCTAACGCGGTTTATTGTTTCGACGATGCGCACCATTCCGGACCTGATTTGGGCGCTCATTTTCGTGGTGGCCGTTGGCTTGGGCCCCATGGCCGGCGTGTTGGCGATCATCATGGACACCATTGGTTTTGCAGCGCGCTTTTTCTCGGAGCGTATCGAAGAAGTCCACCCGGGGCCTTCTGAAGCGCTTAGCGCTACCGGTGCGGGTAAGCTTTCAGTGATCGGCGGCGCAATTTTGCCGGAGACGTTGGCCTCCATGACCGCGACTAGCCTATATAGCGTCGAAAAGGCCCTGCGCTCAGCAGTTACGTTAGGCCTGGTCGGGGCTGGCGGCATCGGTGTTGAGTTAGCTGCTGCCATGCGGCTTTTCAATTTTGATCGCGCACTGACTATTATTCTATTCATTCTGGTGGTCGTAATTGCCTTTGAACAATTGTCCTCACAAATCCGGAAACGAGTGATTTAGCGAACAATCAAATATAAGCGCTTACTTATCTAAAATCGCCGTTGGCTGTCACTATAAATGCGCTAATACAGAAGGCCGCGGCGTCTCCGGAATACTCATTCAAATTCCCCTTTCACGCTTTAACTTAAGTTCAATCCCGAGCCGCCCGCTTTTACAACCCTCCCCCCTTGACTACCTTTTGACCAATACATCTGCGCATTAAAGAGGACTGATACCAGGATAAAAACAAGGGATCCATGGAGGAATGCCCACATGAACCGACCGTGCACGATTACGTTTGATGATAAAACATTAACCGGCAACGCCGATGAACCGCTAATCGACTTTCTAAAAGCCCAAGGCATTAACTTACCCAGCGTCTGCTATCACCCTTCCTTGGGGCCTATCGAAACCTGCGATACGTGCTGGGTTAATGTTAACGGCGAGATAAAACGAGGCTGTACGCTGCGTACCGAAGAGGGTCTTAACGTTTCCAGCCAAGACAGAGAGGCCGAAGCCGCTCGCCATGAAGGAATGGATCGCTTGTTAGCCAAGCACGAGCTTTACTGCACCGTGTGCGAGAACAACAATGGCGACTGCACGGTGCACAATGCGCTGGTAGAAATGCAGATACCCATCCAGCGCTACGAATTCACGCCCAAGCCTCATGAAAAAGATACTTCTAGCCCTTTCTATACCTACGATCCGGACCAGTGCATTCTGTGCGGCCAATGCGTGGAAGCGTGCCAAAACGTCGAAGTTAATGAGACGCTGAGCATCGACTTTTCCAGCGAAGACCCGCGCGTACTCTGGGATGGTGGCGAAAAGATCAACGACTCAAGCTGCGTACATTGCGGCCACTGTGTAACGGTTTGTCCGTGTAATGCGCTGCAGGAAAACAGCATGTACGGCCAGACAGGCCCGCTGACCGCACTGCCCTGGTTGCTTAAGCGGCCGATGATTGAAATAGTCAAGGAAGTCGAAAACACCACCAGCGCCATACCCATCACCGGTGTTTCAGAACTGGATGCCGCTTTGCGCGAGCCGGGCATCAAACGTACAAAAACGGTATGCACCTACTGCGGTGTAGGCTGCGCGTTTGAGATGTGGACCCGTGATCGCAACATTCTTAAGGTTCAGCCCACGCCAGATGCCCCGGCTAACGGTATCTCAACCTGCATCAAGGGCAAATTTGCCTGGGACTTTGTAAACAGTGAAAAACGCCTCTCGACACCGCTGATTCGGGAAAAGGGTCAGTTCCGTGAAGCCAGTTGGGACGAAGCGCTGGATCTGGTGGCGAGCCAACTGATGAGCGTGCGCGACACCCACGGCCCACAGAGCGTGGGCTTTATTGGTTCCAGTAAAGCCAGCAACGAAGAGGCCTACCTAACGCAGAAAATTGCCCGGCTGATCATTGGCACCAACAGCGTGGATAACTCATCCCGCTACTGCCAAAACCCGGCGACTAAAGGGCTTTTCCGCACCGTGGGTTACGGTGGCGACGCCGGTACCATCAAGGACATAGAGCAGGCTGAAGTAGTGGTGCTGGTAGGCAGCAATACCGCCGAAAACCACCCAGTGATTGCCTCGCGCATCAAGTCCTCACAGAAGCTGCACGGCCAAAAGCTGGTGGTGTTCGACCCGCGCCAACATGAAATGGCCGAGCGGGCGAATCTTTTCATGCGCCCCAATGTCAGCACCGATTTAATCTGGGCGTCGGCGCTATCACGCTATATGTTCGATAACGACCTGGCCGACCATGAATTCCTCGGGCGCTGGGTCAATAACGTCGATGAGTATCGTGAATCGCTGGCGCCGTTTACGCTTGATTTTGCGGAACAGAAAACCGGCATTCCCAAACAGCAATTGATTGAGGCCGCTGAATTAATCGGCCGGGCAAAACGTGTCTGCCTGCTATGGGCCATGGGAATTACTCAACATAGCCACGGTTCGGATACCAGCACCGCGCTTTCCAACTTGCTGCTGGTCACTGGTAACTACGGCAAGCCAGGTACCGGCGGTTATCCCATGCGCGGCCATAATAACGTGCAAGGCGCCAGCGACTTTGGTTGCTTGCGCAACATGTACCCAGGCTATGAAAAGGTCACCGACGAAGATGCCCGTAAGCGGTGGGCCAAAGGTTGGGGCGTTAAGCCTGAACAGCTCTCCAGTGAAATCGGTTATGGCAACTTCCTGATGGTGCAAGCCGCCGCCGAGGACAAGCTTAAAGCCATGTACATTATTGGCGAGGAAACGGCCTTCTCCGACTCCAATACCCATAACGTCCATTCCGCATTTGAAAGCCTCGACTTTATGGTCGTGCAGGACATGTTTTTAAGCCGTACCGCTGAGTTTGCCGATGTCGTGCTGCCCGCCTGCCCCAGCGTCGAGAAAGACGGCTCCTTTGTTAATACCGAGCGGCGTATTCAGCGCTTCTACCAAGTGCTTGACCCACTGGGCGATAGCCGCCCGGATTGGCGTATTTTAACGGACCTTGCCGCGCAAATGGGCCACGACTGGGGCTATAACCACCCCTCCGAGATCATGGCAGAGTGCGCATCTATATCCCCCATGTTCGCGGGGGTCAGCTACGAGCGCCTGGAAGGCTGGAAGTCGTTGCTCTGGCCGGTTGCCGAGGACGGCACCGATACGCCACTGCTGTATACCGATGGATTTCCGACGGAGGATGGCAAAGCTAGCCTGTTTCCGCTGGAGTGGAAAGAGCCTTCAGAGGCCTCGGATAAAGAGTACGGCCTAATGTTGAACAACGGTCGTCTGTTGGAACAGTTTCAGGGAACCAATCAGACTGGCCGCTCGCCGGGTATTTGTGACCAGGTAGCCCATGGGTTTGTTGAAGTTAGCCCCGAGCTTGCCGCCGAGCGCGGGATCGAAGACGGCACATGGGTCAAGATAGCTTCACGTCGGGATAGCATTGAGTTTCCAGCTATCGTCACCGAGCGTGCCGCAGGAAAAACTCTTTTTATGCCCATTCACTTCGGCAAACTGGGGGTTAACTCGCTGACCGGCGAACATAACGACCCCGATGTGCAAACACCTGCCTATAAGGAAGTTGCCGTAAAGCTTGAAGTGCTCGACAAACACACCGCCCTCCCGCTCCCCAGTAACAACTACCGCTACGGCCACCGTACGCCCAATAAGGGCGTTGCGGTCGAGGTCAAATGGGCAAAGGATGACTACCAGCTTCCGCCTGCCCAGCAAACCAATCCGAGGAAAATGTGATGGCCGAACGAATTTCCTACGACGTGCCGCCGCCTACTATCGGCCCGGATGCTCAGGAGGAACTTGATAGGCTGGTGCAAACGCTCCATGAGCACGGTCTGCTGCGGTTTGCCAATGACATGGTTGCCTCTAATCATGAGCTAATGCGTATTGCGGTAGACGGGTTAAATAAACCCGGCTCGCTTAACACTATTCAGAACTTATCGGTCATCGTGATGACGCTTTCAACGCTACCACCAGATCGGTTTTACCAAGTGATGTTTGCGCTTAAAGAGGGAATTGAGCAGGTTGGCAACCATCGCCATGAGGACAAGGCCAAGCACAAGGAGCAAGCACGAAGCCAGGACAAAGAGAAAGAAGAAAAAGACAGCGCCCCCGGCATCACCGGGGTGTATCACATGCTCAAAGATGACGAGCTGTGGTATGCCCTTAAACCGATTCTGGCAGGCCTGCGGGCTTTTTCCGAGCGGCTGGACCAGCCCATAGATAAACCGGTGACGGATTTCACCAGCAAGCCTACCGAAGGGCCTTAAACATATTGCTTAAGGCTGTGTATGGTTATTAACGGTGGCGTGAGTTTAATCCTTCTCAAGATAGACAGTCCGAGAGGGGAAGGCAAAATCGGCGTCATGACCATGCACGATAGTGATGATATTAAGGTAGATATCTTGCTGGATCGCCAGCCATTCAGCCCATTTCGTGGTCCTGGTAAAACCATAGACCATAATATTTAGTGAGGAATCCGCAAATTCGTTGAAGTAGACGAGGAGAGTCTGCGTGAAATCAATGCCGTCGTGCTTCTGAAGCATCGCGCGAATATCGTTGACGACGGCGGCAACCTTGTCGGCATCCTCGTACCTGAGGCCGACCGTAGTACTGATGCGCCTGTTACGCATCTGCCCCGGATTTTCGACGCTGATCGTTGAGAAAACGGAGTTAGGGACGAAGAGCGGGCGGTTATCGAAGGTGATGATCTTCGTCATTCTCCAACCGATTTCCTCGACGGTACCCTCAATATTACGGTCTGGAGAACGAATCCAGTCGCCAAACTTGAAGGGGCGGTCGAAATAGAGCATCACGCCGGAGAAAACATTGCTTAGAACATCCCGTCCGGCAATACCGATGGCGATACCGCCGAAGCCGCCAAAGGCCAAGAGGCCCGAAAAGCTCAGGCCCAGATGTTCACCGAACAAAAGCAGTAACACCAGCACCATTGCAAGTTTAAGGATGCGAGCGATGCTTGTGGCCGAGGTTTTATCGCTTCCCTTCGTTACCTGATCGGCCGTCAGGCGGTTAATCAGCAGGAAGGTTTGCTGCATGGCGGTCAGACCAATAGCCACCAAGGTCAGGTCGTCAATGATATCCGGCTTTATGGCGGAGACCTTTCTGTCGACCAGTATCTGATTGATGGTCTTGTTCAGAGTCAGCAGGAAACCCGCATTCGCGGCGAACAGAACAACGTGAACGGAGATGCTGTGGGACCAGCTCTTTCTTTTCCGCATGATAAAACCGGAGGCCAGCGCGACCGTCAGAAAAGCTATCAAGAGCCCCGCATTTATCCAGTCGTTGATCATCATGTTTCCGTTCCTTGTTCCAGGCGCCGCCAATTTCGCCCAGCTTCATCGCCATGTAAACCCGTGTTCATTCATAAATACCCATCCGGGCATGGCAAATCTTCTTTATTAAAACGTTATTAGAGCCTAATTAAACATATCACTTCTTAGCAACGCACTACCAATATGCTCAAGCCAAATCACACAACGTAGTGGCATGCGCCCACGACTCTTTTTAGTTGTCCGTGACAACCCTATTGTCCTAATAACACTGCAGCTCACCCAGCGGTAAAAAAATAACCAACGAATCTTTTATTATAAAATTCCTCTTTCAGTCGCTTTTATCAGGTTGTAATCTCTTAATAATAACGTCGTTAAAAGCAGGCCTATCAATAATTAAATAAACGGCGATTGATATTTGTGTCACTAGTTTTTCACTGTCCTGACTTGGCAATGTCATCGTTACCGACCACACTAAGTTAAAATATGATTAAGGGGCGTATCGTTTATGCGGCTATGTATTGTGAGTGAAACGTGGTCACCCGATATCAATGGCGTTGCGCACACGCTAAGCCGCATTAACCACGAACTGCACCAGCAGGGCGTAACGGTCGATGTGATTCGCCCACGCCCCAAAGTACCCGGAAGCGCTACGCATATTGCCCAGGAAATGCAGGTTAAATCTGTCGCTTTACCTGGCTATGCGGAAGTACAGGTAGGCTTGGTAACGCCCGCTAAGCTGCGCCGTTTCTGGCGTAAGTACCGTCCTGATACGATCTATCTTGCTACCCAAGGCCCGCTTGGCTGGGCAGCACGACATGCGGCGAGGAAACTCAATATTCCTCTGGTGGCGGGCTGGCATACCAACTTTGACCACTACTGCCACGATTACGGCGTGTCGTGGTTATCCTCCGCCACGCGGCGCTATTTGCGCTACTTTCATAATGGCTGTACCACCACGCTGGTCCCCACCCATTTACAAGCCGAGACGCTACGCCGCCAAGGCATCCACGGCGTTCAAGTGCTGTCGCGCGGAATCGACGGAGAGCGCTTTTCACCCACTTTTCGAGATAGCGCGTTACGCCGTCAATGGGGAGTGAGTGACCATCAGCCCGTGGCCGTTTATGTCGGTCGTTTAGCCGCTGAGAAAAACCTCACGCTACTCCAGGAAACACTGCAAGCCATGCGTGAAGTGCGCCCGGATATGGCCCAGGTCATTGTGGGTGATGGCCCAGCGCGTGCGCAGCTTGAAAAGGCGCTACCTGATGCACACTTCACCGGGTTCGTCGATAAACATGAATTAGCCCGCCACTATGCCAGCGCCGATATCTTTGTCTTCCCTTCGCTGTCAGAAACCTGGGGCAATGTGATTACGGAAGCCATGGCCAGTGGTCTGGCTGTTGTGGCCTATCGATACGCAGCAAGCGCTGAACTGATCGAAAATGATCAAAACGGAATGACGATAGCGCTTGATGATGGCGACGCGTTTCAGCAAGCGGCCGTCGAGCTTTGCCAACACCCCGCCGACTATGCACGGCTAGGGCGTGTTGCGCGCCTTCGCGCACTTGAGCAAAGCTGGTCGGGCATTGCAGACCAGTTTATGCAGTACCTTCAGCAAGCCCAGGAGAATTACCATGCGTCCGCGCCCGCTTGTCGTATTCGATCGTCTTGATTTACTGGAGTGGCGCCTCTGCCAGCGGGTGACACGGCTCAACCTGTTTCGCCCGTGGCGAATTCTCTTGCAAGCCGCCAGCCGAATAGGTGACTGGCCTATCTGGGTACTGCTGATAGCCGCTCAGCCTTGGCTACAGCCGGATGGAATCTGGCGTATGGTGCAATACACCAGCATCGCACTGCTGGCGATGGCGGCTTATCGCTTAATCAAAACGCGCCTGTGCCGCGAGCGGCCCTTTATTACCTACCTGGGTGGCGTGCATTGCGGTGAGCCTGCGCGTGACCGTTACAGTTTCCCCAGTGGCCACACCATGCACGCCGTAATGTTTAGCGTACTGGTGGCGGCTCATACGCCGTGGCTACTTCCTTTGGTGGTGCCACTGGCCCTGCTAATTGCCGTTTCCCGTGTTGGCCTCGGGCTCCACTACATTAGCGATGTTCTTGCAGGCGCCGCTATGGGTTATGGCTTTGCTCTACTTAGCCTCTATTGGGCAGGCTAAGCATTAACTATTCGCCAATTTAACCACGACGCACTACGTTAAAACCAACCCTGTCATTTACTTGGTCTTGTGAAGACGGCATACGTCCTCTCGCATTCATTAAGGAGTGATGTGATGACCATGACGGTTGGTGAACTTTTTATTGCACTGGTGATTATCTCTCTCGCGCTCGTCGCAAGTAATGCGCTGCGGCTTCGGATTGGTTGGCTACGTAGGCTGTTCTTACCCAGTTCCGTCATTGCTGGTCTTGTGCTTTTATTGATGGGCCCGGACGTTATCGGCCGCTTGCTGCCTACTTTTTTTGAAGAGAGCCCCGGCCTTTTCCCCGCGTATGTACAAGAGAGCTGGTCTGCGCTACCTGGCCTTTTGATCAACGTGGTATTTGCTGCCCTCTTTATCGGTAAAACGATTCCTGGCATTCGTACTATTTGGCTGCGCGCAGGCCCCCAGGTCGTTGTTGGCCAAACAATGGCGTGGGGTCAATACGTGGTGGGTTTGACGCTGGCGCTGTTGATACTTGCTCCCTTGTTTAACATGAACCCCATGGCGGGTGCCCTTATTGAAATTGGCTTTGAAGGCGGCCATGGTACGGCCGCTGGCATGGCCGATACGTTCGCTGACCTGGGGTTTGAAGAAGGCGCTGACCTTGCACTTGGTCTCGCCACCGTGGGCATTGTTTCCGGTGTACTCATTGGCACGCTCATGATTAATATTGCCGCGCGCCGCAACATCATTACGCCCAGCAACGAGAACGATGAACCTGATGACATGATCCGTGAGGACAGTCGTCCTTCTACTGAAGAGTTTAGCGAATTTAAAAAAGACCTCATGCATGAAGCAGGAACCACTGACCCGCTTAGCCTGCATATTGGGTTGGTGGGCATTGCCATTTTAATAGGTTGGCTGCTGCTCTCTGGCCTGCAGTGGATTGAGCAAGCCACCTGGGCAAGCAATGGAGGTCTTGAGATATTAGCGCATGTGCCGCTATTTCCTATCGCGATGATTGGCGGCGTCATCGTCCAGTTAGTGATCACGCGCTTTGGCCTGGAGCACCATGTTTCCACACGCACCATGGCGCGAATTGCTGGCACCGCGCTTGATTTCACCATTGTCGCAGCACTGGCCACGCTGTCACTCACCACCCTAGGGGAGTACTTCCTGCCCTTTTTACTGCTTGCCGTCGCTGGCATTGCCTGGGGGTTATTCGTTCTTATCGTGATTGCCCCCCGAGTAATTCCAGAAGGCTGGTTTGAGCGGGGCATTGGAGACTTTGGACAATCCATGGGGGTCACGGTGACGGGCTTATTGCTGATGAGAATGGCTGACCCCAGCAATAAATCCGGCGCGCTTGAGAGCTTTGGCTATAAGCAGCTTATGTTTGAACCGGTGGTAGGTGGTGGGTTATTTACCGCCGCTGCTCTGCCCTTGATAGGCGAGTTTGGTGCGCTCGCTATACTGGGCTTTTCGGCTATTTTAACCGTTGGCTGGTTAGTCTTTGGCCTGCTGTACTTCGGACGCATGGTGCCCGACAGAGGCCGTGGCCGCTGGCAGAAACAGTAGCCCGCCGCGTTATGCTCACCCCAAACGATCATGCCCACTTGCGTGGGCATGATCGTTTAGTGTACGTATTCTTTTTAGAACGCGCCGTTGGGCGGTAACCATCAAATGTCGGGCGGTATGTCTTCGTGGTTGTCTGTTGTGACCATAAAAGAACTTTTAAACATCATGTATAACCCGATGGCGGAAAACACCAAGAACAGCACAAACATGCATAACATCAATCCCATCGCCATAACGCTTGTTCCTGAAATGCGCGGCTACTGCATTGGCATGTTCTAACCGCTTAGATTTAGTGTGCTGCAAGGATAGACTAAATCGGCGGCGTCATCTGTACAAATCTTTTGCAAATTATAGCCAGGAATCAACAATTTTATAATTTTCAACAACTTAAAAAACACACACAACGCAAAAAAACCACAACGCTTACGCGAAATGGTCATTTTGCATCTCAGCCAATCCCTGGCCTCGACGATTAGCATATCCTTATGCTAATACAAATGAGCGGGTGAATGTCCTTTAACGTCCTGTTCTTCTACTTGGCTCCTGCCTTCCCTTGCTTCCTATCAATCCGCTCATGTTGTTCCTACTCATAATACTGCAGGCTTTAGGCCAACTGCCAACATAAAAACAAAAAACAAACAAAATCAAAAGTTTGAAATAAAAAACACTTTCCTAAAAACAACGAAAACCCTCTTTAGCCGTGTGTAAAAAAGGCACATGCGACAAAAATACCTGCTCATCGAATGGTCACCGTGACACCAATCACCACTTGGGAAGCTGAACGTTTGGCTATTGCTCACTTTATTTCGGCAAAAACGTACTACTTCTTACCCTAACGTGTTATTGCTGGCTAATATAAAGAGAAGGCAAGATACTTCGAAGGCGCGCTTGGTATGGGCTACTGCGTTGCTGATGGCAGCCTTACTGTTTTATGCAAGAATGGTTTTACGCAGGACTGTTTCTACTCACGACTATTTCTGATCAACAAGAAGGGATCATTCAATGAAACGCACATGGGCGATGGGTGTAGTGCTATTAACCACACTGCTGGCGATCAGCGGTTGTAATACGATTCATGGCGCGGGAGAGGATATCTCGGAAGGCGGCCAGGCGATTGAAAGAGCAGCGGAATAACCATAATGATGACCGTCTATCTTTCACACGGCCTGGAAAGCGGGCCCGGTGCCTTGAAAATTCAGGCACTCAAAGGGATCGCCGAAACGCTCGATGATTGTGAGCCGGTCGTTATGGATTACCGTGGCATGGCAGAGCCCCCCAGGCGGCTGGATCACCTGTTGGATACTCTGTCAAAACGCAATGATAACCCCGCAGCGTGTGTGCTAGCGGGTTCAAGCCTGGGAGGATGGCTGAGCGCTGCGGTTAGCGCTCAGCATCCCCTTTTAGGTTGTTTTTTACTTGCCCCTGCGCTTGGCTTACCGGCATACCCTGAAACCTCGCCGATGATTCAGGCTCAGCTTACCCATATCATCCACGGCTGGCAGGATGATGTCGTGCTGCCCGGCCCCGTTATTGAACGCGCCCAGTTACAACAACTCTCGTTACGGATGGTCAATGACGACCATCGTCTTCACGCTAGCCTGGACACCATACTGAGCGACTTTGAGCGTTTTCTAATGCAGTGCCAAGCGCTTACCAAGCAATCAATGCTCGTTTAGCGCGCACAGTGGCAGCGTTATTCGTCTGCCAGGGCGGGTAGCAACGTCTTTAATTTACGCGTTAGTGTATTGCGCCCCCAGCCTAACAATTCCGCTGCTTCTCCTTTACGCCCACCGGTATGTTTTAACGCCGTCTCAATCAGAATTTTCTCAACGTCGGGTACGGCCTCTTCCAACAGATGTGTGTGCCCTTCGGCCAGAGCACGGTCGGCCCACTCCCGAAAGGCACTGCGCCAGTCGCCGTGACCGGCGCTTTCAGTTGCTTGGGGGGAGCGTAGCTCTGGCGGTAAATCCTCCACCAGAATTTCACGCCCAGACGCCATTACCGTTAACCAGCGACAGATATTTTCCAGTTGGCGCACGTTACCCGGCCACGCTAGGCGCGTCAGGTGCTCCTCGGTTTCGGCCGTGAGTACCTTGATGTCGGTGGCAAGTTCTTTGGCGGCTTCAGCAAGAAAATGCCGTGTGAGGCGTGGGATATCCTCACGGCGTTCGGCAAGGCGCGGCAAGTGAATGCGGATAACGTTCAGGCGATGGAAAAGGTCCTCACGAAAGCGCCCGTCATCCACCAGCGACTCAAGGTTCTGGTGCGTCGCAGCGATAATCCGCACGTCGACCTTGACCGGAGTATGCCCGCCCACTCGGTAGAACTCCCCGTCGGCCAATACGCGCAGCAAGCGGGTCTGAGTTTCAGCCGGCATATCGCCGATCTCATCCAGAAACAGCGTGCCGCCGTTGGCCTGCTCAAAGCGCCCCTGGCGCTGGGCAGCGGCCCCGGTAAACGCGCCTTTCTCGTGGCCAAACAGTTCAGACTCAATCAGATCACGCGGGATGGCTGCCATGTTCAGGGCAATAAACGGCTTGCCCGCCCGGGGGCTGTGCTGGTGGAGCGCCTGGGCTACACGCTCTTTACCGGTGCCCGACTCGCCATTGATGAGCACAGTAATATGCGAATGAGAGAGCCGCCCAATAGCCCGAAACACCTCCTGCATGGCCGGCGCTTCACCAATGATTTCTGCGTTCAAACCTTCGGGAACGCTGATCGGCCGTTGGCGCTCGCGCGCATGAGCCACCGCCCGGCGCACAAGCGCCAGCGCTTCATCCACATCAAACGGCTTGGGCAGGTACTCAAACGCACCGCCTTGATAAGAGGCCACTGCGCTGTCGAGGTCCGAATGAGCGGTCATGATGATGACGGGCAAATCCGGATGCGCCTCGCGAATGTGCGACATCAGATCCAGCCCATCAATGCCCGGCATACGAATGTCAGTCACCAGCACATCCGGTGGGGTTTTCAGCAGTCGTTCCAGTACGGTATCGGCGCGTTCTATGCACTCTACATCAAGATCCGGCTGCGCCAATGCACGTTCAAGCACCCAGCGGATAGCGCGATCGTCATCCACAACGACCACCCGTGCAACCTCGTTACGTGTCGCCTCTATCATGATGCTTCTCCGGTGCAATTAATAACCAATGGAATCAGTAAGCGGAACTCGGTGTGCCCGGGCCGTGAGTCACATTCAATCAAGCCTTGATGCTGATGCAGGATCGACTGAGCGATGGACAACCCCAATCCGCTGCCTTCAGCACGCCCTGACACCATCGGGTAGAAGAGCGTTTCTTTAAGCCCTTCCGGGATGCCAGGGCCGTTGTCGACCACACCCACCTCGCTCACTAACCGGTGGCGCTCAGCCCCCAGGGTAAACTGACGCCGTGCGCGGGTGCGCAGCATCAATTCGGGCACAGGGGTCTCGGCATCGCTCATGGCCTGCACGGCGTTTCTGGCCACGTTAAGCACGGCCTGGATCATCTGCGCCTCATCCCCGGAAAGGTCCGGCAGGCTAGGGTCGTAATCGCGGTGGATGGTGATATTCGGATGTTCAGCCACCAGCAGCGTTCTTACCCGCTCCAGCACTTTGTGGATGTTCACCGGCGCGTGCTTAACAATGCGATTCGGGCCAAGCATCGAATCCACCAGATCACGCAAGCGGTCAACCTCCTCCACGATGATATGGGTAAACTCACGCAATTCAGGCTTATCCAGGTCACGCTCTAATAGCTGAGCCGCCCCGCGGATGCCGCCCAGCGGATTTTTCACTTCATGGGCCAAGCCTCGGGCTAGCACTTTGATGGTTTCCTGGCGCGTGGTTAGCGCTTCCTCGCGGGAAATTTGCATCAAGCGGTCACGAGGTTCTACTTCCAGCAGAAGCTCGTCTGCCGACAGGGGCGTCACGGTGTAATCCACCGTCAGCGCTTCACCGTTAACCGGGGTAATGCGCGCCTCGCGCTGGGTGTAGGGATGAAAGGCATCCCGCGCCTTGGCCAACACCTGGTCAATACTTTCATCACCGCCCAGCAGGGTATCCTGGCTGCTCCCCTGCACACGGCTAAAGCTTACTGCCAACAGCGCTTCGGCGGCAGGGTTCATCCAGCGTACGCGGAGCTCACCGTCCAGCAGCAGCACTGCCATGGAGAGATGTTCTAGTAAACGCTGATACATGAAGTGTCCTGAATGTCGCTGATAAAAACGTTCAATACGCAAGAGAAACTGCAAAAAGCACGCCAGGTTGGCCCCTTTCATCAGCATGCACGCCTTATGGGCGCCAAGCCTTGATTCAACGAGCGTTAAGCGCGCAACCTGCCATGGTGCGATCCACCACATGCACTATTTTAGTGCATGGAGTACCGTTAAGGCGCACCCTCTCACTGGTTAAGTGCAATAAAAAACCCCGCCGAAGCGGGGTTTTAGGGCTATCGCGTCAAAACGCGATTAGCAGCTGTAGTACATATCAAATTCGATAGGGTGCGTGGTCATGCGAATACGCTCTACTTCTTCCATCTTGAGTTCGATATAGGCATCAATCATATCGTCGGTGAACACGCCACCTTCGGTCAGGAACGCACGGTCAGCGTCGAGCGCTTCCAGAGCCTGGTCCAGGCTGTTGGCAACGGTCGGTACCAACTTGCCTTCTTCTGGCGGCAGGTCGTACAGGTTCTTGTCCATGGCATCGCCAGGATGAATCTTGTTCTTGATGCCGTCGATACCTGCCATTAGCAGGGCAGCAAACGACAGGTACGGGTTAGCGGTCGGGTCAGGGAAGCGGGTTTCAACGCGCTTGCCTTTGGGGCTGACCGTATAGGGAATCCGGATAGAGGCGGAACGGTTACGGGCGCTGTAAGCCAGCATAACCGGCGCTTCAAACCCCGGCACCAAACGCTTGTACGAGTTGGTAGAGGCGTTGGTGAAGGCGTTCAGAGCGCGTGCGTGCTTGATCACACCGCCGATGTAATACAGCGCCATTTCCGACAGGCCTGCGTATTCATCACCGGCAAACTGGTTCTGACCATCTTTCCAGAACGACTGGTGAATATGCATACCAGAACCGTTGTCGCCAACCAGCGGCTTGGGCATGAAGGTCGCGGTTTTGCCGTACGCGTGGGCCACGTTGTGGATCACGTACTTCATTTCCTGAACTTCGTCCGCCTTCTTCACCAGCGTATTGAATTTAACGCCGATCTCGTTCTGCCCCGCATTCGCCACTTCGTGGTGGTGAACTTCAACGGTCTGACCAATCGCTTCCAGGGTGTTACACATAGCGCCACGGATATCGTGGAAGCTGTCGACCGGAGGAACCGGGAAGTAACCGCCTTTAACGCGCGGACGGTGCCCCAGGTTGCCGCCCTCTACCTGATTACTGGTCGCCCAGGCGCCCTCGTCGGAAGAAATCTTGTACATGGAACCCTGAATATCAGACTTCCAATGTACTTCGTCAAAAATAAAGAACTCAGGCTCCGGACCGAAGAAAGCAGTATCGCCCAGGCCGGTGGACTCCAGGTACGCCTCAGCGCGCTTAGCAATAGAACGCGGGTCACGATCATAGCCCTGCATCGTGGCTGGCTCAATGATATCGCAACGCAAAATCAGAGTAGCGTCTTCGGTGAAGGGGTCGAGGAAAGCAGTGCCATCTTCCGGGCGCAGGATCATGTCGGATTCGTTAATGCCTTTCCAGCCCTCGATTGAGGAGCCATCGAACATTTGACCATTTTCGAAGAACTCTTCGTCTACATCGCGGGCAGGCACGGTAACGTGCTGCTCTTTACCACGAGTATCGGTGAAACGCAGGTCCACCCACTTAACATCATGTTCTTCAATTAGCGCGAGAGTCTTGGCTGACATTGTGCCTCCGATATGGGCGTGGCTTAAAGCATGTAACAGTAAGCTATCGATAAAAGTGTTATTAGACAAACCCCGTCATTCAATAAAGTACGTGCCTGACAGGCCTATCCTTTTTGTTCGCTTAACATTTGCCTGAAATTGAATCACACATCGCCTAGTGATCGTTTCAAACCGGCTATTGTTGTAGCACGCCGAGAGGCATCTGCCTACGGTGGCTAGCCGCTGACAAGTATAATGCAGAGAACATGCCAACCCTGCACCAAAATGACCGGAACAATTACTAACTTGTTGTTTTAATGAATAAAAAATCTGCGCCTACTTGCCTCTCTATGACGCATAAATATTTCCCGAGGCTTTTAAACACACACGGAGCTGTTTTTTTGACCCAAAATAGATCAAACATAAGCATAAACGCACCTAATTGGTGCATGGAAAGATAGTAGAGCGCCCCTCTCGGCTTCCAACCCACCGCACGGCGCGTCAACGCCCTATACTTTTAGCCGCTTGCCAAACATCATGGCCCCGGCTTTTGTGGTGTTCGCCATTTTACTGAGCAGGATAGAGCCCGTGGCACCCATTACTATCAGCAGCAGCACGTAAACCGTTATAGGCAACGCCAACGGCATCACCAACACATCGGTAATGGCAAAAAACATGGGGTGCGCCAGGTAAATACCAAACGAATACTGGTTGATATAGCGCACCCAGCGAGGCGCTGTGATGTCTTTTAAATAACGCATCGCTACAAGCGTTGAGAGCATGAACAGCGGTATCACCCACACTTCCTTGGATGAGAACTGCAGCCACCCCGCCACGCTGGCCGCGACCAGCAGACAAACCAACACGACCAACCACAAAGGCCACGACAGGTACTGCATCCATAAAGGCCGCAGCGGTGCCTGGACTCCACTATCAAAGGGGTAGTAACGCACCAGCACCAGGGCCAGAAAGAACAGATATATCCAGCCCAGAGGAGCCACCCAGAGCAGATACCCCGGCAGCGCCACACCCAACCAATACGCCACTCCCCAGTACGCCATACTCACCCAACAGCTCACCCACAGCCACGGCACCGGGTTAAAGCGCCACAGCTGCCAGCGGGTAAACAGCCAATAAGCGATATAAAACTGCATGGCGATAATCAAAAAATAACCGTGCCACCCGGCGAAAACAAAGTACGCCAGCGCATTAGCGACAAAGCCTACCGGCTCCCCTGCCACGTATAGCCGAACCCACTCGGCCGTCGAGTAGATAAAGCCATATACCAGATAAGGCAGCATGACGTACTTTACCCGTTGGGCCAAAAAGCCAGGCGGCACCGCCTTGTCATAGCGCATGGCAAACACAAACACTGAAATGAACAAAAAGATCGGCGTGCCCAATACCAGCGGCAGGCGCATTAGGTCGGTGGCCAGGTTATCCACACGCTGATTAACGTGGTCCAGCAAATGAAATAAAAACACGGCCACGCAGCCGTATGCACGCAACCAGTAAATTTCCTCTATCCTTTTATGCATACCTGCTCCGTGTATGCCTGACATTCGCCTGCGCTGAACAGTGTCGGCGGGTACGGTGTACGACGCTATAACCCTGCGATAATTCCCGGAGGCTGTTTGTCGCTCTTCTCATTTTCACGTGTATTTCATGGGTTGTTACGTTCCTTGTTGACCAGCCTGACAGCCCTGGCGGGCCTATGGAGCCTGTTTAACACCGCCGTTGCTGGCGAGGTGCACTACGCCACCTTTGACTCGCCCACGCTGGGCCACGCCTACCCTTACACCGTGTATCTACCCGACCATTATGACGCCACTGCCGCCGAGCCTTACCCAGTGGTTTATCTGCTCCATGGCTCTTTTGGTAACGAACGAGACTGGCTAGCCAAGGGCAACCTTGCCCAAACCGCTGATCGTTTGATTCGCGCTGGGCACATTCCGCCTGCCGTTTTCATCATGCCCGGTAGTCGCAGCTGGTGGGTAGACGGCCATAATGAGGCCGCCCGCAGCGCCTTTTTTAACGACTTGATGCCGCATATTGAAAACCAGTACCGAGTGGGCGCCACGCGAGCGCTTCGCGGTGTAGGCGGACTATCCGCCGGAGGGTTTGGCGCGCTTAATTTTGCCCTGGAAAAGCCCGAGATGTTTGCCGCCGCCGCAGCGCTAAGCCCGGCAAGCTATCTTCCGTATCCGCCGAGCAACTCCTCAGCACACCGCCATCCCGCGTTCTTGGATGAACAAGGCCATTTTGATACGGCTTTATGGGACCAGCTCAACTACCCCGCTTACCTTGAAGCGTATCGCATTAACGTAACGCCCCGGCCCAGCGCAGAAGAGAGCGACATCCCGATCGTGCCACTTTACATTAGCGCAGGGCGCAGCGATGTGTACGACGCCGAGTTTCACGCCCGTAAGCTACGCCAAGCCATGGAACGCATTCAACCTAATGATGTACGCTTGGACCTCTACCCCGGCGGGCACACTTGGCGCGTTTGGCGTGCCAGCCTACCTGCGGCCTTAACCTTTATGTTTCAGCATATTGGCAAAGGTCCCATTAACCCATAACTAGCAAAACTAATAAAAACCAAACTACACTTGTGTTTTTCGGCCCACTTACAAGGAAACCACGATGCATCGACATATCGAATGGGAAGACCCCGGCAAAGACAGCGTATCCAAACTGTTTGCTAACGACCACCATGAACACGCCCGCATTGGCACCGGCGATATTTTATCCGCTCGCTACCAAGGTCACATCGTTCACGTAAAAGTGGAAGCCTACCGAGAAGAAGACGCCGTGAGTATTGGCAGCGTTGCCGCCATCATGGACACCAAAGGCCACCATCTTAAAGGCCTTCCTGATCTCAACATCGGTGACATTGTCCGGCTCCCCGATGACAAGCGCGCCTTTGAACACTGGGACAAGGATAAATAAGCGGTTCCAGCACTGTTATGACAAAGAGCCTCCATTGAGGCTCTTTTGCTTAAAGCTGAACGCTAGCGTTAATTTCAAGACAGCACTACAACCTCGCCAACTTTCAAGTATTAACCCATTCAAGCAGCGCGGCAGTAACCGTTAGCGCACCCGCGATGGAGGGATGGTCATCTAAATACCCCAACTCATTATCGCTCGCGCAGGGATCAACTTTTCCATTATCGCTCATATCGACCACTGACGGTTCATCCCCGCCTGTGCGGGAATCGCCTTTAAGCGCCATTGACCTTAGTCATACTTAACGTCAGGCTTCCGCGAAAATCCCCTTCCAGTACATGCTACGCTTAATGCCATCCCCCTTTGATGACAGGACTTTCCCGATGCGTTTACACCCTCTTTTAGGCGTACTGCTGTGCGTTGTAGCACTGCCAGCCTTGGCGCAACCCACCAATGAATGGGCGGGTTACGACGATGTATTTGAGCGCGGTGCGCGGCAGGCCAATGTGTGGGAGTGGGGGTGGACAGGTATTTATGGCGCAAGCCTTGTGGTGGATGCTTACCAGGCAAGCGAAGCAAGCGACCGCGATGACCGTTTTGATGCGCGGATCGGTGTGGTGAAATCAGCCTTGGCGCTTGGCGGGGTGTTGTTGGATAGCCAGCCACACCAGGCGGCGTTGGCGCAGTACGAGCGCTTAAAAGCCCGTGGCGAGCTAAGCGGTGTGCAAGCGCTGGGGTTGGAACTTGCCCAGGCCGAGCGGGCACGCCGTGGCTGGGGTGAGCGGGTGAACTCACTGGTGATCAACAGCATTGCGGGCGGTATTATTGCGGCCGATGGCCGCGAGCGCGACGGGGCGATGAACTTTGCCATGGGCATGCTGGTCAATGAACTTCAGATTTGGACCCAGCCCAACCAGGCGTCTTCCGCTATTAACCGCTTTCAGCCCGCCCGCGTTTCGCTTGGCCCAGTGACGATGGACGGCGAGTATGCGCTGCTGGTCTCTCCCCAGCAGATTAGCGCTACATGGCGTTACTAAAACGCCCTGTGGATAAGTTACTTTGGGATGAGTGTGTGAGCGCGTTTGTCATTGTCACGACGTGGTAAGCGCGTAAAATATTCAGCAATTTTTTTGGCTTCGCCAATTGTTATGTTATAACTTATTCTATTGTTAAGAGGGTACTCTGTGAGTCATCGCACGCACCGCCATAACCGGGAGGGGCCTTGCCACTTCTCTTTAATGTCATTGTCGGCCACGAAACGGCTGCTACTGGTGACGATACCGCTTGTGGCGCTGTGGGCGCTGGTGGTGTGGGCTGGTGGGTGGCCTAAATGAGTCAGCGCACAACATCACGCTTACAGCTTAAGAATTTGCACTTGTCCCAAGGGCATCGCACCGTGCTTGAGCATGTGGATGGCGATATCAGGCCGGGGGCTATTACGGCGTTAGTGGGTGCCAATGGGGCCGGTAAAAGCACTCTGATCCAGGCCATTATGGGCGAACTTCGCCCGGCAGGTGGCAACGTCATATGCAGCGTTCCTTCTGAGCGCCGTGCCTGGCTGCCCCAGCAGTTGGCGCTGGACTTAACCTTTCCCATGAGCGTGGAGGAGTTGGTCATGACCGGCAGTTGGCCAAGCCATGGGGCACTAAAAGGCTACTGTGCGGCGCACTACCGTAAAGGTCGCGACATCATGGCGCGCTTGGGTATTTCGCACTTGGCTCACCGCCCGTTAGGCGAGCTTTCCGGTGGCCAGCGCCAGCGGGCCTTGATTGGGCGTACGTTGATGCAGGAAGCCGAGCTGTTACTGCTGGATGAGCCTTTTGCCAACGTGGACAGCGACACGGTCGATATTTTAATCCGTATCCTGCGCCAGATGGCCGATGACGGTACGACGATTATTATTGTTCTGCACGATATGGACCATTTACGCCGCTTGGCCGATGAAATATTGATGTTAAACGGCGGCCATGCCCGCTGGGTGGCACCCAGTGAACTACATCATCAGCCACTGCCCGCCCAGGCAGTACCTTTTACACTGGGGGAGCACCATGCTGGAACTGCTTAACACGTGGCTAATTGCGCCGTTTGATTATGGCTTTATGCGCCGCGCGGTAGTCGGCGGGTTAGCGCTGTCCATTGCGGCCCCGCCCTTGGGCGTTTTTCTGGTGCTACGCGGCATGAGCCTGATTGGCGATGCCTTGGCGCACGCCATTATGCCAGGCGTGGCAATCGGCTTTCTACTGGCCGGGTTCTCGCTGCCCATTATGAGTATTGGCGGCGTATTGTGCGGGTTAATGGTGGCGCTACTTGCCGGAGCTGTATCGAAGATAGGCGGCCAGCGTGAAGATGCGGCCATGGCGAGCTTTTTTATTATCTCGCTGGCGGCGGGGGTCATGCTGATCTCGATGGGAGGCAGCAGCGTTGACTTAACCCACGTTCTGTTTGGATCGATTTTGGCCGTTAACGCCACTGCATTACTACTGATTGCAGGCATCAGCACGCTGATTTTGGTGACCCTGGCGATCATCTTCCGCGCGCTAGTGGTGGAGTGTTTGGACCCGCTTTTTTTACGCGGCCAAAACCGCCGCAACGGCTGGGTGCACAGCGTATTTTTAGCCTTGCTGGTGCTCAACATGACGGCGGGCTTTCAAACGTTGGGCACGATGATGGCGGTAGGTTTAATGATGCTGCCCGCCACCGCCGCGCGTTTTTGGAGTAGGCGCCTTGAAGGCTTGATGGCGATTGCCGTTGTGATCGCCATGGTCGCCAGTACCGGCGGCTTGCTGCTCTCTTTTCATCTGGATATTCCCTCAGGGCCGAGCATTATTCTGCTGGCCGGCGTGGGTTATCTTTTCTCGGCGATGTTCGGGCGCTACCACAGTCTGGCTGCCCGGCTAAGGCGTAAAACAGCCCCGCTCAGTGCGGAGGCATCTACGTAACATCATTCAACAGGAGTCGGTATGTCTTTACGGTTATCTTCGCGCTTATTGGTTGGCGTATCCGCCATGTTGGCACTGCCCGCGGCCATCGCAGCAGACCGCGTTCAGGTGGTGACAAGCTTCTCCATCCTGGCCGATATGGTCGAGAACGTGGGCGGTGAGCACGTTGAAGTAACATCACTGGTGGGGCCTGACGGTGATTCGCACGTCTACTCCCCTCGCCCAGGCGATGCACGCGCACTGACAGAAGCGGATCTTGTGGTGTTCAATGGCCTACTGTTCGAAGGCTGGATGGAGCGGCTCATTGAATCCAGCGGCTACAACGGCGCATTGATCACGGCCACTGATGGCATTAACAAGCTCGACTACCATGATCATGGGCACGACCACGGGCATGACCACGATCATAATCACGACCATGACCACGGGCACGACCATGCGCATGGTGAATTTGATCCTCATGCCTGGCAGGATATGGCCCAAGCGCGGATTTACGTTGCCAATATTCGTGACGGGTTGATTGAGGCCGATGAAACTAACGCCGATGAGTACCAGGCTAACGCCGATAATTACCTGGCCAGCATGGCAGAAGTCGATGCTGAAATTCGTGAGCTCATCAGCGAAATCCCGGCCTCGACCAGCGTGATTACTGGCCACGACTCCTTTGGCTACTTCTCGAATGCTTACGGCGTCAACTTTTTGGCACCTGGCGGCTTATCGACCGAAGTAGAACCCAGCGGCGCCAGCATGGCCGAGCTGGTGGACGTGATCAACGACCAGAACGTACAAGCCCTGTTCCATGAAAATATGACCAATCCTGCGGTCATTCAGCAGCTTTCTGAAGAGACGAGCCTGCCGATTGCCGGAACGCTGTATGCCGATGCGCTCTCTTCCGAGGGCGAAGCGAGCACCTACCTTGGCATGATGCGCCACAATGCGGTAGTGCTGCACGAAGCACTGGCCCAGCCGGGCCATGATGACCATGCGCATGACCATGACCATGACCACGGGCATGATCACAGCGAGCACAGCCATAGCCACTAGGCATTGGTTGCTAAGGTCAGCCACTCTCTAAAACAGGCCATGGCCTGGGTTTCTGGCCGCGATTGTAAGCGCGTCAGCCAGTACCCGCCTAAACTCACCGCGGTGCTGAACGGTTGTACCAAAGCACCGCTGGTGAGCTGGCGTGAGAACATTGAAGGCGGTGCCAGGGCGATGCCTACGCCCTGCTGTGCGGCTTCTATCATGGCAATAGAAGAGTCAAACACGATACTTCTTGGCACAGAAACACTGCTGGATAACCCCGCCGCCAGTAGCCACTGCGTCCACTCATCGGTGCGATAAGAGCGTAGCCATGTTTCACCCACGACATCGGCCGGCGTCTTTAGCCGGGTGGCGATGTCAGGCGTGCACATGACCGACAGCGAGGCTGGCAACAAGGGCTGGGCCGCAATACCGTGCCAAGCGCCTGTTCCAAAGCGGATAGCAAAGTCGAACCCTTCCGCGGCCATATCCGTACGGTTGTTATGGGTCGAAAGGCGCAGATCAATAAACGGATAACGCTCCTGAAAGTCAGCAAGCCTGGGCAGCAACCAGCCAACAGCGAACGTGCCCACCGCGCCCACATTCAATACCTCCCGATAGTTCTGCTCGCCTAATTGATCCAACGTGTGCGTAATCTGATCAAACGACGCCTTGAGGACCGGCAGTAGCATTTCGCCCTCTTGCGTTAACATCAGCCCGCGCGGCAGGCGGGTGAACAGCGCTACCTTCAACTGGCTCTCCAGCAGTTTTACGTGATGACTTACGGCCGCTTGCGTCACGCATAGCTCGGCAGCCGCTCGGGTAAAACTCAGGTGCCTGGCCGACGCTTCAAAGGCACGCAGGGCTTTTAGTGGTAAGTAGGGACGCACGACACAGACCCCCAAATTTTTCTAATGGCTTATGCAAAATATCGCTGTTTGTCACCTTGTACGGTTCGCCGTAACGTAAGCAACGAATCAGCGGGGCCAACACCCGATGTTAACCAACAACACGTAACGGGTTTTCTGATGAACAAGATGTTAACAGCAAAGAATGCGCTTATTGTGGCAGGTTCGTTTCTTATCAGCGCTTTTGGCTATGCGAATGATGATCCGCGCAGTCTGCCGGTGGCGTCGGTGGTCAACGACACTATCGTAGCCTTGATGGACGCGCACAGTATCCCGGGCATGGCCGTAGCGGTGAGCGTTAAGGGCACGCCCTATTACTTTAATTATGGGGTCGCCGATCAAGAGGCTGGCGTGCCGGTAACCACCGATACGCTGTTTGAGTTGGGTTCCGTCAGTAAGACGTTTACGGCGACGCTGGCGGCTTACGCTCAGGCCAGCGGTGCTCTGTCACTTTCCGACCCCGCCAGCCAGTACCTGCCAGCCCTTGAAGGGAGCTCCTTTGATAACATCAGCCTGTTGGAACTGGGCACCTACACGGCGGGCGGGCTGCCGTTGCAGTTTCCAGATAGCGTCAACAACGAAGACGACATGGTCGCCTACTACCGCCAGTGGGCACCGACGTATGCGCCAGGCACCCATCGACTCTATTCAAATCCGAGCATTGGATTACTCGGTTACCTGACCGCCCAGCGGCTTGGAAAACCTTACGCCCAGTTGATGGAAGCGCACGTGCTTTCAGCACTCGGCCTTGAACACAGCTACTTGCAGGTACCTGAAGACGCCCAGGCGAACTACGCCTTCGGGTACTCAAAAGAGGATGAGCCGATTCGAGTGAACCCCGGCGTACTGGATGCAGAGGCCTACGGGGTAAAGTCGAATAGCGCCGATATGCTGGCGTTCATTAACGCCAACATGGACAACTCAGCGGTGGATGAACCGCTGCGCGAAGCACTGGAAGCAACCCGGATGGGCTACGTCAACATGGGCGATATGACCCAAGGCCTCGGTTGGGAACGCTATGCCTACCCTGTGTCGCTTGACCAGCTACAAGCAGGCAATTCAATGGAGATGGTGCTGGAGGCGAACGAGGCCGAGCAGCTTCAGACACCGCTACCGGCAGATGACGATGTGTGGTTTAACAAGACGGGCTCAACCAATGGCTTTGGCGCTTATGTCGCCTTTGTACCCAGCCAGCAAATAGGCATCGTGATGCTCGCCAACCGCAATTATCCCAACCAGGCACGCATTGAGGCCGCCCACCATATTCTGACGACACTTACGGCGACGCCCTGAAAAAAACCGCCTTTATGCCACGAGCCTTCCTAAAGGCTCGTCATTAAAGCGCTCTTTTATGCATTGCATTTTGGGTGGTGGATAAGGAGACTTGCACTACCGCGATCCCCCCACTGCAAAGAGCCAATACCATGCGCCTTAACGCCGACTTTAGCCACTTTGCCTGCGTAACGCCGGACCAATATCAATGGGTCGATTCGCCCAGTGCAGGCGTCACACGCATGATGCTTGATCGCATCGGCGAGGAAGTCGCCAGAGCGACCAGCCTGGTACGCTACGCGCCCAACAGCCAGTTCACCGCACATACCCACGACGGCGGGGAAGAGATCCTTGTACTAGAGGGCGTGTTCGGTGATGAGCACGGCCGCTACCCCGCGGGCACCTATCTGCGCAATCCTATCGGTACGGGCCACACCCCGCACATAGGCGATGAGGGCGCGCTCATCCTGGTGAAGCTTCACCAGTTTGCAGCCAATGACATTCTTCAACTGGCCGTTCCTGCTCACCGTTTACCTTGGCAGCCGGACCGTCGCCCAGGCATTACCTATAAAATGCTGCATACCTTTCACCAGGAGCGCGCCAGCCTGGAGCGGTGGGAGGCGGGCGTGACGATTGCCTACCCGACGCTGGGCGGTGGCCTGGAAGCGTTTGTTCTGGAAGGCTCCTTGTGCGACGGCGATACCGAATACCCGACGGGCAGCTGGTGTCGCTACCCTCCCGGCGCCGCTCCCCAACTTAGCGCGGGCAGCGCAGGGGTCAAGCTCTACTTAAAACGCGGGCACCTGCGGCTTGATTAACGAGTCAGGCCAAGAAATGGCAGCAGCGTAAGCAGTGCCACCATAACGACCGCCACCATTACCAGGGTGACCTGAAAGGGATGCGCCGCCAAGCGGCGCCATAAGGTAGGTGCATCGCCTTGGCTCACGGCCTCGGCGTGCGCTTGCCGAGCCTTGGTGAAGCGCTCGGCTTGATACACCGCCAGTGCTGCTTCGGCCGCCTCACGCTGGGTTTCATCACGCAGCCAGATCGCGTCCACCCCTAAGCGGAAAAAACCGGCCTGCGTTTCATAGGTATCAAAACCATGTTCTGCCAGTAGTGAGCGGACTTCCATGGCTTCTTCATCGGTAACGTAGCGCAGCCGAAACAGCAAGTGTGCCATATCAGTCGCCCATCGCCGCCATTAGGTCGGCCTGGATAACTTCGATCCAGTAGCCGTCCGGGTCTTTCACAAAAATGACGCCCTGCATTTTGCCTTGATCCGCCCGCTTTATGAACGTCACATCGTGCTCATCAAACCATGCCTGGGCCGCTTCCAAGTCCGGCACGCTAAAGCAGATATGTCCAAAGCCCTGCGGTTCGGCATTGCCATCGTGGTAGGCAAAATCGTCCTGGTCTTCGGTGCCCCAGTTATGGGTAAGTTCTAACAGCCCCTTTTGGCTGAAGGTCCAGGCCGTACGCGCCTGGGTATCTTCCGGCACCTGGTCGTTGGCTTCCAGGTTCGCCAGAAAGTAGAGCGAAAACTGCATCTCTTCGAAATCCAGCCGACGCAGCACCTGCATGCCAAATACCTGGGAGTAAAAGGCCAATGAACGCTCGGGGTCTTTCGCCCGCAGCATCGTATGGTTTAAGCGAAACCCTTGGGTTTGCGCAGGGGCCGGACGAACGCCTTTATGCTGTTCACCTTGCAAAGTCATCTTGGGCTCCTTGTGGGAATTATGCTGTTAAATGAATTGATTGAGCGGTTATCTTTGACAAAAACCATACCGTGTACAAGCCTATCGCTAACCGTTTCACACCGCATGATGCCGTTGTGATGACATACCATGAGGGCAGAACAGCCATTATTCCAGCCCCGCTTACCCTACCGGCCTCCCCTTACACATCGTCTGCGCTTTACAGCACCGCCCAAGGCAAGGATAGTAGCCTGACGACAGGGGCGCTTGAGACTCTCAAGCTGAGATGCACCCTTAGAACCTGAACCGGATAATACCGGCGTAGGAAGTCGCGGTGTCATCACACCCGATCTACGCTGTGAGGTGGCCATGACATCACTCCCGCTGAGCGACGCGCTTTCCGCTGTACAACGCACCACGCCGTTAGTGCACTGTATTACCAATTTTGTAGCGATGAACAGCACAGCTAACTGCCTGCTGGCTGTCGGCGCTTCCCCTGCCATGCTGCATTCAACTGAGGAAGTCGCTGAGTTTACTCGCTTGGCCGGGGCACTTTCGATCAATATCGGTACGCCTTCACCACACTGGGCAGAAGGTATGCAACTTGCCGCCAAAACGGCCAACGAGCACAATACCCCCTGGGTATTGGACCCGGTTGCAGTGGGCGCCACTTATTACCGTCAAACGCTTTCACAAACGCTATTGGCTTTTAAGCCCAGCGTGATCCGTGGCAATACCTCAGAAGTCATGACGCTTTCCGGCTTGACCCACGCGGGCCGTGGGGTGGATGCCACGGCCTCTACGGATGAAGCGCGTGAGGCCGCCATTAACCTCGCCAAGCAGCAGCGCTGTATTGTCGCGATGACCGGCGTGCAGGATTTTATTACCGATGGCACTCAGCACTGGCGCTTGAGCGGCGGACACGCGCTTATGCCGCGTGTCACTACGCTTGGCTGCGCGTTAAGTGCCACCGTTGCCGCCTTTGTAGCGGCCAGCCCCGGAGCTCCCTTGAACGCCACGTTAGCCGCACTTACAAGCTTTGCTATCGCGGGTAGCCGCGCTGGACAACAGGCGGCAGGCCCGGGTAGTTTTCAGGTAGCCCTGTTGGACGCCTTGTATCAGCTAACGCCTACAGACGTCCGTCAGTTTACCGGGCTGGAGGAAGGATAATGCGTTTTGATCTTTCGCTTTATCTGGTCACTGACGCTCAACTCTGTCAAGCCGCAGGGCTAGAGCGCACCGTTATTGAGGCCGTCAAAGGGGGCGTCAGTTTTGTTCAACTGCGCGATAAACACGCAAGCGATACCGACATGATTGAACAGGCCAGGCGCTTGAAAGCCGCCCTGGCGGGTAGCGGGGTACCACTGGTGATTAATGACCGCTTGAACGTTGCCTTGCAAAGCGGCGCCGATGGGCTGCATGTCGGCCAAAGCGATACAGCGGTTCAAGAGGCACGGGCGGCCATGGGGCCAGAGGCAATTATCGGGCTTTCGATTAATACGCTTGAGCAGCTTCATGCAGCCCCCGTGGCCCTGCTCGACTACGTGGGCCTGGGCCCGGTGTTTACCACCCAAAGCAAGCAGGACCATGCTAAACCGTTGGGGTTTGAAGGCCTGGCTCAATTAGCCGCGGCCTGCACCTTGCCAAGCGTGGCCATTGGTGGGCTCAAGGCTGAACACGCCCAGCAGGTCGTTGCAGCCGGTGCCAATGGCCTGGCGGTTATCTCCGCCATTTGTGGCCAGCCTGATCCTTACCAGGCCGCACGGGCGTTGGCTCGGCCATGAACCAGCTCGATCATATTGCCGCTTTTGTCAAAGTTGCCGAGCTTGGCAGCTACACGCGGGCCGCTGCAGCATTGGATCTTTCCCGCACGCGGGTATCACGTATTGTCATGGCCCTTGAAGAGACGCTCGGGGTGCGGCTTATTCAGCGCACCACGCGGCGCCTGCATTTAACCGCCGAGGGCGAGCGCTACCTTGCGCATGCCCAAGCGATTTTACAGGCGCTTGATGAGGCTGCCGCCGACGTAGGCAGCGGTGTTTCTGAAATAAGCGGCCGTTTACGCATCAACGGCCCCATGAGTTTTGGCATGCGCCACCTCTCCCCGCTGGTGGCGCGCTTTATGGTGGCGTATCCTGGCCTGGACGTACGCCTGGACTTAGGTGACCGCCGCGTGGATCTTCTCGAAGAGGGCTACGATGTGGCCATTCGTATTGGCAACCTGCCCGACTCAAGCCTGATCGCCAAGCGTCTGACGCGCTGTCAAATGCTGTTTTGCGCATCCCCGGCGTACCTTGAAACCCATGGCGTGCCGGAAAATGCAGAGGCGCTTGCGCACCACCGCTGCCTGCGTTACCGCAGCGATTTAGCCAATAGCAACTGGCGTTTTGAAAATATGACGCTGACACCCCAAGGCCCGCTTGAAAGCAACAATGGCGATGTTTTAACCCATGCCGCCGAGGCAGGTATCGGTATCGCTCATCAACCCAGCTTTTTGGTAACGGAGAGCATTATCGCTGGGCGCCTGGTTCAGTTACTGCCGCACATCCCTCCCAAGATGCTGGATATTCATGCCATTTACCCTGCGCGACGCTTTTTACCTGCCAAGGTAGAGCGGTTTATTGAGTTGTTAACGGATGCCTGGGGTAGCCCGCCTTACTGGGAGCAGGAGATGGGATTGTCGCCTATTTCGCAACAGTGATGTTTGGTACGCGTGGATTATCTCTGCCGTCAATGAACGTAAAGTGTCCCCATTGAACTTTCATCACTGCCCAATGGAGATACCCCATGAATGCATCTTCTTCCACCATGAGCACAAACCTTCAACCCCACGCCATCGCTCTGCTGCGACTATCACTTGGCGTGATGGCACTCGCCCATGGCCTGACCAAGGTGTTTGTGTTTACCCTGCCGGGCACGGTCGCCTACTTTGAGTCACTGGGCCTACCAAGCGTTATAGCCTACTTAACGATTCTGGGAGAAGTTGGCGGCGGCCTGGCCTTGATTCTGGGTATTTATACGCGCTGGATTAGCCTTGCAATGATTCCTCTGCTGCTGGGTGCTACGTCCGTGCATCTTGGCAACGGCTGGGCGTTTACCAACGCTGGCGGTGGTTGGGAGTTCCCGGCATTCTGGACCGTTGCCCTGCTCGTGCAGGCAGGTTTAGGCGGCGGCAGCTTTACACTGAACCGCCGCGTTAGCTAATCGCGTTAGGCGCACCCAAACGAGTTTATCTATCACCTTTTCTCCGCCATGCCTTTGCTCGCGCCCTGGTCACTGCCAGGGCCTTCTGCCAGGAGACGTTGTTATGCTACCCAGTCTTTTTATATCCCACGGCTCTCCCATGCTGATCCTCACCCCTACGCCTGCCCATCACTTTTTACGTTCGCTGGGCAAGCGACTGACGCCCAAGGCGATCATTGTGGTTTCGGCGCACTGGGAAAGTCAGACGCTGAAAGTCAGTAACAGCCCTTCGCCAGAAACCCTTCATGACTTCGGCGGCTTTCCCCGCGAACTGTTCGAGCAGCAGTACCCGGCACCTGGCGAGCCTGCACTGGCCAACCGCTTGGCCAAATTACTGGGGGCCTCAGAAGTGGAACGAGGGTTTGACCACGGCACCTGGGCACCTCTTTCGCTGATGTTTCCCAAGGCGGATATTCCTGTCGTTACGCTATCGCTGCCTGTGCGTTGGTCTAACGACAAGCTCGTTGAGCTGGGTAAGCGCCTGGCGCCACTGCGTGAAGAAGGTATTCTAGTGATCGGGTCGGGCAGCCTGACCCATAACCTTTACGAAACCATGCCGCTTGATAACCCGATGCCCAACTGGGTCGGCGCTTTTGCAGAGTGGGTCGATACTCAGCTTGTGAACAATGACCGTGAGGCGTTGCTTGCCTGGCAAACGGCCCCCGAAGCGAGCAGGAACCATCCAACGCCCGAGCATTTTCAGCCGTTACTGGTAGCCATGGGCGCAGGCGATGATGTCACACCGCTCCACCGCAGCGTTGAGCATGGCGTGCTGGCAATGAACGCGTACGCCTTTGCCTAGCCTAAGCGATTGCGCGCGTACGTGTGCACTGGTGAAAAGCCGTTGTGGGTCGTGACATCAACCATAAAAAAACCCCACCAGCTCATAAAAGCTGGTGGGGTTTTTTGACATTTAAAACAAGGCTTAAAGGCTTGCGTTGACCACCATGCACTCCATGCCTTGCAGTTGTAGTTCACGGCAGGCTTCACGGGCGCGATGCTCATCCAAAGCCACCAGGCGAGCACGGTATACCGGCGTCTGGCCTTCAAGTGTATCCACCTCCACGCGCCCGGCCAAGTTTTGCGTTAAGCGTTGGGCCGCTTGTTGGGCCAGCTGTTGAGCCTGCCCTTGCTGGCTAAATGCACCCACCTGGATACCCCAGGCGCCGGCCGGGGGAGCTTCCACCAAGCGCTCACTTTGAATAAAGTCCTGCAAAGGGTCAGCGTTAGACGCGCGGGACGCCTCGGCCGGGCCTTCAACGGTGATCGTGGCCAGTTGCTCGTCTACGCTGGTATTAGGGGCAGGTGACAGCGTGGTCGTTTCAATACTGGCAAGCATTTGGCTTGGCGCAGGTGTTGGCGCCTTGGGGGGTGCCACGGGAGGTGTAGAACCACCAAACCCCATAAACTCCTGAGAAAAACTGGTATTGGCGACCCATGTACGCTGATCGCGCAGCTCAGCGCGCATAAAGCCTCGGTCGAGTAAATCGGCCATATGAGTATCACGCGATGAAGAGCTAAACCCTCCCATCACAATGGCAACCAGCCGCCGGCCATCATGCACGGCAGTCGTCGCGACGTTAAAACCAGAGGCACGAATAAAGCCGGTTTTTAAGCCATCAGCGCCAGGGTAGTCGCGCACCAGCCGATTATGACTGGTGTGGCGCTTGTCGCGATAAGTAAATTCCTGAAGACCGAAGTAATGGTAATACTGTGGAAAATCCTGCATGACACGCACCGAAAGTGTGAGCATGTCCCGCGCGGAGGTGATTTGCTGGTCATCAGGAAGTCCCGAGGCGTTGCGGAAGGTCGTGGCTGTCATACCTAACTCTCGCGCCTTTTCGGTCATAAGCCGCGCAAAGCGCTGCTCGCTACCGCCCAATGCTTCAGCCACCACAACGGCGACATCATTCGCCGAACGCACAGCCAGGGCGCGGATAGCGGTATCGACAGGAATCGTACTGCCCGCAGAAAGCCATAATTTGGTAGCGGGCATGGCCGCGGCCTGGGCAGAAACAGCGAGGGGCTCATTGAGCGTTAAAGTGCCACTTTCCAGCGCTTCAAAGGTCATGTACAGCGTCATCATTTTGGTCAGCGAAGCAGGATAACGCGGTGCATCCACATTTTCTGCGTATAAAACTTCACCGTTATCAAGGTCGACCACAATACCTGCGTAACGTGGATTCGCCTGCACGGTCGAGGTGGTGATGATCAATAGCAGTAACATCGTTACCGTAAGCCATGCCCTCGACGCCTTGTTATCGTTTACTCCCCTCTTCACCATGTCTGCCCCTTGATGATTCATTTACGCTGGAAACGAGACGCACACTTCTTCCTCGGCTTGCACGCGTACACCCCCGCATTGAATAATGCGCCATGAATCAGTTCCCAAGGGTAAACAACTGCAGCGCCAATGGCCCCGTCAATTCACTCTAGACTAGCACGCTCGTCGGACAATTTAACGTTTATAGCGGCATTACTCGATACGCCAGGCATAAAAAAAACCGACCCAGCTGGGTCGGTTTTCATTCTGCTTTAAAGAGGCAGCAACTAAAGATTTACTCTTCAGCAGCGGCTTCTTCAGCAACCGGACGGTCTACTAGCTCAACGTACGCCATAGGCGCGTTGTCGCCGGTGCGGAAACCGCACTTGAGAATACGGATGTAGCCACCCGGACGCTCGGCGTAACGCGGACCCAGCTCATTGAACAGCTTGCCAACGGCTTCTTTGGAACGTGTGCGAGAGAACGCCAAACGACGGTTCGCAACGCTATCCTGCTTGGCTAAGGTGATCAGCGGCTCGATAACGCGACGCAGTTCCTTGGCCTTGGGCAGGGTTGTCTTGATGACTTCATGTTCGACCAGCGAGACAGACATGTTCTTGAACATGGCCTGACGATGCGAGCTGGTGCGATTCAGATGACGACCACTCTTACGATGACGCATGGTTGTAATTCCTTACCAAACTGGGACTCAAGTCGACACTCACGCGGTGGCCTTGTCGTCCTTCAGGCTAGCGGGCGGCCAATTTTCCAACCGCATGCCGAGGGACAAGCCGCGCGCCGCCAAAACGTCCTTGATTTCATTCAAGGATTTTTTACCGAGGTTCGGTGTCTTCAACAGCTCAACTTCTGTGCGCTGGATAAGATCACCGATATAGTAAATATTCTCGGCTTTTAGGCAGTTCGCGCTGCGAACGGTCAACTCAAGATCGTCTACGGGGCGCAATAGGATTGGATCAACGTGATCTTCTTCCTCTTCGACTTCCTGCTCTTTATCAGCTTCAAGGTCGACGAAGGCGGCCAGCTGCTCTTGCAGAATGGTCGCACTGCGACGGATAGCCTCTTCCGGATCCAAAGTACCGTCGGTTTCCAGATCGATAATCAGCTTATCGAGGTCGGTGCGCTGCTCAACACGAGCGGCTTCAACCGAGTAGGAAACGCGGCGGACAGGGCTGAAGGTGGCATCCAGCTGCAGGCGGCCAATAGCACGGGTCTCTTCATCAGAGCCACGGGCGTCAGCCGGTTCGTAGCCACGACCCAGCGCTACCTTAAGCTGAATTTTCAGCTCGGCACCTTCATTGACGTGTGCAATGACGTGGTCCGGGTTGACGATTTCGACGCTATGATCAAGCGCAATGTCGCCAGCAGTGACGACGGCTGGGCCCTGCTTGTTCAGCGAGAGCACCGCCTCATCGCGGCTGTGCATCTTGATCGCAACATCTTTCAAGTTCAGGAGGATTTCGATGACATCTTCCTGCACCCCTTCGAGCGCACTGTACTCGTGCTCTACACCCGCAATTTCAGCCTCTACCACGGCAGCGCCGGGCATAGACGAAAGCAGAATGCGACGCAGTGCATTCCCCAGGGTGTGACCAAAACCACGCTCGAACGGTTCGAGAACGATTTTGGCATGATGTGCGCTGATTTCTTCGACCTTGATGTCGCGAGGACGAAGAAACTCTGTCACTGAACGCTGCATATGAACACCTTTCAGGCTGCCAAACGGATACTGAGTTCTTAAGAACCGTACTCAAGAGCATCTGGGCGGTTAGCTTTGCTATCCCGCCCAGGCTTCAAGAAGCAGATTAATTAACGCCGCTTACTTGGAGTACAGCTCGACGATCAGGTTTTCGTTGATGTCGGCAGTCAGGTCACCGCGTTCAGGCAGAGCCTTGAAAGTGCCTTCCATCTTCTTGGCGTCGATTTCAATCCAGAGGATATCGCCACGGTTGGCCGCAATGGTCAACGCGTTTTGAATACGTGCCTGGTTCTTCGCCTTTTCGCGAATAGCAACAACGTCACCCGGCTTCACTTGGTAGGAAGCAACGTTAACGGTGCGGCCGTTCACGGAAATCGCCTTGTGGCTAACGAGCTGACGCGCTTCAGAGCGAGTCGAGCCGAAACCCATACGGTAGACGACGTTATCCAGTCGGGATTCAAGCAACTGCAACAATACTTCACCGGTCGCACCTTTCAGGCGAGCAGCTTCTTTGTAGTAGTTACGGAACTGTTTTTCGAGTACGCCATACATGCGACGTACTTTTTGCTTCTCACGAAGCTGCAAGCCGTAGTCTGAAAGACGCTGACGACGCTGGCCGTGTACACCCGGGATTTGCTCGGATTTACACTTTTTCTCGAAGGGAGTCACGCCACTCTTCAAAAAGAGATCGGTGCCTTCACGACGAGACAGTTTGCACTTCGGTCCAATATAACGAGCCATGAATCTGTCTCCTTAAACGCGGCGTTTCTTAGGCGGACGGCAGCCATTATGGGGAATGGGCGTCGCGTCTACGATGCTTTGCACGCGGAAGCCTGCGGCATTGAGTGCGCGCACGGCGGATTCACGACCGGGACCTGGGCCTTTAACCAGTACGTCTACGTTTTTCACACCATACTCGGCTGCAGCAGTCGCTGCACGCTCGCTTGCTACTTGAGCAGCGAACGGGGTGCTCTTGCGAGAACCACGAAAACCCGAACCACCGGCAGTTGCCCAAGAAAGAGCATTGCCCTGGCGGTCTGTGATCGTCACGATCGTGTTGTTAAAAGAGGCATGGATATGCGCAACGGCGTCCACTACCTGCTTTTTAACCTTTTTACGGTTACTACGCGGGTTAGCCATGTTGATGTCTATTCCTGTCGTTACGCCGGCTCTCTATTAAAGAGCCTGCGTATTATTTGCGGATCGGCTTACGCGGGCCCTTACGGGTGCGCGCGTTAGTCTTGGTCCGCTGACCACGCAGCGGAAGACTACGACGATGACGCAGACCACGGTAGCAGCCTAAGTCCATGAGACGCTTAATGTTCAGCGTAACATCACGACGAAGGTCGCCTTCTACGGTGTACTTACCAACTTCAGAACGCAGGGTATCCAGCTCTTCGCCAGATAGGTCCTGGATCTTGGTAGTCAGCGCGATACCGGCAGCAGCACAGATATGCTGCGCGCGAGTACGGCCAATCCCGAAGATATAGGTCAGCGAGATCGCCGCATGCTTGTTGTCCGGGATATTGACGCCTGCAATACGGGCCATCAGCTTACTCCGAAATTTGAGCGGCTTGCTCGTTTATTCATCTACAAAAGGCGCAACAGCATACCCCTTTAAATGCCCTAAGGCAAGGGGTATGCCGAACACCCACTTAAAACAACGTAGGAATTAACCCTGACGCTGCTTGTGCCGTGGTTCGATGCAGATGACGCGAACAGCGCCATTGCGACGAATGATCTTACAGTTACGGCACATTTTCTTTACGGAAGCTCGAACTTTCATCGTTCTTTCTCCAAAAACGGCTCGCGGCGCGCCAATCGTAAGGCGGCGCCTCAGCGCATGATGCCGCCGCTACCGTAGCCTTTCAGGTTGGACTTCTTCATCACCGAGTCATACTGATGCGACATGAGGTGTGACTGCACCTGAGCCATGAAGTCCATGATGACCACCACCACGATCAGGAGCGAGGTGCCGCCAAAAAAGAATGGCACATTCCACGCAACGATCAGGAACTGGGGCATCAAGGAAACCGCAGTGATATACAGGGCACCGAACAAAGTCAGACGCGTCATGACTTTGTCGATATAGCGAGCGGTCTGCTCGCCGGGGCGAATGCCCGGCAGGAACGCACCTGACTTTTTCAAATTGTCAGCTACATCCTTCGGATTGAAGACCAGCGCTGTGTAAAAGAAGCAGAAGAATACCACTGCCGCCGCGAAAAGCAAGATGTAAAGCGGTTGCCCAGGGGCTAATGCTTGTGATGCACGCTGTAACCACTCCATACCTTCACCTGCACCTACCCACTGACCAATAGAAGCCGGGAAGAGTAGGATACTGGACGCGAAGATCGCAGGAATAACACCCGCCATATTCACTTTCAAAGGCAGGTAGCTGCTTTGGCCTGCATACATCTTGTTGCCAACCTGGCGACGTGGGTAGTTCACTTTCAAGCGGCGTTGACCGCGCTCAATGAACACCACAAACGCGACGGTGGCAATACCTAGCACTGACAGCGCTAACAGCGGAAGGACATTCCAGGCCCCTTCGTTACGAGCAAGTTCAAACGCTTGCCCCACGGCACTGGGCAGCCCAGCGACGATACCAGCGAAGATCAGCAACGAAATACCGTTGCCGATGCCCTTCTCGGTAATCTGCTCACCTAGCCACATCATAAACACCGCGCCTGACACAAACGTAATCACGGCGGTGAAATAGAAGCTGAAGTCAGCGCTGTAAGCGATGCCTTGGCTAGCCAGACCGACCGACATACCGGTAGCCTGGACAAGAGCCAGTATCACCGTGCCGTAGCGGGTGTACTGGCTAATCTTGCGGCGGCCGGACTCACCTTCCTTCTTGAGCTGTTCAAGATGGGGTGAGACCGCAGTCATCAGCTGCATGATAATCGACGCAGAAATATAAGGCATTATGCCCAAAGCGAGGACGCTCATGCGCTCCAGGGCGCCACCCGAGAACATGTTAAACATGCCCAGGATGGTGCCCTGTTGCTCCCTAAACAAGGCAGCAAGCTGGTCAGGATTGATACCGGGAACGGGAATGTGGGCACCGATACGGTACACCACGATGGCGAGGAGCACGAAGCGCAAACGCGCCCACAGTTCACTCAGACCGCTGCCCATCGCCGGCATATTTCCTGACTTGGCCATTTAGTCCTCTACCTTGCCGCCAGCAGCTTCGATCGCTTCACGGGCACCTTTGGTGACCTTGATTCCACGAACGGTAACTGCCTTGTTCAGTTCGCCTGAAAGGATGATTTTCGCGTGTAGCGTTGCATCCTTCAGCACGTTGGCTTGCTTCAGTGTTTCCATAGTGACTTCGTCACCGGAAACCTTGGCAAGTTCAGCCAGGCGTATTTCTTCAGAGACCAATGATTTAGCAGACGTAAAACCGAATTTCGGCAAACGACGCTGCATGGGCATCTGACCGCCTTCGAAACCAGGCTTGACGCTACCGCCACTGCGTGATTTCTGACCTTTGTGACCACGGCCGCCGGTCTTACCAAGACCGGAACCGATACCACGACCAACGCGCTTTTCAGCGGGTTTGGAGCCCGGGGCCGGGCTTAAGGTATTAAGTTTCATGGATTACTCTCCCTCAACACGCACAAGGTAATTTACCTTGTGGATCATGCCGCGAACGGCAGGGGTGTCTTCCAGTTCAACCGAGTGACCGATGCGACGCAGGCCCAGGCCTTTCATAGTAGCCTTGTGCTTGGGCAAAACGCCGATGGTGCTGCGGATCTGGGTAACCTTGATCGTTGCTGCCATGGTGCCTTACCCCGTGATCGCGTCGACAGACAGACCGCGCTTGGCGGCGATGTCTTCCGGTGCATGCATAGCAGAGAGACCTTTAACAGTCGCTCGTACCACGTTAACCGGGTTGGTGGAACCGTAGCACTTGGCCAGTACATCGTGGACGCCAGCAAGCTCTAATACAGAGCGCATAGCACCACCGGCGATGATACCGGTACCTTCGGAGGCTGGCTGCATGTAGACCTTGGAAGCACCGTGACGGGCTTTCACAGGGTACTGCAGCGTGTTGCCTGCAAGGTTAACCTTGACCATGTTGCGACGAGCCTGGTCCATTGCTTTCTGAATTGCGACCGGCACTTCACGCGCCTTGCCACGACCGAAACCAACACGACCTTTACCATCACCTACGACGGTCAGCGCGGTGAAGCCGAAAATACGACCACCCTTGACCACCTTGGCGACGCGGTTAACCTGCACTAACTTCTCTTGCAGATCACCGTTTTGCTGTTCGTTCTTCGCCATCGTAAAACCCTTTAGAATTCCAGGCCGCCTTCACGAGCGGCGTCGGCCAGAGCCTTGACGCGACCGTGATACTTAAAGCCAGCACGGTCGAAGGCCACCTGGGTGATGCCTGCTTCTTTAGCGCGTTCAGCAATCAGAGCACCGACCTTGGAGGCCGCATCTGAGTTACCGGTCGCACCCTCGCGCAGTGCTTTGTCCAGCGTTGAAGCGCTGGCCAACACTTTGCCACCATCCGGCGAGATAATCTGCGCGTAGATGTGACGCGGGGTACGGTTGACGCACAGGCGATACACGCCCAGCTCGCGGATCTTGGCGCGAGCACGGCGGGCACGACGGAGACGAGATTCTTTCTTCGCGTTCATAACCCTGCCTTACTTCTTCTTGGCTTCTTTGCGACGCACCTGCTCGTCGGCGTACCGAACACCCTTGCCTTTATACGGCTCAGGCGGACGGAAAGCGCGGATTTCCGCGGCGCACTGACCGAGCATCTGCTTATCCGCGCTTTTCAGCACGATCACGGTGTTTTTCGGCGTTTCCGCTGTGACACCTTTCGGCAGTTCGTAGTCGACCGGGTGCGAGAAGCCCAGTGAAAGATTGAGCGTCTGGCCCTTAGCTTGGGCACGATAACCGACGCCAACAATTTCGAGAGTTTTTGTGAAACCCTCGGATACGCCCGTTACCAGGTTCTGAACCAAGGCGCGGGTAGTACCGGCCATTGCCCAGCTCTTGGCAGATTCGCTCGGGGCGAAGGTCAGCTGGCCATCTTCTTGACCAATCACCACGTCCTGGTGAATGGGCAGTGACAGCGTGCCTTGGCCGCCTTTGGCGGTCAGCTGGCTAGCATCGATTTTGATCTCGACACCAGCAGGCACTTTAACCGGATATTTCGCTATGCGGGACATTCCAGCCTCCTAGAATACGGTGCAGATGACTTCGCCACCTACACCCGCCTGGCGTGCGGCACGAGCGGTCATGACACCATTAGAGGTGGTGACAATCGCGATGCCCAGACCATCGGCAACCTTGGGCAGGTTGTCCTTGCCCTTGTACTGACGCAAAGACGGCTTGGAAACCCGCTGAATGTGCTCAATGACCGGCTTACCCTCAAAGTACTTGAGAGTCACGGTTAGTGCAGGCTTAACGCCTTCATCAACCGCAAAGTCGGTAATGTAGCCTTCTTCCTTTAGCACGCGGGCCACTTCCACTTTCAACTTGGAAGACGGCATGACTGCCGTCTCCTTGGTGGCCATCTGCGCATTGCGGATACGGGTAAACATATCCGCCAGAGTGTCTTGCATGCTCATTTAATGTGCGCTCCTGATGATTCTACGTGGCGTTACCAGCTGGACTTTTTCAGACCAGGGACGTCGCCACGCATGGCGGCTTCACGCAGCTTGTTGCGGCCAAGGCCGAACTTGTTGTAAAAACCGTGCGGACGACCCGTGATGCGGCAGCGGTTACGCTGACGTACCGGGCTTGAGTCGCGCGGCAGTTGCTGCAGCTTCAGCGTCGCCTCGAAGCGCTCTTCCTCAGACGTATTCACGCTTGAGATGATTGCCTTGAGCTCAGTACGCTTGGCCGCATACTTCTCGACCAGCTGCGTACGCTTGAGCTCACGCTCTACCATACTTTTCTTAGCCATGATCCAACCCTTATTTCTTAAACGGGAAGTTCAGTGACGCTAGCAGCGCACGACCTTCCTCGTCGGTGTTGGCAGTAGTAGTGATAGTGACGTCCAGCCCCCGAATGCGATCGATTTTATCATACTCGATCTCCGGGAAGATGATCTGCTCACGCACACCCATGGAGTAGTTGCCGCGACCGTCAAAAGACTTCGGGTTAAGACCACGGAAGTCACGCACGCGAGGAATCGCAATGTTAACCAGACGGTTCAAAAAGTCCCACATACGCTCACCGCGCAGCGTTACCTTGACACCAATCGGCCAACCTTCGCGCACCTTGAAGCCCGCGATGGACTTACGTGCTTTGGTCACCAGCGGCTTTTGACCGGACAATTTCTCCAGGTCACCGACGGCATTGTCGATCAGCTTTTTATCACTAACCGCTTCACCGATACCCATGTTCAGAGTCACTTTCGTGATCCGTGGTATCTGCATAACGTTGTTGTAGCTGAACTGCTCTTTGAGTTGAGCTACGACCTCGTTTTGATAACGTTCTTTCAAGTTCGCCATTTTGCTACCCGACTCGCGTTAGGCGTCGATCTGCGTCTGCGTCGACTTGTAGATACGTACCTTGGTACCGTCTTCCTTAACTTGGAAGCCGACGCGATCCGCCTTACCGGTCTCCGAATTGAAGATGGCTACGTTGGACGCGTGAATCGGAGCCTCACGCTCGACGATACCGCCCTGATTTCCCGCCATGGGATTCGGCTTGGTGTGACGTTTAATCATGTTCACACCCGATACCACGAAGCGGTTTTCTAATACCCGCTTAACGGTACCACGTTTGCCTTTATCCTTCCCGGCGATGACGATGACTTCATCGTCACGTTTGATCTTTTGCATATCCGCCTCGCTCCTTACAGCACTTCAGGCGCTAGGGAAATGATCTTCATGAACTTCTCATTACGAAGCTCACGAGTAACCGGCCCGAAGATGCGCGTGCCGATCGGCTGTTCGTTGGTGTTATTCAACAAAACCGCCGCATTTCCATCGAAACGGATCAGCGAACCGTCACTACGACGGACGCCACTACGGGTGCGAACCACTACCGCTTTCATGACTTGGCCTTTTTTGACCTTGCCACGCGGAATAGCTTCTTTCACCGTTACCTTAATGACGTCACCAACGCGGGCGTAGCGACGGTGTGAACCGCCTAGCACCTTGATGCACTGCACCCGGCGCGCTCCGCTGTTGTCGGCGACATCCAGCATTGTCTGAGTCTGAATCATCGGTTTTCTCCAAACCTAATCTGACTGCACTGATCGGCAGACTTTAGGTAATTAACCCTTAGCCTGCTCAACCACCTCGACCAGCGTCCAGGCTTTCTTTTTGGAAAGCGGACGGCACTCCTGAATGGAAACCGTATCGCCTGCCTTAGCCTGGTTCGCCTCATCATGGGCGTGCAGCTTGGTGGAGCGCTTAACGTATTTTCCGTAGATCGGGTGACGTTCACGACGCTCGATCATAACGACGATGGATTTATCCATCTTGTCGCTCACCACCTTACCGGTGAGCGTACGGGTTTTTTTCTCTTCGGCCATCTCAATCACCTGCCTTCTCGTTGAGCACAGTCTTAACGCGGGCGATATCCCGACGGACCTGCTTGAGCAGATGAGTCTGGCTCAGTTGGCCAGTGGCCTTCTGCATGCGCAGGTTAAACTGCTCGCGGAGTAGCTCGAGGAGCTGCTCTTTGAGCTCTCCTGCTGACTTTTCACGAATTTCCTGGGCTTTCATCACATCACCGTCCGTTTCGCAAAGGTGGTGGATAAGGGCATCTTCTGTGCGGCCAGTTCAAACGCTTCACGGGCCAGCTCTTCGGATACGCCTTCAATTTCGTACAGGACCCGACCCGGTTGGATCTGGGCTACCCAGTACTCAACAGAACCTTTACCTTTACCCATACGAACTTCGAGCGGCTTCTTGGAAATCGGCTTATCAGGGAAAACGCGGATCCAGATTTTACCGCCACGCTTAACGTGACGTGTGATCGCACGACGGCCGGCTTCGATCTGACGCGCAGTGATGCGGCCGCGACCAGTAGCTTTCAGACCGTACTCCCCGAAGCTGATCTTGCTTCCGCGATGCGCCAGGCCACGGTTGCGGCCTTTCATCATCTTGCGGAATTTCATACGCTTGGGCTGTAACATCGACTCGCTCTCCCCTTACCTGGAACCTTTCTTCTTGGGCGCGTTGCCGGCAGGCTGCTGTTGCTTAGCCTTGGCACGTACTTCCTCGATACCGCCGAGGATTTCGCCCTTGAAGATCCACACTTTAACGCCGATGACGCCATAGGTGGTGTGAGCTTCGTAAGTGGCGTAGTCGATGTCCGCACGCAGAGTGTGCAGCGGAACGCGACCTTCGCGGTACCATTCGGTACGTGCGATTTCGGCACCACCAAGACGACCTGACAGCTGAATCTTGATGCCGCCAGCGCCAAGACGCATTGCGTTCTGTACCGCGCGCTTCATGGCACGACGGAACATGACGCGACGCTCAAGCTGACCCGCTACGTTAGCAGCGACTAGCTTGGCATCCAGCTCTGGCTTGCGAACTTCTTCGATGTTCACATGAACCGCAACGCCCATCATTTCGGTAAGATCGCGACGCAGACGGTCGACATCTTCACCTTTTTTACCAATCACGATACCCGGACGGGCAGTGTGAATGGTGATGCGGGCATTGTTAGCCGGACGCTCGATGTGAATGCGGCTTACGGAAGCGCTTTTAAGACGCTCTTCCAGGAAGCTGCGCACTTCGAGATCGTTATTGAGCTTATCGGCATAGGCGCCGCGCTCGGCATACCAGACAGAAGCATGGTCTTTGACGATGCCCAGTCGAATGCCTGTTGGATTGACTTTCTGACCCATCTGGTCGACTCCTACTTCTCGGCTACCTTGACGGTGATGTGGCAGGTGCGCTTCAAGATACGATCCGCACGGCCTTTGGCGCGCGGCTTGATACGCTTGAGCGTCATGCCCTCATCGACGCAGATGGTCGAGACACGCAGCTCGTCGATGTCCATGCCGTTATTTTCTTCCGCATTCGCGATGGCGGACTGAAGCACTTTCTTGACCAGTTTGGCAGCCTTCTTCGGTGAGAAGGTCAGCAGGTCAATAGCTTCGGCGACCGGTTTACCGCGCACCTGGTCAGCCACCAAACGGGCCTTCTGTGCGGATAAAGCAGCGCCACTCAGCTTAGCTGTGACTTCCATCTCTAAATCCTCTCTGGCTTACCGTTTGGCTTTCTTGTCCGCCACATGCCCGCGATATGTGCGAGTAGCAGCGAATTCGCCAAGTTTATGACCCACCATTTCCTCGGAGACGTGCACCGGGACATGCTGGCGTCCGTTATGGACCGCAATAGTCAGACCTACCATATTGGGCAGGATCATCGAACGACGCGACCAGGTCTTGATCGGTTTACGGTCGTTCTTCTCCACTGCAGCCTCTACCTTCTTCAAAAGATGAAGGTCAATGAAGGGACCTTTCTTTAGTGAACGTGGCACAGCCGTTACCTCTTAAGTTCTTGGCAATTTCGATTAACGCGTCTTGTTACGACGACGGATAATCAGCTTGTCGGTGCGCTTGTTCTTACGCGTCTTGTGACCCTTAGTCGGCATGCCCCACGGGGATACCGGGTGACGACCACCGCTAGAGCGGCCTTCACCACCACCGTGCGGGTGGTCTACCGGGTTCATCGCGACACCGCGAACAGTCGGACGCACGCCTCTCCAGCGCTTCGCACCGGCCTTGCCAAGTTGACGCAGGCTGTGCTCGGAGTTGCTCACTTCACCCAGCGTTGCGCGGCACTCAGCCAGGATCTTACGCATTTCGCCAGAGCGAAGACGCAAGGTGGCGTAGTTACCTTCACGAGCAACCAGCTGAGCGCTAGTACCGGCACTGCGAGCAATCTGCGCGCCTTTACCCGGCTTCAGTTCGATACCGTGAACGGTAGAACCAAGCGGAATGTTGCGCAGCGGCAAGGCATTGCCTTTTTTGATGGGCGCGTTGACACCAGATTCCAGCACGTCACCCGCGCTGACACCTTTCGGTGCAATGATGTAACGACGCTCGCCATCTGCATATTTCAATAGTGCAATATGCGCGCTACGGTTCGGATCGTGCTCAAGACGCTCAACAGTGGCTGGAATGCCATCTTTGGTGCGTTTGAAGTCGATCAAACGGTAGTGCTGACGGTGACCACCGCCCACGTGGCGGGTGGTGATGCGACCGTTATTATTACGGCCACCGGACTTGGACTGTTTTTCCAAAAGCGGTGCATACGCACGGCCCTTGTACAGCCCCTCGCCAACGATCTTGACGACGTGGCGACGACCGGCGGATGTGGGTTTGGTCTTGACGATTGCCATTATCCGTACTCCTGCCCTTATTCGGCGCCAGAGAAGTCTTCGAGCGTTTCACCCGCAGCCAGGGTCACATACGCTTTGCGGTAACCCTTACGCAGGCCAACGCCGTGTGCAGTACGTTTGGTTTTACCCTTAACGTTCAACACTTGAACGCTGCCGACCTGTTTGCCGAACAGTATTTCAACGGCTTTCTTGATCTCGGGCTTGGTAGCATCAGATGCCACCTTGAAAACGTACTGGTTGCGCTCTGCAGCCATCGCGGCCTTTTCGGTCACGTGCGGTCCAAGCAGAACCTTGAATACGCGTTCCTGGTTCATGCCAGCTTCTCCTCGAATTTACGCAGGGCGGAGACGGTGACCAGGACCTTATCAAAGGCAACCAGGCTCACCGGGTCAGCTGCCGCGACATCCACCACGTCAACGTGGGGAAGGTTGCGTGCGGCTAGATAGAGCGTTTCGTCCATTTCTTCAGTGACGATCAACACTTTCTCAAGGTTGAGCTCTTTCAGCTTGGCAGCTACCTGCTTGGTCTTGGGCGCTTCGACGCTGAACTCTTCAATTGCGACTAAACGCTCTTGACGGACAAGTTCAGACAGGATGGAGCGCATCGCCGCGCGGTACATTTTGCGGTTAACCTTCTGGGTATAGTCTTGCGGACGTGCCGCGAAGGTTACGCCGCCACTGCGCCACAGCGGAGAACGGATGGTACCAGCACGTGCACGACCGGTACCTTTCTGACGCCACGGTTTTTTACCACCACCGCGAACATCGGAACGGCTCTTTTGAGCGCTAGTACCTTGACGGCCACCAGCCAAATAGGCGGTAACAACCTGGTGAACTAGCGCTTCGTTGAATTCTTTGCCAAAAGTGGCGTCGGCTACTTCAACGGTACCCGTGCCTGCAGCAAGATTCAGATTCATTGGTAATTATCCCCTTCAGCCAGCTTTCACGGCGCTGCGAACGATAACGTCGCTGCCGGGTGCTCCCGGTACGGCGCCCTTGATCAGCAGCAGGTTACGCTCGGCGTCAACACGGACGATCTCAAGGCTCTGTACGGTGCAACGGGCGTTACCCATTTGACCGGCCATTTTCTTGCCTTTAAATACGCGACCAGGTGTTTGACACATGCCGATAGAACCCGGCGCGCGGTGCGACAGGGAGTTACCATGGCTGTTGTCTTGGGTACGGAAGTTCCAGCGCTTAACAGCACCCTGGAAGCCTTTACCCTTAGAGGTGCCGGTCACGTCGATCATTTGACCAGCTTCGAAGAGGGATACGGTGAGCTCGCCACCCACTTCTGGAGCTTCTTCGCCTTCTGCAAGGCGGAATTCCATCAGTGAACGACCAGCCTCAACACCCGCTTTGGCAAACTGACCAGCCTGCGCTTTGGTGAGGTGTTTGGCTTTACGAGAACCTGTAGTGATCTGAACCGCTGCGTAGCCGTCAGACTCAATGGTCTTAACGCGCGTCACACGATTAGGATCAACTTCAATAACGGTCACGGGCACGGATGCGCCATCTTCGGTAAAGACACGGGTCATCCCGGCCTTTGTACCGACTAAACCGATAGTCATACTCAGTCTCCTATAGTGTACGGGGCTATCACCCGCTATGGCTGCCCTTTCCAGAGCATTCCACTAGCACATTGTGTGGCGCCTCACGGCGCGGCGGCTGCTGTTCATGCGATAAATGATGAACGCTGGGCCGCAAGTGTCTAGTGTAATTAGTTGAGTTTGATTTGCACGTCTACGCCAGCGGCGAGATCAAGCTTCATCAACGCATCAACTGTTTTTTCAGTTGGCTCAACGATGTCGAGCACACGCTTGTGCGTACGAATCTCATACTGATCACGCGCATCCTTATTGACGTGCGGTGAAACCAGGATGGTGTAACGCTCGCGGTTGGTCGGCAGCGGGATCGGCCCACGAACCTGAGCACCAGTACGCTTAGCGGTTTCAACAATCTCCGCTGTGGACTGGTCGATCAGGCGATGGTCGAACGCTTTCAACCGAATGCGAATCTTTTGGTTCTGCATTTGCCCTAAACTCCAATGGATGTCGACGGCGCGAGCCGTCTACCCACGCATTCAAAGGATGCGCATTATAGGCACGCCAAAAGCCCATGTCAAACATTTGCTATTGGTGCGCAGAAAAGGGGGCTCGCGAGAGCCCCCTTCATCGATCAAGTAAATCGATTACTTAACGATTTTTGCCACAACGCCAGCACCAACGGTACGACCACCTTCGCGAATAGCGAAGCGCAGACCGTCGTCCATAGCGATCGGAGCAATCAAGGTAACAACCATCTGAACGTTGTCACCCGGCATTACCATTTCAACACCTTCCGGCAGTTCACAGGTACCGGTGATGTCAGTGGTACGGAAGTAGAACTGAGGACGGTAGCCCTTGAAGAAAGGAGTGTGACGACCACCCTCTTCTTTGGACAGTACGTAAACTTCTGCTTCGAAGGTAGTGTGCGGGTGAATGGTGCCCGGCTTGGCCAGAACCTGACCACGCTCGACGTCATCACGCTTAGTACCACGCAGCAGGGCGCCGACGTTCTCACCTGCACGACCTTCGTCGAGCAGCTTACGGAACATTTCAACACCGGTAACGATGGTTTTAGTGGTGTCGCGAATACCCACGATTTCCACTTCTTCACCAGACTTAACGATACCGCGCTCTACACGACCAGTAACAACAGTACCACGACCAGAGATAGAGAAGACGTCTTCGATCGGCATCAGGAACGGCTGATCAATAGCACGCTCCGGCTCAGGAATGTAAGCATCCAGAGCTTTGATCAGATTAGCAACGGCGGTAGTACCCATACCGTTCTCATCTTCACCGTTAAGGGCCATCAGCGCTGAACCAGTGATGATCGGCGTGTCATCGCCCGGGAAGTCGTACTCGTCGAGGAGCTCACGAACTTCCATCTCAACCAGCTCAAGCAGCTCTTCGTCATCGACCATGTCCGCTTTATTCAGGAACACAACGATGTACGGAACACCAACCTGGCGAGACAGCAGGATGTGCTCACGCGTCTGCGGCATCGGGCCGTCAGCAGCAGAACATACCAGGATCGCGCCGTCCATCTGCGCAGCACCGGTGATCATGTTCTTGACGTAGTCAGCGTGTCCTGGGCAGTCAACGTGCGCGTAGTGTCGCTCTTCAGACTGATATTCCACGTGGGAAGTCGCGATAGTGATACCACGCTCGCGCTCTTCAGGAGCGTTATCGATAGTATCAAATTCACGCCAATCGCCGCCGAAAACCTCAGCAGACACGCGGGTCAGGGCCGCAGTCAGAGTCGTTTTACCGTGGTCGACGTGACCGATGGTGCCGACGTTGACGTGCGGTTTGGAACGTTCGAATTTTTCCTTAGCCACTGCTATAACCTCTTTACGTTAGCTAACGGTTAACCGTTTTGATTGATGACGGCTTCAACGACGCTGGAGGGCGCCTCGTCGTACTTCGAGAACTCCATAGAGTAGCTCGCACGGCCCTGGGTTTGTGAGCGCAGGTCGGTTGCGTAACCGAACATCTCACCCAGCGGCACCGTTGCACGAATGACTTTACCAGAAGAAGAGTCATCCATACCCTGCACCAGACCGCGACGACGGCTCAGGTCGCCCATGACGTCACCCATAAATTCTTCGGGAGTCACGATTTCGACCTTCATCACCGGCTCCAGCAGCACGGCCTTGGCCTTCCTGGCACCTTCCTTCACTGCCATAGAAGAAGCAATCTTGAACGCAGTCTCGTTAGAGTCTACGTCGTGGAAGGAGCCGTCGAACAGCGTCACTTTAACGTCGATCATCGGGTAACCCGCGATGACACCGTTTTTAAGCTGCTCGTAAGCGCCTTTCTCAACCGCAGGGACGTATTCCTTGGGAACCGTACCACCTACGATCTCAGAGTTGAATTTGAAGAAAATCTCTTCTTCGCCTTCACCCTTCTCTTCAGCAGTCAGCGGCTCAATACGCAGCAAAACGTGACCGTACTGACCACGACCACCGGACTGACGTACAAACTTGCCTTCCTGCTCAATGCTGCCACGAATAGTTTCGCGGTATGCTACCTGCGGCTTACCGATATTGGCTTCCACCTTAAACTCGCGACGCATACGGTCAACGAGAATATCCAGGTGAAGCTCACCCATACCAGAAATAATCGTCTGGCCGGTCTCTTCGTCGGTTTTCACCTGGAAAGAAGGATCTTCCTGGGCCAATTTACCCAGTGCAATACCCATTTTTTCCTGGTCAGCCTTGGACTTCGGCTCAACGGCAACCGAGATAACCGGATCCGGGAACTCCATGCGCTCAAGAACGATCTTGTTATCAATATCACACAGGGTATCACCCGTGGTGACATCTTTCAGACCGATACATGCTGCAATATCGCCAGCGAGTACTTCTTTGATCTCTTCGCGCGAGTTAGCGTGCATCTGTACGATACGGCCAACGCGCTCTTTCTTCTGCTTAACGGAGTTATATACACCGTCACCAGACTTCAGAACGCCCGAGTAAACGCGGATAAAGGTCAGCGTACCAACGAAGGGGTCGGTAGCGATCTTGAATGCCAACGCTGCAAACGGCGCACTGTCATCGGCTTCACGCTTAGCGATGGTGCCATCTTTATCGTCCAGCTCACCTTCGATCGCCTTAACTTCAGTTGGCGAAGGCATGTACTCGATAACACCGTCCAGCACCGCCTGAACACCTTTATTCTTAAAGGCAGAACCGCAGGTAACCAGAACAATCTCATTGGCCAGAGTACGCGTACGAAGACCCGCCTTGATCTCTTCGATCGACAGCTCTACGCCTTCCAGGTACTTGTCCATTAGCTCGTCAGAGCCTTCGGCAGCCGCTTCAACCATCTGCTCGCGATATTTCTCGGCAGTCTCTTGCAGCTCAGCCGGAATATCCACGAGTTCGAAATTCATACCCAGGCTAGCCTCATCCCACAGGATAGCCTTCATCTGAATCAGGTCGATAACGCCCTTAAAGTCTTCTTCCGTACCCCAGTTAATCTGGATCGGCACGGCATTCGCACCCAAGCGCTCTTTCAACTGGTCAACAACCATGAAGAAATCAGCGCCAGTACGGTCCATCTTGTTAACAAAGACCATACGCGGTACTTCGTACTTATCGGCCTGACGCCATACTGTTTCGGTCTGCGGCTGAACGCCGGAAGACCCACACAGTACGACAACCGCACCATCTAGCACGCGCAATGAACGCTCAACTTCGATAGTGAAGTCAACGTGCCCAGGCGTATCGATGATGTTGATACGGTGCTCATCAAACTGCTTGGCCATACCTTGCCAGAAGGTGGTGACAGCGGCAGAGGTGATCGTAATACCACGCTCCTGCTCCTGCTCCATCCAGTCAGTCGTTGAGGCACCCTCGTGTGTTTCACCCAACTTGTGATTCAAGCCGGTATAGAACAGTACCCGCTCGGTCGTTGTGGTTTTACCCGCATCAACGTGCGCTACGATACCAATATTGCGATAACGATTAAGTGGTGTCTTGCGTGCCACGGTGAAACTCCCGTTAGTTGGCGATGCTCGTTAACTTAGCAGTGGCAAAAGTGAGCCTTACGCTACCGCCGCTATCACAGAATGATAACGGCGGGGTGTTGCAACAAAGCGACTCGACCTACCACTTCCAACGACGCCCTGCTGAAACAACGTGCATATATAAACGCGAACTTTATAAACACTGCGCTTACAAACGCCGTACTTAAAAACGTCACTCTTGAAAGGGACGCTCTTAGAAACGATAGTGCGAGAAAGCCTTGTTGGCTTCGGCCATACGATGCACGTCTTCGCGCTTCTTAACAGCAGAACCTTTACCTTCTGCGGCATCCAGCATTTCACCTGCCAGACGCTGAACCATCGTTTTTTCACCGCGGCGACGCGCCGCGTCTACCAACCAGCGCATAGCGAGCGCTTGGCGGCGAGACGGACGAACTTCAACCGGAACCTGATAGGTCGCACCACCCACGCGGCGCGACTTCACTTCGACCATCGGCTGGATGGTTTCCAGCGCTTTGTCGAAGATTTCCAGCGGCTCTTCACTACTACGCTCGGCAACCTTGTCCAACGCACCGTAAACAATGCGCTCAGCTATGGACTTCTTGCCGCTGACCATCAGGTGGTTCATGAACTTCGCCAGACGCTCACTTCCGAACTTAGGATCCGGCAGGATTTCGCGTTTAGCTACAACTCTTCTTCTAGGCATGATAAGCCCTCAATTAAGGATCCTTCAGGTAAACCCGGAACTCGCGCTTAGTATCGACTACCCTGCACTGCCCGACCTTACTCTTATCAGACCATCATATTCGTGTTGGACATTACGTTACATACGCTGCAAACACAGCGTGACGGCAAGCTGTCTTAAGACTTCGGACGCTTAGTACCGTACTTGGAACGGCCCTGCTTACGATTCTGTACGCCAGAGGTGTCAAGGGCGCCACGAACGGTGTGATAACGCACACCTGGCAAATCCTTTACACGACCGCCGCGAATCAGAACAACAGAGTGCTCCTGCAGGTTGTGACCTTCACCACCAATGTAAGAAGAAACTTCGAAACCGTTGGTCAGGCGCACACGGCAAACCTTACGCAGGGCCGAGTTCGGCTTCTTGGGAGTAGTGGTGTATACGCGCGTACATACGCCGCGCTTTTGCGGACAAGCCTGAAGCGCGGGCACGTCACTTTTAGTAACGGGGCGCTTGCGCGGCTTACGCACTAGCTGATTAATCGTTGCCATGGTGTTTAGCTGACTCCAATGGTTGCCTAGCCTTTAACAAATACGGGCAGCGGATGCGGGCGCACCCACCCCACTGTTAAAGGCTGCGCATTCTAAAGGCTGACCCTAGTCGACGTCAAGTCTTGCCGGCGGTTTTACCGGCAAGATAGCGCTTCCAGGGTCAGATGCTCATTTTTTACTACTCATTTTTAGAGCTCGTCGTCAGAATCAAGTGCTGTCAACTGTGCTCCAAGCTCCTGCTCTACCTCAGTCGCTGAGGGATTGAACAGGCGCTCAACGTCTTCGCGTTTGCGGCGACGTTCAGCGTGGTGAGTCAGACCGGTACCTGCCGGAATCAGACGCCCAACTACCACGTTTTCTTTCAGGCCGCGCAGATAATCGCGCTTGCCGGTAACAGCCGCTTCGGTCAGTACGCGGGTTGTCTCCTGGAAGGAGGCCGCAGAGATGAACGATTCGGTCGCCAGGCTGGCCTTGGTGATACCCAGCAACAAGCGCTGATACTTCGCCGGGAATTTACCTTCTTTTTCGAGACGAGCGTTCTGCTCCAGCACGCGCACAAGCTCAGCCTGGTCGCCGGTGATGAAGTCAGAATCGCCTGAATCGGCAATTTCGACCTTACGTAGCATCTGACGCACAATAACTTCGATGTGCTTGTCGTTGATGCCTACGCCCTGCAGACGGTAAACATCTTGCACTTCGGCCGTAATGTACTTGGCAAGCTCCGCTACGCCGAGCAAACGCAGAATATCGTGCGGATTGCTCGGGCCATCGGAGATGACCTCACCCTTCTCAACACTTTCGCCTTCAAAAACGGCGATTTGACGCCATTTCGGGATCAGCGCTTCAAACGGATCGCCAGACCCTGGCGTAATCGTCAAACGACGCTTGCCTTTGGTCTCTTTACCGAAGCTCACCACACCGCTGATTTCGGCAAGGATCGCCGGTTCTTTCGGCTTACGTGCTTCGAATAGGTCAGCAACGCGTGGCAGACCACCGGTGATATCCTTGTTACCTGATGCTTCAACCGGAATACGGGCAACCACCTCACCCACACCGATGGTGGAACCATCATCAACGGAGATAATGGAATTGCCTGGCAGCAGATATTGCACTGGCGTGTTCGAGCCGGAAACCGACACGTACTCACCGGCCGCATCTTGCAGCATGACCATCGGACGCTTGTCGCGACCAGCCATCGGGCGAGCGGCGGACTCAATGACTTCGATAGAGGAGAGACCGGTCATCTCGTCGACTGAGCGGTGCATGGTGACACCTTCGTCGAGATCGATGAACTGCGCCTTACCCTCTACTTCAGCAATGATCGGATGGGTGTGCGGATCCCACTTGGCAACCATCGCACCGGCATCAACCACGTCGCCGTCGCGTACGGAAAGTTCAGCACCGTAGGGCAGCTTGTAGTACTCACGCTCACGACCGTGATCGTCAGCCACCGCCAGGGCGCTAGAACGCGATACCACGACCAATTTGCCGTCGGCACGCTCTACGTGCTTAATGTTGTGCAGACGAACCTTACCGCCGTGCTTGACCTGTACGCTATCGACGGCCGATGAACGCGATGCCGCGCCACCGATGTGGAACGTACGCATGGTCAGCTGGGTACCCGGCTCACCGATTGACTGAGCGGCGATAACACCGACAGATTCACCGATGTTGACCTGGTGACCGCGGGCAAGATCACGTCCGTAACAGGACGAACATACGCCGTGCGGTGTGTCACAGGTAATGGTTGAGCGTACGATAATCTCATCCACACCCATGGTGTCGAGCTCAGCACACCACTTCTCGTCTAGCAGCGTGTTACGTGGGATCAGAACTTCTTCAGTACCTGGATCAACCACATCCAACGCAACCACACGACCCAATACGCGCTGTGATAGCGGTACGATGATGTCGCCACCCTCGATAATCGGGTGCAGGGTCAGACCGTTTTCAGTACCACAGTCAACCTCGGTGATCACTAGATCCTGGGCCACGTCCACCAGACGACGCGTCAAGTAACCGGAGTTAGCCGTTTTCAGAGCCGTATCCGCCAGACCTTTACGTGCACCGTGGGTCGAGATGAAGTACTGAAGTACGTTCAGGCCTTCACGGAAGTTGGCCACGATCGGCGTCTCGATGATCGAGCCATCCGGCTTGGCCATCAGGCCACGCATACCCGCCAACTGGCGGATCTGAGCGGCACTACCCCGTGCACCGGAGTCGGCCATGATGAAGACGCTGTTGAACGATTCCTGCTCAACTTCGTTGCCATCGCGGTCAATAACGGTCTCTTTGGAAATACCGGTCATCATCGCCTTGGCGACTTTATCGTTGGCCTTGGACCAGATATCGATAACCTTGTTGTACTTCTCGCCCGCAGTTACCAGGCCAGAAGAGAACTGGTCTTCGATCTCTTTGACTTCAGCTTCGGCCGCGTCGACGATCTCGGTTTTGGCATCCGGGATGACGAAGTCGTTAACGCCGATAGAGGCGCCGGACCAGGTCGCCAGACGGAAACCGGTGTACATCAGTTGGTCAGCGAAGATGACCGTCGGCTTGAGGCCGGAGCGGCGATATACTTCGTTGATCAGGCCAGAAATCGCCTTCTTCTTCATCGGCTGGTCGATCAGCGCAAACGGCACGCCTTCAGGCAGAATGCGGAACAACAGCGCACGGCCAACCGTGGTTTCGTATAGACGACGATGGAATGACTTCTCGCCGGTCTCTTCTTCGATGTCGACCTCGTCCAGACGCACCTTGACACGGGCGTGCAGCGATACCGACTGAGTACCGAAGGCGCGCTCAACCTCGTTGAGGTCAGAGAACACCATGCCTTCGCCCTTGGCGTTGATCTTCTCACGGGTCATGTAGTAAAGACCCAGAACAACGTCCTGCGACGGCACGATGATCGGCTCGCCGTTGGCGGGCGACAGCACGTTGTTGGTCGCCATCATCAGCGCACGGGCTTCGAGCTGGGCTTCCAGGGTCAGCGGCACGTGTACCGCCATCTGGTCACCGTCGAAGTCGGCGTTGTAGGCCGCACACACCAGCGGGTGCAACTGGATCGCTTTACCTTCAATCAGCAGCGGTTCAAACGCCTGGATACCCAGACGGTGAAGCGTCGGTGCACGGTTAAGCAGTACCGGGTGTTCGCGGATAACATCGGCAAGGATGTCCCACACTTCCGGCAGCTCGCGTTCAACCATTTTCTTCGCGGCTTTAATCGTTGAGGCGAAGCCTAGCGACTGAAGCTTGGAGTAGATAAACGGCTTGAACAGCTCCAGTGCCATTTTCTTCGGCAGACCACACTGATGCAGGCGCAGAGTAGGACCCACGGTAATCACCGAACGGCCCGAGTAATCGACGCGCTTACCCAACAAGTTCTGACGGAAACGACCCTGCTTACCTTTGATCATGTCGGCGAGCGACTTCAGCGGGCGCTTGTTGGAGCCCGTGATCGCGCGGCCACGACGACCGTTGTCAAGCAAAGCATCGACCGCTTCCTGAAGCATACGCTTCTCGTTGCGCACGATGATATCCGGCGCATTAAGGTCGAGCAGACGCTTCAAGCGGTTGTTACGGTTGATCACACGACGGTAAAGGTCGTTGAGATCGGAGGTCGCGAAGCGGCCGCCGTCCAGCGGTACCAGCGGACGTAAATCCGGTGGCAGGACAGGCAGCACTTCCATGACCATCCACGCCGGCGCATTGCCGGAGTGGTAAAACGCTTCCAGCAGCTTCAAACGCTTGGAAAGCTTCTTGATCTTGGTTTCAGAGTTAGTCTGCGGAATCTCTTCACGCAGGGTGTTTATCTCTTCTTCAAGATCAATATCTTTGAGGAGTTCTTGCACCGCTTCGGCACCCATGCGGGCATCGAAGTCATCGCCGAACTCTTCAAGGGCTTCAAAGTACTGCTCATCGTTCATCAGCTGACCACGCTCAAGCGTGGTCATGCCTGGATCGATAACAACGAAGGACTCAAAGTACAGCACGCGCTCGATATCACGCAGGGTCATATCGAGGAACATGCCGATACGCGACGGCAATGATTTCAAAAACCAGATGTGAGCAACCGGCGAGGCCAGCTCAATGTGCCCCATACGCTCACGGCGCACGGCTGCCTTGGTGACTTCAACGCCACACTTTTCACAAATGATGCCGCGGTGCTTCATGCGCTTGTACTTACCGCACAAGCACTCGTAATCCTTTACCGGGCCAAAAATCTTGGCGCAGAACAGACCGTCCCGCTCCGGCTTAAAGGTACGGTAGTTAATGGTCTCAGGCTTCTTCACCTCGCCAAACGACCAGGAGCGAATCATGTCCGGCGACGCCAGAGTAATCTTGATCGCGTCAAACTCTTCGGACTGAGACTGCGATTTGAGTACTTTCACCAAATCTTTCATAGCACGGCTCCTAGCTCTCTAACTCAATATCGATGCCCAGCGAGCGGATTTCCTTCACGAGTACATTGAAGGATTCCGGCATGCCTGCCTGCATGGTGTGGTCGCCATCCACGATGTTTTTGTACATCTTGGTGCGGCCTTCGACGTCGTCCGATTTGACGGTGAGCATCTCTTGCAGGGTGTAGGCCGCGCCATAGGCTTCCAGCGCCCACACTTCCATCTCACCAAAGCGCTGACCACCGAACTGTGCTTTACCACCCAAGGGCTGCTGGGTAACCAGCGAGTAAGAGCCGGTAGAACGAGCGTGCATCTTGTCGTCTACCAAGTGGTTCAGCTTCAGCATGTACATGTAGCCGACGGTGACCGGGCGATCAAACGCATCACCGGTACGGCCATCGTGCAGCACCATCTGGCCAGACTCAGGAATGTCAGCAAGCTTCAGCAAGTGTTTGATTTCGTGCTCTTCGGCACCATCAAATACCGGCGTGGCCATGGGGACACCGCCTTTCAGGTTTTTCGCCAGCGCGATAACTTCGTCATCACTGAGCGAATCCAGATCTTCAAGGCGCGCACCCGGCGTGTTGTATACCTGGCCAAGGAAGTCACGGATCTCGGCAACCTGCTGGCCGCGCGCATCACGTAGCATAGCGTCGATTTTGACACCCAAACCACGCGCTGCCATTCCCAGGTGAGTTTCAAGAATCTGACCCACGTTCATACGCGACGGTACACCCAAGGGGTTAAGTACCACATCGACCGGCTCGCCCTTCTCATCGAACGGCATGTCTTCGATCGGCATAATCGCGGAGATAACACCCTTGTTACCGTGACGACCTGCCATCTTGTCGCCTGGCTGGATACGGCGCTTGACCGCCATGTAAACCTTGACGATTTTGAGCACGCCAGGCGCCAGGTCATCGCCCTGAGTCAGCTTGCGTTTCTTGTCTTCAAAACGCTCGTCCATCTCTTTACGACGGTTTTCCAACTGCTCGTCGGCCTGTGCCAGAAGCTCGTTGTAAGCCTCATCCTGCATGCGCAGCTTGAACCACTGCTGACGCGGCAGCTCGTCGAGGTAAGCCTCGTCCAGCACGTCGCCTTTCTTGAGGTTCGGACCGCCGTTAACGGCTTGGCCATCCAGCGTACGCTGCAGACGCTCAAACGTTGCGTCTTCAGCAATACGGTAGGTTTCCTGCAGGTCCTTACGCACTTCATCCAGCTGCATTTGCTCGATGGAGAGCGCACGTGAATCTTTTTCAACGCCGTCGCGAGTGAACACCTGAACGTCGATAACCGTACCTTTCATGCCCGTAGGAGCACGCAGGGAGGTATCTTTTACGTCAGACGCTTTCTCACCGAAGATCGCACGCAGCAGCTTCTCTTCTGGCGTCAGCTGGGTTTCACCCTTCGGCGTTACCTTACCGACCAGAATGTCGCCCGGGCCAACTTCAGCACCGATGTACACGACGCCCGCCTCGTCCAATTTACCCAGCGCGGACTCACCGACGTTGGGAATATCAGAGGTGATCTCTTCCGGCCCCAGCTTGGTGTCGCGAGACACACAGGTCAGTTCCTGAATGTGGATCGTGGTGAAACGGTCTTCTTGAACGACCCGCTCAGAGAGCAGAATGGAGTCCTCGAAGTTGTAGCCGTTCCAGGGCATGAACGCGATGCGCATATTCTGACCCAGTGCCAGGTCACCCATGTCAACAGACGGGCCGTCGGCGAGAATATCGCCACGTGCAACGCTGTCGCCAGGACGCACAATGGGGCGCTGGTTCATACAGGTGTTCTGGTTCGAGCGGGTGTACTTGGTCAGATTGTAGATATCAACGCCGGCTTCACCACCGATGATCTCATCTTCGCTAACCCGTACTACCACACGACGCGCATCTACCGAGTCGATAACGCCGCCACGACGCGCCACGGCACATACGCCGGAGTCACGCGCAACGAAACGCTCCATGCCGGTACCTACCAGCGGCTTGTCAGCACGCAGAGTAGGAACGGCCTGACGCTGCATGTTCGCACCCATCAAGGCGCGGTTAGCATCATCGTGCTCCAGGAACGGAATCAGGGCAGCCGCCACCGACACGACCTGGCGAGGAGAAACGTCCATCAGCGTCACTTGCTCAGGACGCATAAAGGTGGTTTCACCACGGTGACGCACCTGAACCAGGTCGTCAGAAAGCTTATTGGACTCATCTACCGCTGCAGAAGCCTGAGCGATGATGTAGTCGCCCTCTTCAATAGCAGAGAGGTGCACAATATCGTCAGTTACCTGACCCGCATTCACCTTACGGTACGGCGTTTCGAGGAAGCCGTAGCTGTTGGTGTGGCTGTAGGTGGCCAGCGAGTTGATCAGACCGATGTTCGGTCCTTCAGGTGTTTCGATCGGGCATAAACGGCCGTAGTGCGTGGCGTGTACGTCACGTACTTCAAAGCCAGCGCGCTCACGGGTCAAACCACCCGGGCCGAGTGCAGACACACGACGCTTGTGGGTAACTTCCGAAAGTGGGTTGTTCTGGTCCATGAACTGGGACAGCTGGCTTGAACCGAAGAACTCTTTCACCGCCGCTGCAACTGGCTTGGCGTTGATCAAGTCCTGGGGCATCAGGCCTTCGCTTTCCGCCATGGAAAGACGCTCTTTTACCGCACGCTCAACGCGTACCAGGCCGACACGGAACTGGTTCTCGGCCATTTCGCCCACACAGCGAATACGACGGTTACCCAGGTGATCGATATCATCAACGTCACCAAAGCCGTTACGGATATTGATCAGCTCGCGCAGCACATCGAGGATGTCCTTGCGATCCAGTACGCCGGAACCCGTGTCGGATTCACGACGCAGGCGACGGTTGAACTTCATGCGGCCAACGCCCGACAGGTCGTAGCGGTCCTCAGAGAAGAACAGGTTGTTAAACAACGTCTCGGCAGACTCTTTTGTGGGCGGCTCGCCGGGACGCATCATGCGATAAATTTCAACGAGCGCTTCAAGTGCTGAGCCAGTCGTATCCAACTTTAAGGTGTCGGAAATGAACGAGCCGCAGTCGAGGTCATTGGTGTAAAGCGTTTCAATGCGCTTGATGCTGCCTTGCGCCATGCGCTCAAGCACTTCAGGCGTAATTTCGGTGTTGCACGGGCAGATCAGCTCACCGGTTTTGGTGTCAATCTGATCCTTGGCCAGCGTTTTACCGAACAGGTATTCCATCGGCACTTCCAGACGCTCAAGGCCGGCTTTTTCAAGCTGACGAATGTGCTTCTGAGTAATCCGACGACCTTCTTCAACAATAATGTCGCCGTTGCCATCCTTGATATCAAAGGTGGCGGTCTCGCCGCGCAGACGCGAGGGCACCAGCTCCACGGAGAAGCCAGACTTCTCGATGTGGAAAACGCTGGTTTCGAAGAACTCACCGAGGATTTCTTCAGTACTCATGCCTAGCGCACGCATCAGCACCGAGGCCGGCAGTTTGCGGCGACGGTCAATACGTACAAACACGTTGTCTTTGGGGTCGAACTCGAAGTCCAACCAGGAACCACGGTAAGGAATTACGCGAGCAGAGTAGAGCAACTTACCAGAAGAGTGGCTCTTGCCCTTGTCGTGATCGAAGAACACACCGGGCGAGCGGTGGAGCTGGGAAACGATAACCCGCTCAGTACCATTGATAACAAAGGTACCGTTCTCAGTCATCAGGGGGATTTCCCCCATGTAGACTTCTTGCTCTTTAATATCCTTGATTGCCTTGTTCGAGGAATCGCGATCATAAATGATCAAGCGAACCTTGACGCGCAGCGGGGCGGAATAGGTCACGCCACGCAGCTGACACTCCTTAACATCGAACGCCGGCGTACCAAAGCGATAGCTAACGTACTCAAGTGCCGCGTTGCCCGAGAAACTCTCGATCGGGAAAACGGACTTGAACGCCGCATGCAGGCCAACTTCGTGACGCTCGTCAGGCGAACGATCTTGCTGGAGAAAGTCGTAATAGGAATCAAGCTGGATGGCCAGCAAGTAAGGCACATCCATCACTTGGGGCAGTTTGCCGAAATCCTTGCGGATGCGTTTTTTCTCAGTATATGAGTAAGCCATCTGTATTCCCCAGCTTGTTCACCATGGGTGACCGATGCGTGGTCATCGCTGCCCTGCGCGGGCGTGTCAGACGCAGACAGCAAGCTCCTAAACCGGTAGCTCGCCGTCGAAAATCTTGATCGATAACAGTATTACAACAACGGTATTACTGTGTTTCTGCTGCAACCTAAACGTTGCAACAGAAAAAGGCCGGCAGCGGGAAAACCCGCCGCCAGCCGTGGAAGCTTACGCAGCGCGTAAAGCCGTCAGCACAAGAATTACTTGAGCTCGACGCTTGCGCCCGCTTCTTCCAGCTTCGCTTTTGCTGCTTCTGCGTCGTCTTTGGACATGGCTTCTTTGATCGTTGCCGGAGCGCCGTCAACAGCGCCTTTAGCTTCTTTCAGGCCAAGACCAGTGATTTCGCGAACGGCTTTGATGACGTTAACTTTCTTGTCACCAGCAGCGGTCAGAACCAGGTCAAACTCGGTTTGCTCTTCTGCAGCAGCTTCGCCGCCAGCAGCCGGGCCAGCCATAACAGCTGCAGCAGCTGATACGCCGAATTTCTCTTCCATTGCTTCGATCAGCTCAACAACTTCCATTACGGACATGTCGGCTACAGCATTGATGATATCGTCTTTAGACAGTGCCATTTTTCATTCCTAACTTTGCGGGAGCCTCGGTCGGCCGAGGACTCAGGATTCATTGCTCGGTTCAGGCAACGTAATCGGCATAGCGTTCACGCCGCCTGCAAAAAGGTCTGCTTACGCAGCTTCTTCTTGCTTCTGATCGCGCAGAGCGGCCAGGGTACGAACCAGCTTGCCAGCGGAGGCTTCTTTCATTACCGACATCAACTTGGCAATTGCTTCGTTGTAAGTCGGTAGGGTTGCCAGACGGTCGATGTCAGCAGCCGGGATCAGTTCGCCTTCGTAGGCCAACGCCTTCACTTCGAAGTTCTGCTCAGTTTTAGCGAACTCTTTGAACAAACGAGCGGCAGCGCCCGGATGATCGGTAGAGAAAGCCAACAGAGTCGGACCAACAAAGCTCTCGTTCAGACACTCCCACTGAGTGCCCTCGAGGGCGCGGCGAGCCAGCGTGTTACGAACAACACGAAGCTCTACACCATTCTCACGTGCCTGCTTGCGCAGATCGGTCATTTTACCGACCGTTACACCGCGAGAATCGGCAACTACGACGGAGAGTGCGCCCTTGGCCGCTTCACTGACCTCGGCAACAATCGCTTTCTTGCCTTCAAGTGCTAGTGGCACAGTGATCACTCCTTCGTGCCGGAGCCTTTTTAAGGCGCCGGAGGTTACCATCTCTTCCAGGCCTACTCTAACCAGCACTGGAAGCCTTAGGGGATGGTGCTCACCAGAAAGCAATGTCGCTAAAAAGCTTCAACCAACTGGCGGCCACACCATCTGCGCAGGCGCTTTAGGCAATTAAGCCGCGTGAGATAAAAACATCCAGCGCGGCACCTGCGGTCTTTGACGGTGCTCCAGTAGGCTTACCTAACTAGAGGACCGCAAAGTTCTTGCTCGGTTCTTACTTAAACCTGTCGACGGTCTGCTTATACAAACGCAGAGTGGTCGATAGTCAGACCTGGGCCCATGGTAGTGGACAGGGTGACTTTCTTAAAGTAAATACCTTTAGAGGAACTCGGCTTGAGCCTCTTAAGGTCAGCAACCAGCGCTTCCAGGTTGCCTTGAACAGACGCAGCATCAAACGTCACTTTACCCAGCGTCGTGTGGATAATACCGTTTTTGTCAGTACGGAAACGTACCTGACCGGCTTTGGCGTTCTTAACTGCGGTTGCAACGTCAGGCGTTACGGTGCCGACTTTCGGGTTCGGCATCAGGCCGCGCGGACCAAGAATCTGGCCCAGCTGACCAACAACGCGCATAGCGTCCGGAGAAGCGATAACGACGTCAAAATCCATCACGCCTTTCTTCACTTGCTCAGCCAGCTCATCCATACCCACAATGTCAGCGCCTGCTTCTTTAGCAGCATCAGCGTTAGCACCTTGAGTGAAGACCGCTACGCGTACATCTTTACCAGTACCGTTAGGCATGACGGTTGCGCCACGAACGACCTGGTCAGATTTACGCGGATCAACACCCAGGTTGATCGCGACATCAACAGACTCATTGAACTTAACAGTAGACAGCTCAGAAAGCAGTGCAACCGCGTCTTCCAGAGAGTACGTCTTGTTGGCATCTACTTTCTCGCGAATGACCTTCGCGCGCTTAGACAGTTTAGCCATGATCAGAGACCCTCCACGTTAAGGCCCATGCTACGAGCGCTGCCTGCGATAGTACGTACGGCGGCATCGAGATCAGAAGCCGTCAGATCAGGCTCCTTGGTTTTGGCGATCTCTTCAATCTGCTCGCGCGTCACGGTACCGACCTTCTTCTTGTTCGGCTCACCAGAACCCGACTTGATACCAGCGGCTTTTTTCAGCAGCACGGCAGCAGGCGGTGTTTTGGTAACGAACGTGAAGCTACGGTCAGAGTAGACAGTGATCACGACAGGCGTCGGCAGACCCGGCTCAATCTCTTGAGTCGCTGCGTTAAACGCCTTACAAAATTCCATGATGTTCACACCGTGCTGACCCAGTGCTGGGCCTACGGGCGGACTTGGATTGGCTTTACCTGCAGCTACCTGCAGTTTGATATAAGCCTGGACTTTCTTGGCCATGGTAAACACTCCAATTGGGTAATAGCGCCTTGCGGCTCCCCGGGACTAGCGAGACAGCCAACGGCTGCCTCTTACGAATTTACGACGTTTTCTTAACCTGCATCCTACTCTTTCTCGACCTGAGAAAATTCAAGCTCGACAGGTGTTGCACGCCCAAAGATCAATACACTGACCTGCAAACGGCTCTTGTCGTAGTTGACTTCTTCAACCAAACCGTTGAAGTCGGCAAAAGGACCATCGATAACACGTACCGACTGGCCCGGCTCAAACATTGTCTTGGGCCGCGGCTTATCAGTTCCGTCTTTAACGCGACGCAAAATAGCGTCCGCTTCACGGGTCGTGATCGCAGCCGGTTTCTCTTTCGTTCCGCCGATGAAGCCCATAACGCGCGGAGTCTCATTAACGAGATGCCATGTCTCATCGACCATCTCCATCTCGACTAATACATAGCCGGGATAGAATTTACGCTCACTCTTGCGGCGTTTGCCGTCGCGCATTTCCACGACTTCTTCCGTCGGCACCAGAATTTCGCCAAAACGATCTTCCATACCGTACATTTTTACGCGCTCAATCAGTGAGCGCATAACATGCTTCTCAAAACCGGAATAGGCGTGGACGACGTACCAACGTTTGGACATGAAAACTCCTAACCAATGACGCCGGACATTGCCCAGCCAAGAAGAGTGTCAATCAACCACAGCATCAACCCCACCACGAGAACCGCCACCAGAACAATCGCAGTGGTTTGAATAGTCTCGGGACGGGTCGGCCATACAACGCGCTGAATCTCTTTCTTGGCGCTTACGGCAAGCTCTGTTAAGTCGCGACCTTTAGTAGTGGTAAGTGCGATAAAACCTGCAAGCGCACACAACACCACCACACCTAATACGCGGTAGAGCAAGCCAATATCGGCGAAATAGGTATTACCAACGACAGCAACGACAAGCAGCGCTGCAACCACAGCCCACTTAAGCCCGTCATGGCGCGCCTGCTGCACCTCGGTACCGTGCTTTACAGAACCAGGCTTCATAAAACGAGACTCCTTGGGATGCGGCTACAATAAAGGAATTCTGAAAAAACATGCCAACCTGGGGAAGGTTGGCAGGCCAGGAGGGACTCGAACCCCCAACCTGCGGTTTTGGAGACCGCTGCTCTGCCAATTGAGCCACTGGCCTATCATCGCTGCATAGGATAAGAAAAGCCTACACAACAGCGGGCGCCATGATAGCGGAGAAATAACCACCTGACAACCCCACTCTGCATCGAACACTCAAAATATACAGCGCCCTACGACAGAGACGAACTCAGAAACAAAAAAAGCGAGCTTCGCTCGCTTTTCTCGAAATATGGAGCTCATGGACGGAATTGAACCGTCGACCTCACCCTTACCAAGGGTGTGCTCTACCCCTGAGCTACATGAGCCAAATCACATCAACTGGAGCGGGCGGCGGGAATCGAACCCGCACCATCAGCTTGGAAGGCTGAGGTTCTACCGTTGAACTACGCCCGCGTAACTGCTGCATGGATTACAAGCCGCTGCACGCCGAACGATAGACAATGCCCTCTACCGGCTTTCATCCCACAACACCGACAAACGTCGCTGCTGCTTAAATCTGGTGGAGAGAGAAGGATTCGAACCTTCGAAGCTTTCGCGGCAGATTTACAGTCTGCTCCCTTTGGCCACTCGGGAATCTCTCCAGCGTTGGCGGCACATTATGCCAGCCTCCAAAACACTGTCAAGCTAGATATTTACTTAATTTATCGTAGCTTGCGATGCTAGCGCATCTGTTAGCTGCCTTGGAACGCGCTGCATTCTGTCAAAGCAGCATAGAGAATGCAAGCCCTGCGCGAATTTTTTCTAACGATACAGGCTCAGGCACCCGCGGCGCACCGGCCATTTTTCCTGCTCGTTCAGTGAAGGTAAGCGGAAAACTGGCCTCAAGCCCCCCATACACCATATCAGGCCATACCGCGTGAGGCACTTGTACGCCTCGAGAAACCACGCGTGCATCGCCGCCTGTCAACAGCACGGGTAGCGCAATGCCCTGCTGATCGCACACTTCGCTATAAATACGGTTAATCGCGCTAACAGCCGCCATATAAATCCCGTGATTAACCGCATCGACGGTGCGACGCCCAGGCTCCAGCAAAGCGTCCGCCTCGCTTTCAGGATCAATCGCGACATTGCGGGTACCCAGCTTTAAGCTCTCTTTCATTAGCCGTAACCCTGGGATAATAAAGCCCCCCAGGTGCATACCGCCAGGCAGCACAAAATCAATAGTGATGGCACTACCACAGTCGACCGCACAGCAGCCTCCGGCCAGTTGGTAGCCGGCAAGCGCTCCCATCCATCGGTCGACCCCCAACCGAGCGGGCTCCTCATAGCCGTTAACAACGCCCAACGCCTCAGGTGTTGAGTGCGCCACATAGACATGGCGCACCTTGTGGCGCAGCAGCGTCACCGTCTCCTCCAACACAGCGGCCCGAGCAACGCTTGAAATACGTACGGCCTCAACCACATCAAGGTCTGGAATATCCGCCCCTGGGCGCCACTCTTCGCGCGTCCAGACAGCACCGCGCGAGCGTATTTCACTACTTTCGGCATCCTTGAGCCGCCATTTCGACAAGGTATTACCGATATCTAAATCCAGAATCATAAGCGCCTGCGTACGCTGATCTCACCGCCTGCCAAGCGCCGCGAGTGACCGTTTTCAGTAACCCATAAGTTACCGCTGTTATCGACGTCGCCTGCGATCGCATCGCTGACGCGCTCCCCTTGAATGATACGTACCGGCGCGCCTACATACGCATGGCGCGCATTCCACTCATCGCGCCATGCGGCAAAACCGACGTGTTCAAAATCTGCCAGCATGCTCAGAAGCCCCGCCACAACATCTGACGCCAACTGATTTCGCGTATGCCCGGCATGCACATCAAACAGCGCGGCTACCGGCTGGTCAATGGCGGCGCGCTGAGACTCGGTTAACGACAGGTTCATACCCATGCCAATCACAACCTCGCAAGGCCCCGCCGCATCGCCCGTCACCTCAATCAATATGCCAGCCAGCTTGCCCAGCTCGTCGCCTGCATCCACCATCAGAATATCATTGGGCCATTTTAGCTTAGGCGCAGCGCCTAGTTGCTCAAGCACCTGAGACACAACCACGCCTACCGCAAGACTTAACCCTTCAAGCGAGGCTACCCCCGCGTCAAAGCGCCAGCCCAACGAGAGCATCAAACTTTGCCCCCACGGGGTTGTCCATACTCGCCCACGGCGACCACGACCGGCGGTTTGGAGTTCAACCAGGCACACTTCGCCATGCCCCGCACCCTGATTAAATCGCTGACGCAGATACTCATTGCTTGAAGGCAACTGGTCTTCGACAAATAATCGTGTCAACAAATGGCGTGCCTGAGCAGGCAGGTGCTCAACAATTCGAGCACCTTCCAATGGCTCAAGGCGGTGAGCTAATCGATAGCCCCTCCCTTTGACCGCCACCAATTCCACGCCCAAGGCTTCCAATTTTTTTAGCTGTTTCCATACAGCAGCCCGCGAAACGCCCAGCGTTTCGCCTAATTGTTCACCAGAGTGAACATTGCCATCGCTCAACAAACGCACCAGGTTACCGATGGTCATGTGCTTGCCCCAACTGGGAAAACGCCTATCTTAACGGATGCACGTAGGAGGCGAAAACTGCCGCGTTTGGGTTATTGACTTAACGCTTTATTTGAGACAAGGCTGGTAGTCGACCATACCGAGACCCTATAATGCCGCCCTATTTTCCCAGCAGGATCGCGTCGTGATCGAGAATCTTCGTAACATTGCCATCATCGCCCACGTTGACCACGGCAAAACTACCTTGGTAGACAAGCTGTTAAGTCAATCGGGCACACTAGACCGCAAGGCCGAAGCCCAAGAGCGGGTTATGGACTCCAATGACCAGGAGAAAGAGCGCGGCATTACGATCCTGGCCAAAAACACAGCCATTCAGTGGCAAGATGGCAATGGTACGGGCTACCACATCAACATCGTTGACACCCCTGGGCACGCTGACTTCGGTGGTGAAGTAGAGCGCGTTATGTCCATGGTGGATTCAGTGCTACTGCTGGTTGACGCAGTTGATGGCCCGATGCCGCAAACCCGCTTTGTGACTCAAAAAGCGTTCTCTCAAGGCCTCCAGCCGATCGTCGTGGTGAACAAGATTGACCGCCCTGGCGCACGCCCTGACTGGGTTATCGACCAGATTTTCGATCTGTTTGACAACTTGGGTGCCACCGACGAGCAGCTCGACTTCCCAATCATCTACTGCTCAGCACTCAACGGCATTGCCGGCATGGAGCCTGACGCACTTGCCGAGAACATGGACCCCATGTTCCAGGCGATTGTAGATATCGTTAAGCCGCCGCAAGTTGAAGTCGACGGTCCCTTCCAGATGCAGATTTCCGCACTGGATTACAACAGCTACGTGGGTGTTATCGGTCTTGGCCGCATCAAGCGCGGCAGTGTCAAGCCGGGCCAACAGATCACCGTCATCACCAAGGAAGGCGCTACCCGTAAAGGTAAAGTCGGCCAGGTCATGACGCACATGGGTCTGGAGCGTGTACAAACGACCGAAGCGACCGCAGGTGACATCGTTTGTATCACCGGTATCGAAGATCTGGCGATTTCCGATACGCTGTGCGACAACAGTGCCGTTGAAGCCCTGCCGCCGCTTTCCGTTGATGAGCCAACCGTGTCCATGACCTTCCAGGTCAATGACTCGCCGTTCGCCGGTAAAGAAGGCAAGTACGTCACCAGCCGTAATATCAAGGATCGTCTTGATCAAGAGCTGATTCACAACGTGGCACTGCGTGTTGAACAGGGCGACACCCCTGAAAAATTCAAGGTTTCCGGGCGCGGCGAGCTTCACTTGTCGGTACTGATCGAAACCATGCGTCGTGAAGGCTTTGAGCTGGCCGTTGGCCGTCCCGAAGTTATCATCAAAGAGATCGACGGCGAGAAGCAGGAGCCCTACGAAGAAGTCATCATTGACTGTGAAGAGCAGCATCAGGGCTCGATCATGGAAGAGCTTGGCTATCGTAAGGGTGAACTGACTAACATGAATCCGGATGGTAAAGGCCGTGTTCGCTTGGACTTCATCATTCCTGCACGTGGTTTGATCGGTTTCCGTGGTCAGTTCTTGACCCTGACATCCGGCACCGGCATCTTGACCAGCCGCTTTGACCACTACGGTCCGCTGAAGCCCGATGCGTCTATTGAGCGTCGTAACGGCGTTCTGGTCTCCATGGTAGGCGGTAAAGCGCTGGCCTATGCCCTTTACGCGCTGCAAGAGCGTGGCAAGCTGATCATCGATCACGCTACCGAAGTCTACGAAGGCATGCTGATCGGTATTAACAACCGTGCCAACGACATGGTAGTTAACCCGACCAAGGGTAAAAAGCTCGATAACATGCGCTCCACCGGTAACGATGAAAACATCGTACTGACGCCGCCGATCAAGTTCACGCTGGAACAGGCCATTGAATTCCTGGATTCCGATGAGCTGGTGGAAGTCACGCCGACGCACATCCGCCTGCGTAAGAAGCACCTGACAGAGAACGAGCGTAAGCGCGCTGGCAAGAAATAAGTCAGCTGAGCAAACGCTCAACAAGCTCTAAAGCAAGACCGAAAGCCCGCCACCGTGCGGGCTTCCTTGTATCTGGGGCGCTCTTTGCAAACGTTTGCGCCATTCATTGCCCCGCGGCTACCTCCGCTACTCTTTTTTAAAGCCCCGCCAAGTGCACCAATAAACGCAGCCTAAACGCCAAGGCGCTGGAAAGCGCACGCATTCTACCGCACAGTAGCTTACAACTGGCGACGCCAAAGCTTTCTGCCAAACTGCAATACATACAGGCATTTGGATACCGATCTTTGCCTATCACTTGCACAGGAACACTCTGTACATGAGTGGACACAACGTCTGGACGCACAAGGGTACTTTTTTACTGGCGGCGGTAGGCTCCGCCGTGGGCTTGGGCAATCTTTGGCGTTTCCCGTATTTAACCGGTGAAAACGGTGGCGGGGCGTTTATCCTGGTGTATGCCGCCACCATTTTGGCCGTCGGCACTCCTATCCTGATCGCCGAGACCATGCTGGGCCGCACCAGCCGTCAGAGCCCTATTATGGGCATGCGGCACTTAACCAAAACGCACAAAGCCTCGCGCGCCTGGGAGTTAATCGGCTGGCTGGGCGCGGCTTCGGCTTTTTTGATTTTAAGCTTTTACTCGGTCATCGCTGGCTGGGCACTGCACTACACCGGGCTGATGCTGACCGGCTCGCTTGTGGGTGCCGACGCGCAAACGATGGCGGCGAGTTTTGACGCACTGCTGGCGTCCCCTTCCCTTATGACGCTGTATCACACGCTGTTCATTGCGGCGTCTGCACTCATCGTCAGCATGGGCGTTCACCGAGGAATTGAGACGGGCCTGCGCATTATGATGCCTGCGCTGTTCATTATTCTGACGGTAGTGCTTGCTTACAGCGTGATGAATGGCGATATACATGCGGCGGCGCGCTTTCTGTTGACCTTTAACATCGCGGACCTGAGCCTTGAGGGCTGGCTACAGGCCGTGGGGCAGTCCTTCTTTACGCTAAGCCTGGGGATGGGCGCTATTATGGCCTACGGCGCCTATATGCCCGGCGATGCCTCTCTTACGCGCACCGCCATTGGCGTGGCCGTAGTGGATACGGCGATTGCCATGGTGGCAGGGCTGGCGATTTTCGCGCTGGTATTTGGGGCAGGGCTTGAAACCGGCCAGGGCCCAGGACTGATGTTTGTGACATTGCCACTTGCCTTCGCTGAAATGCCGCTGGGGGCGCTAATCGGCGGCGTCTTCTTTATTTTAGTGCTGGGGGCTGCGATTAGTTCCTCCATCTCGCTTATCGAGCCCGTGGCCGCTTTTCTGGTCGAGCGCTTCAACCTTACCCGACCCCAGGCAGTCATCATCGTGGTGGTGGCGGCTTGGGCAATGGGACTGCTCACCGTCGCAAGCTTTAACATCGGCGCAGAAGACAGCCTTTTCCACCATCTATTTGGCCGCAGCGCCTTTGATGTTATCGAACTATTGACCAATATCTTTATGCCGCTGGGTGGCCTGATGATTGCGCTATTCGCAGGCTGGGTGCTCACTCAAAGCGAAGTGATGAAAGAGCTGGATACTACCCATGCCTGGTTTATTAGCTGGCGGTTTCTAGTGCGTTTTGTTGCCCCTACCGCGGTCGCGTTTGTCTTTTTACGCACTATTCCCCAGGTTGAGGGCTATATGATTCCTGCGCTTGGCGCACTGCTACTGGTCGGCCTCTTTGCGCTTAGCCAACGACGCCAAAAACCGCGCTGACCAGCACCCTACAATAACAATACAGACGATCCAATGGTCGCCTACATCACGAGGGCACTATGCATCCTCTTATTGAAGTACAGCAGGTGAACAAGGCGTTTGGTGGATGACAGGTGATTAACAACTGCTCCATTCGCGTCGAGAAAGGCTCAATTACCGGCATGATCGGCCCTAATGGGGCAGGTAAATCGACCCTGTTTAATCTGATCGCTGGTTCCCTGACGCCGGATAGCGGCCATGTATTTCTCGACGGTGACGATATTACCGCGCTCAGCGCCAACCAACGCTTCCACAAGGGGCTTTTACGCACCTTCCAGATTGCCCATGAATTTAGCCAAATGAGTGCGCTGGAAAATCTGATGATGGTGCCGCCTCATCAGGCGGGAGAACGCTTATTCAACACGTGGTTTAAACCGGCACGGGTGCGTGAAGAAGAAGCGGCGGTCCGAAAACGTGCGCTTGAGGTCATCGAGTTTGTCGGCCTGCACCATGTCCGCAATGAGCTGGCAGGCAACCTGTCTGGCGGGCAAAAAAAGCTGTTAGAGCTTGGCCGCACCATGATGACGGATGCCAAGGTCGTGCTGCTTGATGAAATTGCCGCAGGCGTTAACCGCACCCTGCTGGGCGACTTGATCAGCAATATTGAGCGTTTGAATCGCGAGTTGGGTTACACCTTTTTAGTGATCGAACACGACATGGACATGATTGCCCGGCTATGCGACCCGGTGATTGTCCTGGCTCAAGGGAGCATGATGGTCGAGGGGCATATTCAGGATATTCAAAATAACCCAGAGGTGATTGAAGCTTACTTTGGCACCGACGCTGTCTGATCAAACGCTCCCTATAAACGACAACAAGCCGCTTAAAAGCGATGCAGCGAGATACTTTTGCCATGTCATTAACAACATCAACGACGCCACTGCTTGAGGCACGCAACGTGCACGGTGGTTATGGCGCCATGAACATCCTTAACGGGGTGAACATGTCACTTTATGCCCATGAAGTGGGCGTTATTGTAGGGCCCAACGGCGCTGGCAAGTCGACCATGCTCAAAGCCGTATTTGGACTGTTAAACGTTAGTCAGGGCGACATTCTGCTCAACGGCGAGCCCATTCATAACCTGGCCTCCAATAAACTTGTTGAGCGCGGAATGGGCTTTGTCCCCCAGGAGAAAAACATTTTCCCAAGCCTTACCGTTAAGGAAAACCTGGAGATGGGCGCCTATCTCAAGCCCCACAACGTCAAGCGCATGCTGGAGCAGGTATACGCGTTTTTCCCGCCATTGGTAGAGAAGCGCCATCAGCCCGCCGGTGGGCCGCAACGGTAGTGGCTAATGCGCGCCTTATTGATCATATTATTTGTCGCTCCCAGTGAGATAGCCCGTCCTGCGCAAGCGCAGAAACTTCCTCTAATTTGGAACCACAACGTTAAAAATACAAGCAACACTTTCTAACGCTACTTTGATGGTTTATCGACTACGCGCTGCATCTATAACCAGCGTAACAGGCGTTAAAGCACCGCCATCTGTAAGAGCAGTACGCACAGCATTAGCCAACCCAGCCACCGCCTGCATCCTTTACTCATGGCGGCTATTACCCACCCGCTGGTCTTGTTGTTTACGCTGTCGATTACGGCGGTACACGCGCACCAGCGCAATACTTAGCGCCGCGGCTAACATGAAGCCCAAGGTGAGTCCTTGCCAGGGCCGTGCCGCACTTTCCAATAGCGTCTCCAGCGTGATGATAACGATCAGGCCCAACGCCTGAGAACCAATAGCCAGCGCGCGCAGCACGTCAAAGGCGGGTTGTGACATAGTCAGACTCCGTAATTTTCAACTCACGTGGTATGGTCTCGTAGTGTACCTGCTTATCGGAAAGACCATGAATGCCATTGCCCTTGGGCCGCTATTGATTTCATTACCCAGGTTATACGCCATCGGCTGTGCGCTGCTGGTGCTACTGTCGGCGCGTTACTTACTGCGCTTACCACCGCCACTGTTAAATCGCTGGTTCACCGGGCTAATCCTTGCCTGGTTAATCGGGGCGCGTATCGCGCACATTACGCTTCACCTGGAGAGCTATAGTGCCAATCCGCTTGATGCACTTAAAGTCTGGCAACCGGGATACCACGGCATCGGCGGATTATTGACCGGCTTGCTATGGTCCGCTTGGACGCTTCGCAAGCGGCTTTCAGCGTTACTTGGGAGCACCGTCATTCTGCTCTGCGCCTCGGGTCTATGGCTTATGCTGGTATCCCTGTCGCCCTTGGGTAGCGCATCTGCCGTCAGCCAATTACCCGAAATCCACCTGGAAAACGTAGACGGCGCCGACGTGTACCTGCCCGACCTGGCAGACGGCAGCGACCGGGTGATTGTTAACCTCTGGGCCACCTGGTGCCCACCCTGCCGACGCGAAATGCCATTACTCGAAGAGGCTGCCCAGCGCGAAGGCGTAAGCGTCGCGGTCGTTAACCAAGGGGAAGATTTGTTGCCTATCGTGCGTTATTTGGACGCAGAAGGGTTGGATTTTACCCATGCACTGCGCGACCCAGGCCAAACGCTGATGGCCCTGTTTGAAGCGCCCGGGCTACCCACTACAGTGCTTTTTGATGGCCAGGGCACTACCTTGGATATCCACGTTGGCGAGCTTACCCGTGCCCATCTTGAACACTGGTTGGAAGATTGACGCCGATACACCTTAATCCCCCGGCGCCTTTGCGTTAGAATCCCCCGCCCTACCGCTGCTGATGGCGTGCCCTCGGCAGCGTATGACCCGTTTTTGTAGACTTCCCCGAGGCATCATGAGCGATTTTTCACCCGGCCAGCGCTGGATTAGCGACGGCGAAGCCGAGCTTGGGCTTGGCACCGTGCTTAACTGCGACTTCCGTAGCGTTACCATCTTGTTCAGTGCCAGCCAGGAAACCCGAACCTATAACACGCGCCAGGCGCCGTTGACCCGCGTGATGTTCGGCAGCGGCGATCGGGTACTGTCGGCCGATGGCTGGCAGATGATCGTTGATGACAGCAAAGAGTCTCACGGCCTGATTACCTATATCGGTGAGGACAGCGAAGGCACGCCGCGCGAACTTCCCGAAGCCAAGCTGGCTGACACCATGCAGTTTGATCAGGCACGTGATCGCCTGCTGACAGGCCAGGTAGACCGCAACGACTGGTTTGATCTGCGCTTTCGGACGCTGCACCATCACCAGCGCATCGAGCAGCACAACGCCCTGGGCTTTGCCGGGCCGCGCATCGATTTGATTCCGCACCAGCTGTATATCGCCGACGAAGTTGCTCGCCGTCATGCACCGCGCGTGCTTCTGGCGGATGAAGTAGGCCTGGGGAAAACCATTGAAGCCGGACTGATTCTGCACCGCCTGCTGCTGACCGGCCGTATTGAGCGGGCGCTTATATTGGTGCCCGACAGCCTGACCCACCAGTGGCTGGTGGAGCTTCTGCGCCGCTTCTCGCTGAATGTCAGCCTGCTTGATGAGCATCAAAGCCAGGCCCATGGCAGCGCCAACCCGTTTGAGAGCGCCCAGCTAGTGCTGGCAAGCCAGGGCTGGCTGTTTGCCAACATTCATCGCCAGGACCAGGCGCTAGCCAGCCGTTTTGACCTGCTGATTGTCGATGAAGCTCACCACCTGGACTGGAGCGCCGAGGGTAGCGGCCCAGGTTATCAATGTGTTGAGCAGCTCGCTGCTGAAATTCCTGGCCTGCTGCTGTTAACGGCCACACCTGAGCAAATGGGTATTGAAAGCCACTTTGCCCGCCTACGCCTGCTGGACGCCGAACGCTATCACGACCTGGAGCGCTTCAAAGACGAAGAGCGCCACTACACCGCTGTCGCCAGCGCCATTGACGCTTTAGATGAATTGCCTGCCACGCCGGATGCCCGTGCCCGAATAGATGCCGTCGCCGACGACCGCGACAGCCAGGCGCTGCTGGCAACGCTGTGTAACGCTGAAGCCAGCACAGAGCAGCACGATGCGGCCCGTCATCAACTGCGTGACGCCTTGCTTGACCGCCATGGCACGGGGCGGGTGATGTTCCGCAATAGCCGCCGTCATGTTGGCGGCTTTCCCGAGCGTCGCCTGCACCTCTCCTCGCTTGAGCTACCCTCCGCGTATCGCCGCGTGCTGCGCCGCCTGGAGCGTGATGACGACTACCTGGACGAGCTGCTGATCGAAACCGGCATGGATCATCCGGATGTCTTGATCTATCCGGATGCCATGTACCGTGAGCTCAGCAACGATCCGCTCAACGGTGAAGCCTGGTGGCATATCGACCCACGGGTTAACTGGCTGCTGGATAAGCTCAGCGACGATAGCGAAACAGGCTTTGCCAACGACAAAGTACTGGTCATTGCCCACCATCGTGAAACCGCCGAGGGGCTGGCTGAAGGGCTGCGCGTGCTGGGCGGCTATCAGGCGCCGGTCTTCCATGAAGGGCTTTCACTGGTTGAGCGTGACCGCGCCGCCGCCGCTTTTGCCGATGAAGAAGAGGGCGTGCAGGTACTCGTCTGCTCGGAGATTGGCTCAGAGGGGCGCAACTTCCAGTTCTGCCGCCACTTGGTCATGTTCGATATGCCCCAGCACCCTGACCAACTGGAGCAGCGCATTGGCCGTCTGGACCGTATCGGCCAGAAGCACGCCATTGAGCTTCACGTGCCCAGCTTTATTGGCAGCCCCGGCGAGCGGCTGCTGCGCTGGTATAACGAAGGCATGGATGCGTTCAGTGCCCCCCATGGCATCGGCAGCGACCTCTACGAGGCCTTTGGCGATGCACTTGCCGATGCGCTTCTCGACGATGAAACGCTGGACGAAATCATCGTTGAAACACGGGAAATGTTTACCGCCAAGCTGGCCGAACGCGATGCCGGGCGCAACCGCCTGCTGGAACTTAACGCCTGTCGGCCAGCACGCGCCCAAGAGGTGATTAGCGCTGTACGCGAGTTGGATGAAGATACCGCGCTCCCACGTTATGTAGAGCGCGCGCTGGACGTATTTGGCGTGGACAGCCAGGAGATCGGCAAAGGGCTTCTTCACTTGCAGCCCAGCCAGCATATGCTGGACGGACTGCCTGGCCTGGTGAAAGGCGAAGAGGGCTTTACTGCGACCTATAGCCGTGCCCAAGCGCTTGCGCGGGATGATATTCAACGCCTTTCGTGGGAGCATCCGCTGCTGCGCGAAATGATGGAGCGTATTCTGGACGGCACCATGGGCAACACGGCCCTGGCACTGCTGCGTCACACGGCCATCCCCAGTGGGCGGCTAATGGCAGAGCTTGTCTTCCGCACCCACTGCCCGGCGCCGAAGTCACTGCACCTTAACCGCTTCTTGCCGCCCACCGCCGTACGCGTTCTGCTGGATGAATCAGGTGCCAACCTGACCAGCAAAATCTCGTTCACGGGGCTTGGCAAAAACCTGCAAAAGGTCAATAAATCGCTAGCGCGGGATTTAATTAAAAGCCGCCACGATCAGTTGCGTGAGCTGCTTATTCAGGGTGAAGGCGAGGCAGAACGTGAGCTGCCCAGTATTGTAGAGGCCGCTGAAACGCGCATGCGCGCCCAGTTGGATGCCGAGCTTGCCCGCCTAACAGCGCTAGCCGAGCATAACCCCTCGGTACGCGCTGAAGAGCTGGATGCCCTGAAGCAGGAGCGCCAGGCGCTGAGCGAGGCGATAGAAAATACTCGCCTGCGGCTGGACTCCGTTCGGGTCGTGATTACCGTTGACCCCAACGCCTAAGCGCTCAATCTCGCCTTAATATCTCGGCCAGCGCCTTATCGAGTGTCGGGTACTGAAATTCAAACCCCGCCTCGATAAGGCGCGCCGGGCGCATGTCAGCCCCGGTTAGCAGCAGCCGAGACATTTCCCCCAGGCCTGCTTTTAACACAAAGGCAGGCACGGGGAGTATGGCCGGGCGGTTAAGCCGTTTGGCTAGCGTTTTGGAAAACTCGGCATTAGTGGCTGGGTGCGGCGCACTGCCGTTAAAGGCGCCATTAAGGTCCTCTTTTTCCAGCAGGAACACAATCGCGTCCACCAGATCCTCGCGATGAATCCAAGGCATATACTGCTCACCACTGCCAAAACGTCCGCCTAGCCCCAGCTTAAACGGCGGCAGCATTTTCTGGAGTGCTCCACCTCCTGCATCCAGCACCAGCCCCGTTCGCAGAAGCGCCAAACGTACGCCGAGCGCTTCAACAGGCTTTGCGGCGGCTTCCCACTTAACGCATAGCCGGTGGGCAAATTCATCGTGCGCGGTAGTGTCTTCGGTAACGACACGCCTACCTTGATCACCGTAGTAGCCCATGGCCGAGCCACTTACCATCACCTTAGGCAAGGGCTGCCCATTGGCCTGAAGCTCTTCACATAGCGTAACGAGCTGGTGAGTCATGTGGGTGCGTGACTGAATAAGCGTCTCTTTCTGCGCATCACTCCACCGTTTAGCAGCAATCGGCTCACCGGCGAGGTTAACGATTGCCTCGGGCGGCGCCGCTAAAAAATCAAGCACGCTGGCGCGAATATCGCACTCGCGAGGCAACCGCTTACGCGCTTTCTGCGGGTCTCTTGATACCACTTGTACGGCATGTCCTTGGCCTTGCAGCTTTTCGCAAAGGCGTTTTCCGACAAAACCGCTGCCTCCGGTGACTAATATACGCATGGTGTTGCTCCTGTTGTGACGCCGCGCAAATACGCGCTAGCCACGCGCTTGCTTCTTCACCAGGCATAGCAGGCCATTCCCAGCACGGCAAACACTCAGGTTGGCTTACTACTCACTAATGTAGCGTTAAGTACACTACCTATACACTAACCGCACCTAAACATTCCCAAGGATAGCTTTGGTAGTATCTATGTAGAAGTTGATAGCAATATAACCCTTGGCTATAGAAGCATAACAAGTAAGCTACCCCAGTAACATCACACACTTAGGCCCGACGTGACGTTTCACCAAGACCTCCTGTACAGACAAAGGTTGTACCTGATAGCGACAAGTTGTACAAAGAGAGCTACGATAGCGCGTTATTTTTATGTGTATTCAAGCGACACAACATGGATTGTGAATCATTTTTGCCCCAGAGAATGCAAATAGCCTTTTGTATCCTGCGGCTTCAGACGACCAAGAGGCACAGGCGCCCATGAGTATCAAGGCGACCCACCCACCCGATACCCCGCTCTATCCGATCCGGGAAGTCTCCCGTTTAACGGGTGTGAATTCGGTCACCCTGCGCGCCTGGGAGCGTCGCTACGGTTTGATTCGCCCTAAACGTACACCTAAAGGGCATCGCTTATACGCCCAGGATGATATCACCCGCATTGAACGTATTTTGCAGTGGCTCAACCGAGGCGTTCCCGTTAGCCAAGTCGTTGACCTGCTTGACCAGCCAGAAACGGTAGAAACCCCCGCGCCCAATGCCGGCGATTGGATTAGCCAGCGTCAGCAGCTGCAGGTGGCGATAGAAGCGCTCGACTTACCCAGGCTTGAGACGCTTTATTATCAGAGCCTGGCCCTGTACCCGCTAAGCACAGCAGTAAGCGAGCTCTGGCAGCCGGTCATCCTGGCACTGGAAGCCAAGTGGACGATTCAGCCAGACATTTTGGCACGACGGACACTTGAAGCCTTTTTACGTAGTCAAGTGGGCACACGCCTTCATTACGCGAACCAGGCCACGCGTGGGCCTTTACTGCTGCTGGCTGCCATGCCCGACGACCAAGGCCCTCTATGGGTATTGATCGTCGCCTTGATGGCCAGCGAGCAGGGTTACCGTATACAGATGTTTGATCACACGCTGCCTCTTGAAGCATTGCCCCAAGCGGTGACTCGGCTACATGCCTCAATGGTGCTGCTAACGAGCGGCCAGCGAGAAAGCGATAGCTATATTCATACGGTACTACCCAATGCAGCCGAGGCGCTTAGCGTTCCACTGGGTATCTGCGGTGAAGTCGCCCGGCTGCGTGATAGCGAGCTGCGTGATAGCCCCGTGCATACGCTAGGTGATGAGCTCCCCCAAGCCATTGCACGCCTGCGCCCACTGCTACGTGAGTCTGGCGTTTTATAGACCATTTAACCCCTTGTGCCAGCGATGGGCTTTAAATGTCGTTAGATGAGTGGCCGCACGGAGATGGTTTTTGAAATGGTTTTTCACCGCGCCGGAGGCAACATGGACGTTCAATTAGTTTGGTTACGTAGCGATCTGCGCATTCATGACAACACAGCCTTGGCTGCTGCGGCGACTAAAGGCCCGGTGATTGCCGTCTTTCTTCGCAGCGTGGCCCAGTGGCAATCCCACGACCATGGTGCTAACAAGATCGACTTTTGGGCGCGCGGTGTAGCGGCCGTTAAAGATGCCCTTCACGGGCTTAACATTCCTCTCTTGCACCGCGACATCGGCCACTATCGAGAGGCGCCCAAGGCGCTCCTCGACATTGCCCGCGAGTACTCGGTTAAACAGCTACACTTTAACTACCAATACCCGTTAAACGAACAGCAGCGCGATAACGCGGTGTTGGGCGCCTTTAAAGAAGCTGGTATTACCGCTCATGGGTATCATGACAGCGTGGCGTTCGCGCCCGGCACGCTGCTAACCGGCAAAGGCGACTATTACGGTGTTTTTACGCCTTTTTCCAAGGCCTGGCATAAGCAGATCAGTGCTGAACAGCTGGCTTTACGCGATACGCCAGAACCTCAACAGCGTTTACCGATTAAAAGCGATACATTACCAGGTCTCCCCAGGCTCGATGACACACCGGTCGATCATCAACAATGGCCTGCTGGAGCGGAAATAGCAGGCGATTACCTGGCACGGTTTTTACGTTTTCGTGGCCGCCACTACCGCCAGCAACGCGACATTCCAAATGTATGCGGCACCAGCGAGCTTTCACCCTACCTCGCACTGGGGATGATATCGCACCGCCAGTGCATGCAAGCGGTGATGAGCGAGAACAGCGGACACTTGGCCGATGGCGATGCCGGGCTTACCACATGGGTCAACGAGCTTATCTGGCGCGAGTTTTATCAGCACGTTGCGGTAGGCTTTCCTGAGGTATGCCGCCATCAACCGTTCCAGAAGCATACCCAACAGCTTGCCTGGCGCGATGATGACGCAGGTTTTAACGCCTGGTGCGAAGGGCGCACAGGCTACCCACTGGTGGATGCCGCGATGCGCCAGTTGGTCGCCACGGGATGGATGCATAACCGACTACGCATGGTGACAGCGATGTTTTTGAGCAAGCATTTGCTGATCGATTGGCGACGCGGCGAGGCGTTTTTTATGCGCCACCTGGTAGACGGTGAGTTTTGCGCTAATAACGGTGGCTGGCAATGGGCGGCGTCAACAGGCACCGACTCAGCACCTTATTTTCGAATCTTTAACCCTACCACCCAATCCAAACGCTTTGACCCAGACGGGGAGTTTATTGCTCGCTGGCTCCCTGAGCTTGGCACATTGCCAGCCAAGGCACGTCATGCGCCGCCGCACGATATGCTTACCCAATTGGATTACCCTGAGCCCATCGTTGAGCATAAGGCAGCTCGTCAGCGGGCGTTAGATGCCTTTAAAGCCCTTTCCAAATCGCCAGGCGGCTAGACCGCGGCCGCTTCAAGGAGTGGCGATGCCCAGCGCTGTTCCAGCTCAGCGGCAGGCATCGGCCTGGCGAAATAGAAGCCTTGCACGATAGTGCAGCCCGCATCCACCAGAAACAGGCACTGCTCCAGGGTTTCGACCCCTTCGGCGACGACGTCAAGCCCCATACCTTCGGCCATCGCGAGCACCGCCTTGACGATAGCGGCGTCCGCTTTGCTATTGGGTAGCTCTCGGATAAACGCACGATCCAGCTTGATTTTATCGACCGGCAGCCGCTTAAGATAACCAAGCGACGAGTAGCCGGTTCCGAAGTCATCAATGGCAATGGCATATCCCTGCTCACTTAGCGTTTTTAATCGAGGCCCCATATCGCCTGCGCGTTCATCCAGCAGTACCGACTCGGTTAGCTCCAGGCCAATCTGCGAAGGTTCCAGCTGGTAGCGCTTTAAGCAGGTGTTTAGCTGCGTCTCTAAATCGCCCTGGAAAAGCTGCAACGCGGAAATATTGACCCAGATGGTCAACCCTGACATGCCGCTGTGTTGCCAATGGGCCTGCTGGGCGCAAGCCTTTTCAATCACCCAGCTTCCCAGTTCTGCCATTAACCCATGGCGTTCGGCCAAGGGGATAAAATCGCCCGGTGAAATCATGCCATCCAAGGGATGGCGCCAGCGTAATAGCGCCTCCATCCCCAACAACTCACCGGTGCCGGGGTGGTGCTGGGTTTGGTAATGTAGCTCAAGTTGATCACCAGATATCAGCGCGGCACGCAGGTCACTGACCAGAGCAAGCTGTGGGTTATCCTGCTTATCCAGCGCCGGGCGAAAACGCAGGCTATGGTTACGGCCTAATCGTTTGGCACTATAAAGTGCCGACTCCAAACGCTGAAAAAGCACCCCCGAATCACGCCCATCTTCTGGAGCACGGCAGCTGCCAATGGTAACGCCCAAACGCAGCAGGTGATCACTCACTTCAAAAGGCCGACACATATGCTCACGCAGTGATACAATCCATGGGTCGTGATCATCAAACGTGGTGGTACGGATAACCATGAATTCATCACCGCCCAAACGCCCGACCACGCTACCCGCGACATAGCCTGCAAGCCGCTGGGCAAAACACGCCAGCAGGCGGTCGCCTTGCTCGATGCCCAGGCTGTCGTTAACCGACTTCAAACCATCGATATCGATCAGAGCAATATCTAAACTCTCGCCTGCGCGTAAATGGCGCAAGCGAGATGTCATTAAGTCGTGCAGGCGGCGACGGTTGGGCAAGCCGGTTAGTGGGTCTTCGTATCCAATCCGCCGCAAATCATGTTCGCGGGCTTTTTGCACTGAGATATCGGTGAACAGGCTAATAAAGTGGCTAATATTGCCCTGTTTATCGGTAACCGCGCGTACTTTTAACCATTCAGGATACTCATCGCCGTGTTTGCGGCGATTCCACATTTCCCCTTCCCAGCGTCCCGTCGCTTTTAGCGTGCTCCAAAAGTTTTGATAAAACACTTTATCGTGACGAGGAGCGGCCAGTGTTTCCAGCTTGCGGCCCACTATTTCCTGGCTGTTATAGCCGGTAATTTCTGTAAAGGCTGGATTAACGGCCATGATCCGATTATCGGCATCACAGACCACTATCGCATCGCTTGCCAGGTTAATTGCGCTTTGGGACAGTTGATAACGCTGGCGCTGCTGACGCACTTGGCACCACATATCCCACAACCCAAAAATAACCAGGCTCGCAGCTACCATGCGTAACATCGCATCGGTTAACCAGATACAAGCTGGCAGCGCCGCTAATGCTACCCAAACCAACGGTCGATTAAGAGAAATTGGTAGCCACATGGCGGTTCGCTATATCCTGTCACTAAAAACTAACACTAATTAAATAAACATAATTTTCTAGCAGCATACCCATCCTGTCCTGGACCAAAGGCTTGAATAACGCATATAACGTTAATAAGCCGTTTATCCAGGCCAACTTACTGATGCCGATGGGGCGTAAAAGCTTACCTTAAAACCTCTATTACTTAATAAAAAAACGTTCGATGTACGCGATAGGTAGTGACTTACGTGCATTCGTCTGTTTCGGGAAGTAGACTAGCTAGACCTTGCGGGCCGTGTCTCGACACTGCATTTCCGTGCTATGCTCCGGTGCTACACCTCAGCTATAGGTGCCGCACGCGGCCAACAATCATTTTGAAACTCGGAACGATTCAGTGACCAAGCAACATTCCTTTGATCGCGAAGAACTGCTGGCCTGCTCACGCGGCGAGCTATTTGGACCCGGTAACGCGCAGCTTCCGGCTCCCAACATGCTAATGCTCGACCGTATCGCACACATTCATGAAGAAGGCGGTGAGTACGGCAAAGGCGAGCTGATCGCCGAGCTGGATATCTCTCCTGACCTGTGGTTTTTTGACTGCCACTTTCCAGGTGATCCGGTGATGCCCGGCTGCCTGGGCCTGGATGCCATGTGGCAGTTAGTGGGTTTCTACCTGGGTTGGCTGGGTCACCCAGGGCGCGGACGCGCACTTGGCTGTGGCGAGGTAAAATTCAGTGGCCAGATCATGCCAGATGCGAAAAAAGTAACTTACCGCATTAATATAAAGCGTATTATTACCCGTCGACTTATTTTGGGCATTGCTGACGGCACCGTTTCCGTCGACGGACGCGATATATACCAGGCTAATGATTTACGCGTTGGCCTATTCACCTCTACTGCGAATTTCTAACAGGAGGCTCCCATGCGACGAGTGGTAGTCACCGGCCTTGGCATTGTGTCGTGCTTAGGCAACGACCAGCAACAGGTCCTGGACGCTCTCCAAAACGGGCGCAGCGGTATTCGTTTTAAGGAAGAGTACGCTGAACGTGGCTTTCGTAGCCATGTTGCGGGCAGTGTCGATATCGATCTGGACCCCCTTATCGACCGTAAACTGCGCCGCTTTATGGGCGATGCTGCAGCGTATGCCTATGTATCCATGGCTCAGGCCATTGAAGACTCAGGGCTTTCCGAAGAACAGGTTTCCAACGAACGTACCGGCCTTATTGCAGGCTCCGGCGGCGCTTCTAGTGCTAATCAGGTCGAAGCGGCTGACGCCATGCGTGAGAAAGGCTTGCGCCGCGTTGGCCCTTACCGCGTTACCCGCACAATGGGCAGCACGGTCTCAGCCTGTTTAGCAACTCCGTTTAAAATCAAAGGCGTAAACTACTCAATCTCATCTGCCTGTGCCACCTCGGCACACTGTATCGGCAGCGCGATGGAGCAGATTCAGCTCGGCAAGCAGGACGTGGTTTTTGCCGGCGGCGGTGAAGAGGAGCACTGGACCCTCTCGTGCCTGTTTGATGCCATGGGAGCGCTCTCTACCCATTACAACGATACGCCTGAAAAAGCCTCGCGCCCCTACGACCAAGCGCGCGATGGCTTTGTTATCGCTGGCGGCGGTGGCATGCTGGTATTAGAAGAGCTGGAGCATGCCAAGGCCCGCGGCGCTAAAATATATGGCGAGCTGGTAGGCTATGGCGCCACCTCTGACGGCCATGACATGGTCGCGCCTTCCGGCGAAGGCGCGGTGCGCTGCATGCATCAGGCAATGGCGACCGTGGAAGGCGATATTGACTACATCAATACTCACGGCACCTCAACGTCTGTTGGCGATGTAGCTGAGCTAAAAGCGGTACGTGCCGTGTTTGGCAACTCCACGCCTGCGATGAGCTCAACCAAGTCGCTGACGGGCCACTCTCTGGGCGCTACCGGTGTTCAGGAAGCCATCTACTCACTGCTGATGATGCAACACAACTTTGTTGCCGCCTCTGCCAATGTTGAACACCTCGACGAGCAGGCAGACGGCTTTGATATTGTGACAACACGGCGTGACGATGTGGCGCTTGAACGCATCCTGTCGAATAGTTTTGGTTTTGGCGGCACTAATGCCTGCCTGGTCTTCCAGCGCTATAACGGCTGAGCAATGCCTTAATGGCTGACGAGTTGTTGCAGTAATAAAACGGCGCCTTATCAAGGCGCCGTTTTTGCTGTTAGCGTTTGTCGCTATTCATGGCGAGCTACCCGCCCTTTATCGGCTCAAGGTCTTTGGCTAGTCGACGGGCGCGGCACCTCTGAAATCTCCTGCAACTGCGCCTCTATCCAGGCTTCAACGTCGGCCAGTACCTCATCAGGTGTGCGCCCTTCGGTCTCAATTGGCGGACCAATGCGTACCCGCAGCACCCCAGGCTGCTTCACCCAGTGGCGCCCAGGCCAGCGTTCGCCTGCGTTATGTGCGATTGGTAGCACCGGCACACCCGCGCGGCAAGCCACCACGCTGCCGCTCTTGTTATAGCGCTTACGCACACCGGGGTCGACTCGCGTTCCTTCCGGGAAAATCAGCACTGAAAGACCCGTTCCTAGCCGCTCCACACCTTGCGTCAGCACCTGTTTCAAGGCACGCGCGGGCTTGGAACGGTCCAGGCTAATCGGTTTTAGCAGGCGCAATCCCCAGCCAAAAATCGGGATATGCAGAAGCTCCTGCTTAAGCACCGTGCATACCGGCGGCTTCATGACTTGAAGAAAAACCGTTTCCCACTCGCACTGATGGTTCGCCTGAATCACACAAGGCCCATCCGGAATACGCTCGCGCCCCTGAATATCGTAGCGAACCCCACAGGCTAGTTGAAACCAGGCCACTAAAAAGTGGTTATACAGGTTCAACAGCCGGTAGCGGCCTGCCAACGGTAAAAAAGGGGCGATGGGTAGAAACAGCACGCCAATAATCAGCATGGCAAGAAAGTACCCGGCATAAAACACCAGGCTACGAACCACATTGGTCAAACGGACTCTCCTGTACTAGCGTCTTGCTGGCCATCACGCGTTAAACACCAGGCATCCAGCATACGCCCCACCTCTAGCCGCCACGGCTTTTGATGCACACCAAAGACATCCAGCACCCGGCGACAATTTAAAACACGCCGCAGTTTTGCATCGTGATGATGATTAAGGGCCGTGACTTCGCCAAGCTCAATTTGCTCACCACGGCCTTCCAGATGCGTTGCCAACTGAGTACGCACCATGGAGCTAAACGTAAACACACTGACAGGTTCAGTGCCTGCCAAATGGTAGGCCCCCCACGCGTTGGCGCCACACGCCTGCTGCTGAAGCATGCCTACCAGTGCCATAGCGACCGCATCGGCTGACGTTGGGCAACACACGACATCTTCTGCGGCCCGCACACTTTGCCCTGTCACCAGGCTATCCAGCATTTCATTCAACCAGGCGTGGCTACCTTCAAGCGCAAACAAGGGACCCAGACGAATGATCAGATGGTGATGGTGCTCGGCCCGAATACGGTCACCCGTGGCAACCAGACGCCGCAAACACTCATCACGCGGAGTCGGTACTACGTGCTCGTCGATAGGCTCATCAAAGCCATCCTCATAGAGCTGGTCTGAAACACACCACACCAGCGGCACCGACTGCGCAAGACATGCCTCCAGGCAGCTGTCAACCGCGTCGGCATGTGCGCCTACCTCGGCGGGTGTCATGTTCAGCGGCTGCGCCAGCGCTGGAATAACCACCGCATCCGGGGCAATCTCGTGTAACTGCGCCGCCGTTATGGTGGTGTCCTGCTCAATCACCAGCTCCATATCCGCACGACGGCTTACTTCCCGGGCCAGTGCCAAACTTAAGCAGTGCCCGGAATTCAGTATTAGCAGTTTCAAGACAGACCCCTTCTATCAACGAACATAGCGTAATGGGCTTGATCAGCCGCTTTAGAACGGGATTTCGTCGTCGAAATCGTCAAAGCTACCCGGATCAGGCGCGCCATAGTTGCTGTTCTGTTGGCCTTGCTGGGGGGCAGCATTTCCCTGGTGAGCGGGCTGGGCCTGCTGGGGCGCAGGTTGGGGGCGAGGAGCCTGCTGACCACCCTGCTGAGGATTGCCCTGGCCCTGGTTGCCCGGGTTGTTATTGCCATACCCTTGGCCGCCAAAGTTATTGCCCTGTGGAGCACCACCTTGCTGGGGATATCCCCCTTGAGGCGCCGCGCCTTGAGCCATGCCGCCCTGGTTACCAGGGTAATTATTCTGCGATGCACCGCCACCCTGGAAGTCGCCGGAACGGCCATCCAGCATCTGCATATCGTTGGCAACGATTTCAGTGCTGTAACGATCCTGGCCGTTTTGATCCTGCCATTTACGGGTTTGCAAGCGCCCTTCGATATAGACCTTGGAGCCTTTTTTCAAATACTGCTGGGCAATTTCAGCCGTCTTATTAAACAGCACGATCCGGTGCCACTCAGTACGCTCCTGGCGCTGGCCGCTTTGGCGGTCCATCCACGTATCAGAGGTGGCCAGATTCAAGTTGGCCACTGCCGTACCGCTGGGCGTAAAGCGCACCTCAGGATCTTGCCCGAGGTTACCGATCAGAATCACTTTGTTGATACCGCGAGCCATAAGGCGCTCCTTCCATTGTGTTACGTATAGATAAACATCGACGCGATCATGCCTACACTGCCGATACCACTGATTATTGCCTGCGGCTGGCAGCCAGCCGCATTAAGATTTGGGGGGAATCAGCCTGGCCAGTGCCGCCCTATCAAGCTGCTGACGATTCACTTTTAAATAGACCAGATGTTCTTCGGGCACCAGCATGACATCTTCGACGCCCACAACCTCTGCCAGCCGCTCCATCAATACATCCAGCGTATCTGGCAGCGCGTCATTTAAGTCCACCACCTCGCTGGAGAGCGGCGGTGGTGAGGGCATTTTCCACATCGCAAGCCACCATAGCAGAGCCAGTGCCGCACAGCCGATAAAAACGGCATCAAGGCCCCACACATTCGCCAATAGCCCTCCCAGCGTACCGCCCAGAAAAGCCCCTAAAAACTGGCTTGTAGAGTACACGCCCATGGCGGTGCCTTTAGCGCCAGCGGGAGCAAGCTTACTGAGCATTGATGGCAGCGTCGCTTCCAGCAGATTAAAACCGGTAAAGAAAATAAACAGCCCAACAAACAGCCAGTGCCCATGAGAGAACGACGACCCAAGCCCGCCCAGGCTTACCGTAATGGCGCCAATAGCCAACAGGCATACGACTTTAATCTGCTGCTTTTTCTCGGCCACTATCATGAGCGGCACCATGGCAACAAATGAAAGCCCCATAATGCCCAGGTACGCCAAACCGTGATGCGCCAGCGGTATGCCGGCTTCCTGCAACCGAAAGGGCACCGCGACAAAAATAGCCATCAGCACCAGATGTAGTGTAAAAATCGACAGGTCCAGACGCCACAGATCAGGGCGCATAATCACACTTTTAACCTGCTGACGATCCATCCCCACATCACGGTGGCGCAGCCGCCGAGGAGCGGGCGGCACCCAGCGCCACAGAACGACTAGCCCTAAAAGGGTTAGCAGCGCGGTAAACCAGAACACGCCGGAAAGCCCCGCCCATGAGGCAAGCCAAGGGCCCACGACCATGGCAATACCAAACGAGATGCCAATCGACAGCCCGATGGTCGCCATTGCCGCCGTACGCACCTGTTCGCGCGTTTGGTCGGCAAGCAGTGCCATGATGGCCGCCGCCACCGCACCACCGCCCTGCAAGGCTCGCCCAATAATAACCCCTCCGATGGAGTCGGCCATCGCGGCCACCACACTGCCTATGGCGAAAACAAGCAGCCCAAAGGCGATAACCCGTTTACGCCCAATGCGGTCGGACAGCCAACCAAAGGGGATTTGCAGTATGGCCTGGGTAAGCCCATAAACACCTAATGCAAAGCCCACCAGCAAGGGTGTCGCCCCTTCAAGCGCGTCGGCATACAGCGCCAGCACCGGCAACACCATGAAAAGCCCCAACATACGAGACGCATAAAGCCCAGCCAAGCCGCTGATTGCACGACGCTCAGAGGCCATTAGCAGTGCGGAAACCTTGCGCATAATGCCCTTGTGTATGGTGGATAAGGTAATTTTCTCGGATAACCCCCCATTCTAGCGGTTTGCAACCACGCTGGAAACGCCGTCCTGCGTTAACGGATAACAAAGCGTTTTTGCCGAGAGGGGGTGGCAAACGTATAATTACTTTTTTGCCGCGCGAGTCGAGGTGTTGATGGACAGCATTCTGGTCAGGGGTGCACGCACCCACAACCTCAAGCAGATCGATGTGGAACTGCCCCGCGACAAGCTGATTGTGATTACCGGCCTATCCGGTTCGGGAAAATCGTCGCTGGCGTTCGATACGCTGTATGCCGAAGGGCAGCGACGCTATGTAGAGTCGCTCTCTACCTATGCGCGCCAGTTCCTGTCGATGATGGAGAAACCCGATGTGGATCACATCGCGGGACTTTCGCCTGCAATCTCCATTGAGCAGAAATCCACCTCTCACAACCCGCGCTCAACCGTGGGTACCATCACCGAAATATACGACTACCTGCGCTTGCTGTTTGCCCGTGCGGGCACCCCACGCTGCCCAGAACACGGCGAAGAGCTTGAAGCCCAAACCATTTCACAGATGGTCGACCAGGTAATGAATCTGGCCGAGGGCACCAAGCTAATGCTGTTGGCACCTGTGGTTAAAGGCCGCAAGGGAGAACACTTACAGCTGCTTGCCGAGCTTCGCGCTCAAGGGTTTGTGCGTGCGTTAATCGACGGCCAAGTGCTGGAACTTGACGATATCGCACCGCTGGATAAACGTAAAAAGCACGACATCAGCGTTGTGGTTGATCGTTTCAAAGTGCGCGACGATATCGCCCAGCGCCTGGCAGAATCTTTTGAGACGGCCATCAATCTCGCCGATGGCACCGCCATGATTCATTTTATGGACGGCGAGCAGGAAGACATGGCGTTTTCATCACGCTTTGCCTGCCCGGTCTGCGGCTATTCTCTGTCAGAACTTGAACCCCGAATGTTCTCGTTCAACAACCCTGCGGGTGCCTGCCCGACCTGTGATGGTTTAGGCATACAGCAGTATTTTGACCCTGAAAAGCTGATTAGCCATCCTGAGCTCTCGTTAGCAGAAGGCGTGATTAAAGGCTGGGATCGGCGCAATATTTATTATTTCACTCAGTTACAAGCGCTCGCCAAGCACTATCAGTTTGAGCTGGAAACGCCCTGGAAAGATTTGGCGCGTCACGAACGTGACATCATTCTTAGCGGCAGCGGTGATGAACAGATTCCCTTTGCCTATGTAGGCGACCGGGGGCGCAAGGTCACTCGCGAGCATGCCTTTGAGGGTGTGCTGCCCAATATGCAGCGCCGTTATCGGGAAACCGAGTCCAACATGGTGCGCGAAGACCTGGCCAAGTACATCGCCCTGCAGCCCTGCGCCACGTGTCACGGTACGCGATTGCGCAAAGAGTCGCGTCATGTGTTTGTGGATGACCGTAATATCGCCGACGTAGTGCGCACACCGATTGGCGAGGCGCAGCGTTACTTTGCAACGCTTAGCCTGCCTGGCCGCAAAGGTGAAATTGCCGACAAAATTGTTCACGAGATCCAGGCCCGCCTGGAGTTTCTGGTTAACGTGGGGCTTGATTACCTGAACCTTGAGCGTAGCGCCGACACCCTTTCCGGCGGCGAAGCCCAGCGGATTCGCCTGGCAAGCCAGATTGGCGCGGGGTTGGTGGGTGTCATGTACATTCTTGATGAACCCTCCATTGGCTTGCACCAGCGCGACAACGACCGGCTATTAAAGACCCTGGAGCGCCTGCGCGACTTGGGCAACACCGTGATTGTGGTAGAGCATGACGAAGATGCCATTCGCGCCGCTGACCACGTATTGGACATTGGCCCAGGCGCCGGTGTGCACGGTGGCGAGATTGTCGCCCAGGGCACGCCTCAGGACGTTATGGACAACCCCAACTCGCTGACCGGCCAGTACTTAACCGGCACCCGCGAGATCAGCGTGCCGCCCTACCGTATTCCCGGCAACCCCGAAAAACAGCTGGTGCTACGCGGTGCCACTGGCAATAACCTGCAGGATGTAACGCTCAGCCTGCCACTGGGGCTGTTCATTGCAATTACCGGCGTATCCGGGTCGGGTAAATCCACACTGATCAACGGCACGCTAATGCCGATTGCCGCGCGGGAGCTGAATCGCGCAACAACCTTGACGGCTGCGCCTTACGAGAAAATCGAAGGGCTCGATCAGCTTGATAAAGTGATCGATATTGATCAAAGCCCAATTGGCCGCACACCACGCTCCAACCCCGCCACCTATACCGGCATTTTCACACCTATCCGTGAGCTGTTTGCCGGTACCCAGGAAGCTCGCTCGCGTGGCTACAAGCCAGGCCGCTTTAGCTTCAACGTTAAGGGCGGGCGCTGCGAGGCGTGCCAGGGCGAAGGCATGATTAAGGTCGAGATGCACTTTTTGCCGGATATCTATGTGCCGTGTGACGTTTGTAAAGGCAAGCGCTATAACCGCGAGACGTTGGATATCCACTACAAGGGTAAAACGATCCACGAAGTGTTGGAGATGACGGTTGAGGATGCGCTTGAGTTCTTTAGCCCGGTACCGGCGATCGCGCGCCGCCTGCAAACGTTACTGGATGTAGGGCTTTCCTACATCCGCTTGGGCCAGAGCGCCACCACACTGTCAGGTGGCGAGGCGCAGCGGGTCAAACTTGCTCGTGAGCTTGCCAAACGTGACACCGGCAAGACGCTGTATATCCTGGATGAACCTACAACCGGGCTTCATTTTGAAGATATTCGTCAGCTACTGACCGTATTGCATCGTTTGCGCGACCACGGCAATACCATCGTGGTCATCGAGCACAACCTGGATGTGATCAAGACGGCTGACTGGATTGTCGACCTGGGCCCGGAAGGCGGTTCCGGCGGCGGGCAAATCATCGCCGAAGGCACGCCGGAACAGATCGTCAAGCAGCACGTTTCACATACCGGACGCTTTCTCTCTCCGCTACTTGAACGCGGCAACCGCGCCGCTTCGTAATCGGGCGTTTCAGGGTGGGCATGCGCCCACCCTGAACGTGATTTTATGCCATAATTTAGCCGATTCGCCCCTGTATCAAGGTCATCGGGCAGTGCAGTGCGCGATTAATTGCTTATCGTCATTCGCCAAATAACTTGATATTTGTTAGGCAACACTCATGGAGATCAAGCTGTGAGCGAAGATCAAAGCTGCATTCTTCACCACTTCAGCCACTACTGCTCATTAAGCACGGCAGATAAAGCCCTGTTAGCGTCCCTGGAAGAGAGCCCTACGGATATCACAGCGGGCTCACTGCTATGGGAACTCGGTGATCCGGCTGGCGAATTTTGCACCTTGAAAAGTGGTTGGGCCTACTCCTATCGCCACCTTGAAAACGGTGATCGACAGATTCTGGAAATTTATTTGCCTGGCGATATTATTGGCCTGCGTGAGTTCGCGTTTTCGCAACGTCTGGAAAGTGTTCGCATGATTACCGATGGCGTAATCTGTCATTTTCCGCACAAACGCCTGCTTGACGTATTTCGTCAGTCGGTGCCACTAACCTCGGTGGTATTTGCGATCACCAGCCGTCACCAGGCACTGCTCACCGAACGACTAGTAACGCTTGCCCGACGCAGTGCTCGGCAAAAAACAGCGCACTTCCTGTACGAAATGTATTTGAGACTGCGCCAGACCAATAGCCATACCGACGGGCAGCTTCGACTCCCGCTCTCTCAAGAGCAGCTAGCTGACATTCTGGGCTTAAGCCCTGTACATGTTAGCCGCACCTTTAGCTTGCTGAGCGAAGAAGGTCTGGTATTTCGTGATCGTCACAACGTTACGATTCCTGATCTTCAAGCACTGGCGGCAGTCGGCGAGTTTGATGACTGTTATCTTAATGACGACGTTAGGCCATTATTCGAACTTTCTGCCTAGTGGCCATTACCACTACCATTACCACGTGCTGCCACGGGCGGTAGTGGTTTATAGAAAGCACCCGGCGCCTTTGCTGCGGGCAAACCCGTCATAAACGCTGGGCTTTTCTTACCCAACCTTGATGTGCTGACATGACACCCTATTCAACAGCCTTGGCAAGCGCCACCCTTCTACTTATTGCACCGTTAACACAGGCGGCGAACTTTAATATGGAGGACATACAGTCGCATGGCCAGTGGCAATCAATGGCGTTAACGCTGGGTAATGAGCACCACTTTCGCGCCGTTGAAACCCATAGTTATTCCGACGCGACACTCAGCCTGAATGCCACCCAAAACGTGTGTGATTTACCGTGGCTTGAAGTGCGTGTCACGCTGGAGGAGCAGCAAGGCGAAAGTAAAACCGTCAACCTGGTGCCGACCCGGCTGCGTATCGATGAGCAGCCCGCGGTCGATACCATGGCAGAATTCATCACCGAGCGAGGCGATAACGGCTTTTACGTACACTTTTATCTTGCTGATATGCAGACGCTAATGCACCAGATGGAACAAGGCGAGCAACTTTTCCTGGGGTTTGATCGAGGCGAACAGCCCCCCTGGTACATGACGTTTCAGCTTGAAGGCGCCGATCAAGCGATTGAGCGCATGCAAACGCTATGTGAAACCGCGTCGCCCTGAAAGTCGCTGGATTAAACGCGTCCCCAGCAATTGGGTTAACGTTACCGATTGGCGTGAGAGTCCCATCAGCGCGGCCAGATTTGTACTGGTCGCCTGGATGCGCCGACGATCGACATCAAGCACCAACAGGGCAGCATACGACTGCAGCAGAAGGGGATGCTTAGGCACAACCCCAGCCTTGAGCAGTCCACTCACCCTTCTGGCTGTTGTCGTAACAACAGTTCAACGCGCCGGTTAGCAGCTCGCCCTTCAGGTGTTGCGTTGCTCTCCATAGGTTGAGTATCCGCATAACCAACGGCCCGCATTCGAGAAATCGCTATGCCCTGACCTTCCAGGTGGCGCATAACGGCAATCGCACGTCCGGCGGAGAGTTCCCAGTTGGAAGGGAACCGAGTGGTCGCAATAGGAAGATTGTCAGTATGTCCTTCAACGGAAACCTGACCATCAAAGGCCGCGAACACATCGACAAGACTTTCTATCACCTCTTGGCCTAGAGAGGTGAGCACTGCCTCGCCACTGGGAAATAAAAGGCTATCATCAATGCGTAGCGTTACGCCCTCCTGGCCCTGCGATACGCTGACGCCGGGAATATCCAATGCCGCCATCTGGGGCTGCAACCCGCTATGGCGCGGGTGAATACCGGTGGCAAGCGTTGCCAAGGGCAGTGAGCTAATCACGCTGGCCATGGACGCTTCCTCACCCTCAAGTGCTTCATTACCACCGGGGGGAGCCAAAGCCAGCAACAAAACAAACAGCGTAATCAGCAGGGTGAGCACGTCCAGATAACTGGTCAGCCAGCTCTCATCGCTTTCACCCTGCCCGGCGGGAAGCTCCAGCGCATGGCGCGTATTGTTATCCAGCATCGCCTTAGCCCTTTGCCGTCGCGCTTGGTGTATCAGGCCGGGGCTTTATAGTGGCATCGCGAATCTCATCGTTATAGTTGGCGATAAATGAATTGAGCGTTTCCTCAATAAAAGAGGGCAGGCGGCGCTTGGTGATCAGTGAAATACCTTCCAGCACCATGTTCATGGTAATCAGGCGCTCTTCTGTACGTCGTTCTAGCTTCACCGCGATGGGTTTAAACACCAGATTCGCCAGCAAAATACCGTAGAAGGTGGTGAGCAGCGCCACCGCCATACGGGGGCCAATGACATCCAGGTCACCGGCATCCATGACTTCCAGCATATTAACCAATCCCACCAGCGTGCCAATCATGCCAAACGCTGGCGCATAGGTCGCCATGGTGCGAAAAATCTGGGCTTCTGCGTGCTCGCGAGCCTTGAGCCGGGCAATCCGCCAACGCAGCATGTCGAAGATCTCATCTTCTTTGGTATTGGCAATGACTAACTGAATACCGGTACGTAAAAACGGATTGCGCGTATGCTCCAACTCTTGTTCGACTGCACGCACATCGCCTTTAAACCATAGCCGGGACATGGCGACCAGCTCGTTGATATCGTCGCGTATATAGGTATTTTCACGCCGAAAGACAAGCCCTACCAAGCGTACAACGCGTAACACCTCTTTTAGCGGATAGCTTATAAAAGTAGCGGCCAGAGTACCGGTTATAACAATCGCCAGGCCCGGCAGATTGATAAAACTTTCAGGGGACTCCGCAGTAAAGAACAGCACGCTTACTAGCAGCAGCATACTGGCGAATATACCTATCAACGTGGACGGGTTCATCAACGGCTCCTCGCCGGTTATTGTGAGTTAACGTATCGGTTGTTTAGGCTGAATCATGCAACCGGGCACGCAGACGGCTAATGGCTTGGCTATGCAACTGAGACACACGCGACTCGGTCACGCCCAGCACGGCGCCCACTTCTTTTAAATTCAGCTCTTCCTGGTAATAAAGTGCCATGAGCAGTTTCTCGCGCTCTGGCAACGCCTCAATGGCAGCAACCAATGTTTGGCGCTGCTGCTCATCCAGCAGCTTTTCAAACGGCAAGTTGCTCACATCAAAACTTACCGGCTCACCACCATCGGCAACCAACTCTTCAAACGGCAATAGCTGACCGCTATTGGTGTCGTTGAGCAGCTGTTGGTAATCACCCAGCGGCATCTCAAGCGCCAAGGCAATTTCACTCTCTTCCGGCGAGCGCCCGAGCTGCTGCTCTAGCCGCCGGATCGCGTCGTCCACAGCGCGCGCAGCGCGGCGCACGCTGCGTGGCAACCAATCCCGCGTACGCAGTTCATCGACCATCGCCCCACGGATACGCTGGCTGGCAAACGTCGCAAAGCTGGCACCATGAGCGGCATCAAAACGGCCCAGTGCTTCTAAAAGCCCTACCGTGCCCGCCTGAATAAGATCATCAAGTTCAATACTGGCTGGCAACCTGACCTGCAGTGTTAAGGCATGACGTCTTACCAGTGGCATGTATTGTGTGAATAGCTCGCCTTGCTTGATTCTGCCTTGTGCTGTGTACATCTTTTTGCCTCGCGGCTATACAACTTTTACTGATAGTTCACAATGACTTGCAGACCCTGAACACGAACAGGCCGCTGTCCAGGCAGTAACTTAAAACGAAACTGCAAAGGAGCACTTACCTGCCTTCCCGCCAGCTCGGTGACCGTTCCGCGCCCTCCCGAGAGAGCCACACACTGCTCCGGATGGCATAGCCATGCGTTGATAGCGCTGCCCGGCGGCGCCTCAAGCTGCCAGTGTATCCGATCAATCACACGATTGTGCACCTGTACAGAATCGGGTGGCGTCATTGACTGGCTACGGGTTTCCCGGTCACTCATGGCCACCATCACGCCCGGCACCGAGGTGCTCCAGCTGCCCGCCGCCTGAGCGCTACCGATGAGACCTATCAACCCGCAAACACCCATCATCTTGAATAGCTTGCTTAACATGTCGAATATTTCCTTATCAGCGCGCCAGCACCAGAAGATCGATGGCCAAATAGTGGCTAGCGGCTTCACGCAAGTTTTCCAACAAGCCTTGGCGCGACAAAGAGGGCTCGTGCAGTGCCAATAATCGGCGAGGCCCGCCATTGTCACGCGCCTGGCGAAGTAGCCGGTACATCTCGGCAAATGCGTCCGCATCGCTGTTAACCCAGAGCGCCCAACGCGCATGCCGAGCACTTAGCTGAGCCAGATCAGGCGCATTAACGCTAACCGCCTGTATATCCCAATCGTCAGGTGATCCTGCCCAGTGACGGCCCAGCGCAGACCATTGAGCCAGGCGATGTTGAGCCTGTTTGACAGCCTGCGCGCCCTGCCCTGGCAAACCAATAATATACAAGGGCTTTTTAGGTCGCGAAGGGGCTTTCGCAACCGGCTGCTCGTCAATCGTGGGGGTGGGCGAAACAGCACCTGGCGCGGGCGCAGGCGCTTCGCTCATCACCTCCATATCACTTGCCAACGGCGCATCAGGCTGGCTGGGTGCCTGCTTCTGACGCTGGCTGTCGGCCCATTGGCGCAAGCCCGCCGCCTGATCCTGACTCATACATTCACCTCTCGGCTAACGCTGCCCAATTGGCGAATGGCGTCGCGCGCCATAAAGGCGTACATCAACGCATCCAGCATGGCCGTATCGCGGCGTTTTCGGCGCGTGCCCAACAGGCTGAGTAGATCGCTACGCAGACTGGACGCCTCATCATCATCCGCGTTATCCAAATGCCCGACCACTGACGCGACGCCGCTGGCTAACAGTAGACGTACTTCTGGATCCACGTCCCCGCTATCGGCCTCTTTAAACTGCTGCAACGCGCGTTTGGTGAGCGCTGCCAGGCCCTCACTTTGCAGCTGAATGACCAGTTGGAAAAGTACATCGGCGCCTAAACGAGCCGGCGTCAACCAGTAGCGCCGGGCAACGACCTTGGCACTTTCGGGGTCACGAACCTCCCCATACCACGCAAGCAGTACACTGCCCGCCTCATTTTGCACTTCGGCATAAGCGGTCCATAACTGCATGGACTGGCCACGAAACCGCACGCTGACATGATGGCTGAGCGTGCTTTGTTCAAATAGTCCGCGTAGCGCAGAACGCTCGCCATGAAAGTATACACGCTGTGCGGATGTCACAAGGCTGACCCAAGTCAGCTGTTGCTCATTCAGCCACTGCACGGTTTCTGCCGGAGGCAGCACGGGCAATAGATGCACCGTGGCGCCCGCCTCCATTCGTGTCTCAAGCCTGGCCTGCCAACCCGCAGGTTGGCGATGTTGAAGCATGGGGACGGCATGCCAAGCGCCCCGTTCGTCCATGCTGATATCCGGCATCGACCAATCACAGCCACGCTCGTTACGGCGTGCCGCCCACACCACACCAGGGGCGGGTAACGCGTGCGGCAACAGACGAGTAAGCTGCGCGCTCTGTAGCTCGCTCGGCAAAGCGCTAACATCCCACATGGCTTCCAGCGTGGCGAAGCCTGCCAAACGCTGGCGCAGCCGCGTCAGTAGTAGCGACAGCCTCCGCCCTTGGCCAAGCACATCTCGCGACCAGCGAGGCATGCTAGCCGGTGCCGTGAAGCCAGGCTGCGGCGCTGCTTTCGCCTGGCTTTCCAACGCCTGGTTGATCAGCGCATCCGGCAGCGCCACGCTCATATCTTCGGGCACTTGCTGCCCATGAGAGCTAAACAGCACGCGCATACCATGACGGATAACAATATCCAGCACGGGGGCTAGTCGGCCGGCTTCATCCTGCTTGGTAATAATACAGTCATCAAGCTCAGCGCCTGCCGCCCGCGCGGCCTGACGATAACGCAGCACGACTTCTTCCAGGGTTTCTGGCTGGCTAGCCGCGTTCAACAGCAGTACCAGCCTTACCGTGGAACTTCCGCCCTGCAAATGAGCAATTTGATCAATAACACGCTGGTCACGCTGGCTCATCCCAACCGTATCAATCATGACCCACTGCTTGCCGTGAAGGCGGCCCAGCAGATCATCGACCGGCTGCTCAGCATCAAGGGCGTACATGGGGGTATCCAACAGGCGTGCGTAAATCCTGAGCTGCTCATGGGCGCCGATACGAAAGCTATCCGTGGTGACCAGCGCGACAGGGCGTGTGCCATGTCGCATCACAAAGCGCGCCGCAAGCTTTGCGGTGGTCGTGGTTTTGCCTATTCCGGTAGGACCGACCAAGGCGACGATGCCCGTTTGGTCAAAAAAACTGGCCTCGTCATTTAACACATGAAGCCTGCTTGTCAGCTGCTGGCGCAGCCAATCAAGCGGTTGCTCACTTTCAGGGCCAAGCGCTTTCAATGATGCTGGCAGACCCGCGAGTACTTCATCGCCAAGCTCGGCGCTAAAGCCAACTCGCGTCAACAACTGAGAAAGCCGCGCGCGCGTATCGGAGGCTTGTTGCACCGACTCGGCGGGCCGAGGCGCCTGCTGGCTCGTTACCTGTTGGTTAGTTAAAAGCGCGCGCATATCTTGCATTTCACGCAGTAGGCGCTCACTCATGGCCTGAAGAGGGTCCGTCGCTGTAGCGGGTTCTACCGTACTTGCGGTTACCTCTAACGCGGCGTCGACAGGCTCGACAGCCTCATCGGCCATCGCCATGATTTCAACGCCGTCATCAGTACGGCGGTTCGCCAAAATTAGCGCATCATCTCCCAGCGTTTCACGCACCTGGCGCATGACATCACGACTGTTTGCTCCCGTAAAACGCCTAACGCTCATGTCTTACCTTTTGTTTGTACACATAGCTGACACGTTCGCTGCTTGCGGTCATGGTTAGCGGCCACCCACTGTGGTGGTCACACGCAGCGTGCGGTCATCCGGAATTTCTGCTTGTGACATGACCACAAGATGCCGCAAACGACGGCGCAAAAAGCGTGATAGCACGCCACGCAGCGAGTGCTGAACCACCAATACCGGTGCCTCCCCGCTACTTTCATGCTGCTCCAGAGCCTGCTGCGCCTGATCCATCAAGGTTTCAGCCAAGCCTGGCTCCATCGCGCCATTCCCGTTCATCGCCTGTATCAGTACCTGCTCCAGTTGGGCATCCAGCCCCATCACATTGAGGGTTTCCTGTCCGGCAAACCACTGCTGCGTAATGGCCCGGCCTAATGCAATACGCACCAGCGCGGTAAGCTCATTAGGATCTTTTTGCTGACCGGCATGCTCTGCCAGGGTGTCCAGAATCGTGCGCATGTCACGAATAGACACATCCTCTTCCAGCAGATTCTGCAAAATACGTTGCAGAATGGTCAGAGAAATTGCCTTGGGCACTACTTCTTCTACCAGTGATTTCTGCTCTTCGCCCAGCTTGTCGAGCAGCTTCTGGACCTCCTGGCGGCCCAGCATTTCGGGTGAATGTCGATGTAGCAAATGATTAAGGTGAGTCGCAATAACGGTACTGGCATCGACCACAGTATAGCCATACACCTGGGCGTGCTCACGCTGATTGGTGTCGATCCAAACCGCGGGTAAACCAAAGGCAGGGTCGTGAGTGGCAGTCCCTTGCAGTTCCCCAGAGACCTGCCCCGGGTCAATGGCGAGCCACTTGCCTGTCTGCGCTTCGGCGCGACCTATTTCAGCGCCTTTCATGGAGAGCACGTAGGTATTAGGCGGCAGTTCCAGGTTGTCGCGGATATGCACCACCGGTGGCAGGAAACCGACCTCCTGAGCAAACTTTTTACGCACGCTTTTAATACGCCCCAGAAGCTCGCCTTTTTGGCGGGCATCGACCAGTGGGATTAAACGATGGCCCACTTCAAGTCCAAGGGTATCGACCAGATGGACATCTTCCCAGCTGGCCTCAGGAGTTTCCTGGGTAACAGGTGCTTCTGTAGCGATCTCCTCTTTCACTTGGACTTTCTGATTGTGACGCATCAAGAGCCAAGCCAAACCGCCCAGCAGTGCGGTAAAAAACAGAAAGACAAAGTTCGGCATGCCCGGCACCAGGCCCAGCAGCCCCATAACCGCGGCCGCCAGAATCATCACCTGAGGGTTCACGAACAGTTGGCTGATCATTTGCTGGCCAACATCCTGCTCGGTATTAACGCGCGATACCGTTACACCAGCCGCGGTGGAAATGACCAGTGCCGGAATCTGAGCGACCAGGCCGTCGCCAATCGTTAGCAGCGTATAAGTACGGCCCGCATCGGCGAAGCTCATATCGTGCTGCATCATACCAATCAACAGGCCACCGATAATATTAACCACCATGATGACCAGACCCGCCATGGCATCACCGCGTACAAACTTACTGGCACCGTCCATCGAGCCATAAAAGTCGGCTTCCTGGGCGACTTCTGAACGACGCTTTTTGGCTTCTTCTTCACCAATCAAGCCAGCATTTAAATCGGCATCAATGGCCATCTGCTTGCCAGGCATTGCATCCAGCGTAAAACGTGCGCCGACCTCAGCAATTCGCCCAGCGCCCTTGGTGATCACCATGAAATTGATAATGACCAGTATCAAGAAGACCACTAGGCCAACGGCAAAATTACCCCCTACCAGAAAGGTACCAAACGCTTCGATGACCTTACCGGCCGATGCGCCGCCCGCGTAGCCATCCATCAATACTACCCGCGTTGAGGCGACGTTAAGCGAAAGACGCAGTAGCGTGGTAAATAGCAAAACAGCAGGAAACGCAGCAAAATCCAAAGGCTTTTCGGCAAACATGCTGACCAACAACACCATGATGGCCAAGGCGATGTTAAAGGTGAACAGCATATCCAGCGCAAAGGGCGGCAAGGGCAGGATCATCATGCCCAAAATCATTAAAATCAGCACCGGCCCGGCAAGCAGCTTCATGCGTACCTCGCCCATCCAGCCACGCTGAGAGACCAGTTGGTTTAAACCTTTCATGGCGGTGCCTCATTGCCACTGGCCTGACGGCCAGGGGTTTGCATTTCCGGGGGTACCGGCAGATTATCGGGAGTTGGGGGCACCTCGCCTCCTTGTTGTCCAACATGCTTTAAGCGGTAAGCCCACGCCATCACTTCTGCCACCGCTGTATAAAGCTCGGCAGGCACTTCGGCCTCTAGATCCACATGATGATAAAGGGCGCGCGCCAGCGGTGCAGCCTCCAAGCGAGGAACGCCTGCCTCTATGCCCAGCTCGCGTATTTTTACCGCAACGGCATCCGCCCCTTTGGCCACCAGTCGCGGTGCTCCCATGCTGCCCTCTTGATACATCAAGGCCACGGCATAATGCGTTGGGTTGGTAATAATAACGTCGGCCTCTGGCACCTTGCTCATCATTCTACCCCGAGCCATCGTCTGCTGCTGTTGACGAATGCGTCCTTTAACATGGGGGTCACCTTCTGACTCTTTATGCTCGCGCTTCACCTCTTCTTTACTCATGCGCAGCTTCTTGGCGTTACTCCACAGCTGAAAAGGTACATCGATAAGAATGACGATCATTAGCGACAGTACGACCAAACCAGCCGCCTGGGCCGCCATATTAAGCGCACTGACCAGTGCTTGATGCACGGGCTGATCCATTAGCGCTAAAAACTTACCCAGGTTGAGATACAAAAACGTCCCGGCCACGCTACCCACCAGCACCGACTTGGCAATCGCTTTCGCCAGCTCAATCAACGCTTGGGTCGAAAATATCCGCTTAACCCCTGCGATAGGGTTTAGCTTGGAGAGCTTGGGCTGCATGGACTTTGCGGATATCAGCCACCCCCCCAGTAAGGCAGGAGCCGTTAACGCAATGACCGCCAGCAGTAGAAATAGCGGCATCATGGTAAACAGCGTCCGCTGCCCCAGGTTTAGCGCATTGACCAGCATGGGCATCTCTTCCATGGCTTGGCGCCGGTCAAACATGAAAGCCTGCTCCATGACCATTCCCAACTGGTCATAAAAAATCTGCCCCATGCCCCATAACCCACCGACACCGCCCAGCAGCAGCAAAAACGTGGTTAGCTCACGCGACCGAGGTACCTGCCCCTCTTCACGCGCTTTGCTTTTGCGCCTGGGCGTGGCCTCTTCGGTCTTTTCCTGATCGCTATCGTTATCTGCCATGCTACATCCGGCTTAGCGTGCGTGGCGCACCATAAAGTCAGCCGCCCCAAGGGACGGCTGAACAAAACGCTTATATTGCCAGATACGGCTTTTTACAATGCTCTAATAACGCCGCATTAAAAGCCCAATTCGTCCAATAAGTCGTCCACCTGATCCTGACCAGTGACGATATCGGGCGCACTCTCCTTGATTTGCGGGCCGTTCAACAAATCCTCTTTACGTCGTGCACTGTCGTTTTTCCACTGATCTTCGGCCTTGCGCTGCATCGATTCGCGTACCTGAGCACCCGGTACGTTGTCGATCAGCACCTGAACAAGCTGATATTCGATCTCACGGATCACGTCCATCATTTTCTTGATCACCTGGCCGGTCAGATCCTGGAAGTCCTGAGCCATCATGATTTCAAGAAGCTCTTTACTCGTCGCCGCCGTCATCGTAGGCACATCGCTTAAGTAGCTGCGCGTATCCTTAACGAGCGCCTTGGCATCTTCCAGATCCTTGGGCGCTTCAAACCACTCAGCCCACTGCTTATCAAGCCCTTCAGCACGCTCAGAGAGTTCATCCTGAAGTGGCTGAGCACGATCAATCGCATTCAATGCGCGGTCGGCTGCCTGCTCGGTCATCGTGGCAACATAGTGCAGCCGATCTCGCGCATCAGGAATGGCTTCAGCCGCTTTTTCGATCTCTTTATCCAATCCCAGCTCGCGCATATTATCGCGTAGCATGCGAGTAAGCTTGCCGATGCGATGAATTAGCTCTTCAGCGCCTTCCTCGGATAGCGGGCTAGAGTCGATCTGCTCATTCTGACTCATGGTATTATCTCCTCGCTCACCAGGCCCTTCGGCCCAGCCGCTTTATTTACCCATTTTTTCGAAGATTTTATTAAGCTTCTCTTCAAGGGTAGCCGCGGTAAATGGCTTAACGACGTAGCCGTTAGCACCCGCTTGAGCGGCCGCGATAATATTTTCTTTCTTGGCTTCTGCCGTTACCATCAATACCGGCAAATGCTTCAAGCCGTCATCCTGACGAATTTCCTTGAGCATTTCCAAACCGTCCAGGTTAGGCATATTCCAGTCAGAAACAACAAATTCAAAATCACCTGCACGCAGCTTATTAAGCGCGTCCTGACCATCTTCTGCTTCATCGACATTGGTAAAACCCAGCTCTTTAAGCAGGCTACGTACAATCCGGCGCATGGTAGGAAAGTCGTCGACTACCAAAAAGCTCATGTTCTTGTCGGCCATTGCTCATCCTCTTATCAATTCACGTCTTGATGACGAGTTATATAGTCAGGGTTAAAAAGCTTCCCACTCTGCGTGGTCGCTGTGGGTTGGCGTTGATCGTGGCGCGGAGGCCGCCGGTAAACTTTTTTCCGCAGCGCGAGGCGGCGTAGAATTCGTTTGCTTAGGCAATGAAGTGCGCTGAGGCGTCTGAGATCCTAGCAACTTAAAGACGGCAACCGCCTGCTCTAACTGATTGGCCTGCTCTTCCAATGAGGCAGCAGCCGAGGAAGCTTCCTGGACAAGGGCAGCGTTTTGCTGGGTGACCTGATCCATCTGCCCAACCGCATGGCTCACCTGCTCAATGCCATCGCTTTGCTCCTGTGAAGCGGCCGATATCTCATCCATGATGTCAGTCACACGGCGCACGGCAGTGACAACGTCTGACATGGTAGAACCTGCTTGCTCCACGAGCGTTGAGCCTTGCTTAATCTGGCTCACCGAGGCATCAATTAGCGTTCTGATTTCCTTGGCAGCATCGGCACTACGACTAGCAAGATTGCGCACTTCACCCGCCACCACCGCAAAGCCACGACCCTGCTCACCGGCACGTGCAGCCTCCACTGAGGCATTCAGTGCGAGGATATTGGTTTGAAACGCAATGGAGTCAATAACACTGGTGATATCGGCCACTTTTTGCGAACTTGTCGATATACCATGCATCGTTTGAACCACTTGGCTGACCACTTGGCCACCGTGCTCAGCAGTTGTCGAGGCATCTGCCGCCAGCGTGCTGGCTTGACGCGAATTATCTGCGTTCTGCTTCACGGTGGCCGTCATCTCTTCCATGCTGGCTGCGGTTTCCTCAATGGCCGCCGCTTGCTGCTCCGTACGTGAGGAAAGGTCGGCATTGCCGCTAGCGATTTCCCGCGTACCATAGTGGATTTCAGAACTGCCCTCTCGGACCCGAGCAACAATCCCCGTCAGGTTTTGCTGCATGGTGGCCATCGCCGAAAACAGGCGACCAATCTCGTTATTGCCCGCCTCAGGTAGTGGTTGGGTAAGATCCGCTTCGGCAATTTTATTTAACCGTTTAACCGCATCGTTTAAGGGCGTCGTCACGGTGCGGCGTAAGCCAATATAAATGGCAAGCGTAACCAGCAACGCTATACCCAATGCAATGGTGCTAACCAGTTTAAAAAAGTTGCCTTGGGCGTGCGCCTCTTGGCCAATACCATCAACCCGCTGGAAGCCATACTCAACGAACGCCGTCGTGCTGGCTGCAAGGCTCATCAGCGGTTCACTTAACGCATCGCGCAGGTCGTTATAGGTATTCATATCCATCTGCTCAAAGCTTTCGTGCTGCTGCTTTACCAATGTCATAACGGCGCGAAAACTTTCGATTAACTCACTTCCTAACACTTCACCCTGCGGCGTACGAGGAGTCGCCACAAAGTTCTCAAAACGCATCTCGGCACGCTCAATACGCTCGGCGGCAATCGCCAACTGCTCGTTGGTTTGGCTCATCTGGCCAACCATTAAGTAGTTTGAAGCCACCTCCATAGCCAGCATGGCCTGGTTGAGTAGCGAATCGGCCCGATTAATCTCATTCAACTGAGCGCTACTGATAAGCCCGTAAGTCGCCAGATTTTCCTGTGATCGTTCCTCTGATAGAAAACTGATGCTCGCCAGTATGATAATCAGCATGGTAAAACACAGTAATGCTGCCACAACAGCCGCATGGATACTCAGGTTACGCAGTAAACGTGTCATTCGATCATCCCCTTCGCCAAGCATTTTTATAGTAAAAAGGTTTATACCCGCTGGGAGCGACCGGAGGCAGCTACCATTGCCATCAACCGGGCGGGAATATCATCGAGTGCCGCAACTTCCACGGCGCCCCCCACGGCTATCGCTTCACGCGGCATACCAAAGACCACACACGTCGCCTCGTTTTGGGCAACGGTAGGCGCGCCAGCCTGGCGCATTTCCAAAAGCCCCGCAGCCCCATCTTTGCCCATGCCGGTTAGAATCACCCCGATGGCGTTACGCCCAGCCTGTTCAGCGGCGGAATGAAACAGTACATCGACGGATGGCCGGTGCCGGTTGACCGGCGGCCCGTTGTCCAGGCGTGCCACATAGTTTGCTCCGCTGCGTACGAGCTTTAAGTGCTGGTCGCCAGGGGCAATGTAGGCGTGGCCCGGCAGCATACGTTCACCATCAGTCGCCTCTTTGACGGTTATTCGACACAACCGATCCAGGCGCTCGGCAAACGAGCGCGTAAACCCTCCCGGCATATGCTGGGTGATCAAAATGGCAGGGGAGTTGGCAGGCAACGGCTCTAATACCGCACGGATGGCTTCCGTGCCGCCCGTGGATGCGCCGATGATAATCAGCTTTTCGCTTGAGACTAACGGCGCTTTTAACTGTGCAGGCGGTGGAGCATTTTTATGGCGCGCCTGACGCGGCCGTGAACGTGCGGCCGCACGCAGCTTTTCGGCGATTTCATTGGCGTACTCCATCATGCCATGCCGAATACCCAGGCTTGGTTTGGCCACAAAGTCCAGCGCGCCAAGCTCAAGTGCACGCAGCGTGATTTCCGAACCGCTTTGCGTGAGCGATGACACCATCAAGACCGGCATGGGCCGCAGGCGCATCAGGCGTTCCAGAAAATCGAGCCCATCCATGCGCGGCATTTCAACGTCAAGCGTGAGCACATCAGGGTTGTGTTGCTTAATTAAATCCCTGGCAACCAGTGGATCAGGCGCCACGGCAACCACTTCCATGTCCGGCTGAGAGTTGATAATTTCGGTTAACAAATCACGAATCAGCGCCGAGTCATCGACACACAATACTTTGATCTTGGCAGCGCTCAATGCACGCCTCCTTTGCAGTTAATGCCGGGTATACTGCCTTGTTTGCACGGATAACCACGCATTAGGCGTATGAAAAGCACGAAAATGGTTCCATTAAGCCCGCGTGTATACCGTCTGGCCCCGCAGCTTGAACGCATCACTAATATACGAAAAGTTTTCAGAGTGGCCGGCAAACAGCAGGCCATCCGGCTTCATAAGGGGCGCAAACCGCTTAAGAATCTTTGCCTGCGTCTCTTTATCGAAATAGATCATGATATTTCGACAAAAAATGGCATCAAACGGGCCTTTAATCGGCCACTGTGTCGACAGCAGATTAAGTGGCATAAACTCAACCAGCTCGGAAACTTCCGGGCGCACACGAGCGAGACCCTGTTGCTGCCCGGTGCCCTTCTGAAAAAAGCGCTTTACACGGGCTTCGTCTAATTTGCGCACCTGCTCTTGCGGATAAATACCGAGGCGCGCACGGCTTAGGGCATCGGTATCTATATCGGTGGCAATAACTTTCGCCTGCGCGGCTTTCGGCCCTAACGTTTCTAACAGCGTCATGGCCAATGAATAAGGCTCTTCCCCTGTTGAGGCAGCCGAGCACCAAATAGTGAACGGACCTTGCTTATGGCGAAGATGCTCTGCCAGAAGAGGGAAATGGTGCGCCTCGCGAAAAAACGCGGTCAGATTAGTCGTCAGCGCATTGGTAAACGCCTCCCACTCTTTTGCGTCAGGCTGACGCTCCAGACGCAACAGGTAATCGGTAAAACGCGTCAAGCCATGATGCCGAAGGCGCTTGGCTAACCGGCTATAAACCATCTCGCGTTTATGCTCGGCCAACACGATGCCAGCACGCTGGTAAATAAGCTCTCGTATTCGTAAGAAATCCGCATCCGTGAGCATCAGATCTCGTTCAATCTGATGACTAGACGCCCACTGATTGGCGTCGACACCTGGTTCGCGTTGTTCGCTCAAAATTCTTCCCATTCCTCTACAGGTGTCGCTTGTCGCTGCACAGCAGGCGCGGCTACTTTGTTGCGCGCTGCGGGGCTGGCAAGCGTTGTTGCTTGTTTAGCAGGTAACGTGTTCGCCAAGGCAACAGGGCGTTCTGGGCTCTTCTGGTTAAGCCGAACGGCTTCAACCGATAACGCCAGCAGGCTTGCCTGTTGCTCTAACGCGGCAGCCGCGCGGGCGGTTTCCTGGACTCGAACAGCATTTTGCTGCGTTGCTTGATCCATTTCGGCGACTGCCTGGTTTACCTCCGCAATACCACTGCTTTGCTCTTCAGACGCTGCCGAAATTTCGTGCATGATATTGGTAATACTGCGTGCCGCCTCAGCGACCTCACTGATCGCGGCTTCTGCTTTTTCAACCAGCCCAGCGCCCGCATTGACTTCCTTGTTAGAACCGTCAATCAACCCTCGAATTTCCTGGGCAGCGCCGGCGCTTTGTCCGGCTAAATTATGCACTTCTTCGGCCACCACGGCAAAGCCACGCCCATGTTCGCCGGCGCGCGCCGCCTCCACCGAGGCATTCAGCGCCAGGATGTTGGTTTGGAAAGCTATCGAGTCGATGGTATTGATGATATCGGCCATCTTTTGAGAGCTTTGGGTAATGCGTTGCATATTGTCTACCAACTGCGCCATTAGCTCGCCCGTTTGAGAAACCCGAGTAGAGTTATTATCGGCGAGTCGGCGGGCTTCTTGAGCGTTGTCGCTATTCTGACGTACGGTAGCCGTCATCTCTTCCATACTGGAGGCCGTTTGCTGTAGCGAAGCAGCCTGTTGCTCGGTACGTGAAGAGAGCGCTTCATTACCTGTCGCAATATCTTGTGCGGCAGGCGTTACGATATCTATCCCGCCTTTTACGTCGCCAATAATGCTGCTTAAGCTTTTACGCATGGCATTAAGCCCATCAAGTAGCTGGCCCACTTCATCGTGCTGACGCTTGGGCGCGGAAGCCGCCAGGTTACCGCCCGCGATTTGCAGCGTAAAACGTGATGCGCCCTTTAGGGGACGTATAATTGCGCGGAAGGTTAACCAACCAATCGCTATCAGCAGCGCCAACCCAACCCCCAGCACCACCGCTTGCGTTGCGATAATGGTGTTTTGCGCGTGCTGGGCATCAACCGCCATTTGTTCAGCCGCTTGCTGTTTTTGCTCAATGAGCTGATTCACGCTTTCAGAAAGTGCCCGCCCCTCATCAGACATGACGCTGATGACGGCGTCCAGCCCAGTAAACGCTTGGTAGGTCTCTTCGGCTTGCAGCACACGGGCCGCCTGACCCATTCCCTCCTCAAGAAAGGCCTGAAGTTGATCGTTAAACGCACTGGCAAGCGGCGTGTTATTGACCGCACGGGTGTAATAGCCCTGCCATACGGTGGCTACTTCTTCAGCACGCTGCTCAATGGTTTCACCTATTTCAAAACGCTGATTGATCAACTCCATACGCTCTGGTTCAATCATTCCCTGGCGCGTATTGGCGATCATTTGGTCAATTTGTTGCAGCCTGACGACGTCGCGCAAACCATCGCTATTAAGCCTCTCAAGCCGCTCACTTGACGCGTTAAGACCGTAAAGACCCAAGCCCCCGCTAATCAACAGCAACGCCGCAGCGACCACAATCATGCCAACCAGTTTGGCGCGGATGGTATTCAACTGAATCCTTTTCAGCCACTGGCCGACACCACGCTGTCGCAGACGCCCTTTGTCCAGGTAGAGATGCTTGTTACGTCCTTCCCGTATCTCAGCATAAGCCTGTTCAGCACGCTTTATGGCCTCACGTGAGGCTTGAACGCGCACCGAGGCGTAACCAACAACCTGTTCGTCTTCAATAATTGGCGTTACGCTGGCGTCCACCCAGTAGTGATCACCATTTTTACAGCGATTTTTAACCAACCCACGCCAGGTATCTCCGCCCTGTACGGTTTGCCAAAAATTCTCAAACGCGGCAGGCGGCATATCCGGATGGCGAACCAGGTTATGCGGAGCACCTATCAACTCGTCATGCGTGTAGCCACTTATCTCAATAAATGCCGGGTTCGTGTACGTAATACGACCTTTTAAATCCGTACGAGAGACCAGAAAATCGTCTTCTTTTAGCTCGATTTCACACTGCGAAATGGGTTGGTTATTGCGCATTTAGGGGCCTTATTGTTCAGTTCTTAAACTATCGTTGTTTATAGCGTTTGCTATTAAAATGCTTCCCAGGCTTCTGTTTCCACCTTTCTTGAAGCAGTGCCGATAGAAAGAGGCTTGGAAGTGACGGACGCGACAGGCCCCGCCGCGGATGAGGCGGATACAGGCGTTGGGTTATGAGCAACCTGAAAACGCTCAACGGTATTTCTTAACCGCGCCGCTTCATCTTCAAGCTCATTGGCGTTATGAGCGGCATGCTGAACAAGCTGGGCATTTTGCTGAACCACTTGGTCCATTTGTGCAACCGCTTGATTAACCTGAGCAATACCGTTGCTCTGCTCTTCGGAGGCTGCAGCAATTTCATCCATGATATCGCTGACCCGCTGCACTGCATCCACCAGCGCTTGCATGGTCTCACCTGCCTGATTGACCCGCTGCGTGCCGGTCTCTACTTTACCCAGCGAGGTATCAATGAGCGTACGAATCTCCTTCGCCGCGTTAGCACTGCGACTGGCCAGGCTACGCACTTCCTGAGCGACCACAGCAAACCCCTTGCCATGCTCACCCGCGCGGGCAGCCTCTACCGATGCGTTAAGCGCCAGGATATTGGTTTGAAACGCAATATTATCAATCAACGTGATGATATCGGCCACTTGATGAGAGCTGGCATTGATATCCTGCATGGTTTCAACAATGCCGCTCACTTCTTCACCGCTTCGCCTCGCTGTTAACGTAGCGTTTTGCGCAAGCTGGCTAGCCTGACGTGCGTTATCGGCATTGTGGCCCACCGTTGAGGCAAGCTGTTCCATACTGGAAGCGGTCTCTTCAAGCGAAGAGGCCTGCTGTTCAGTACGCGAGGAGAGGTCGTTATTACCGCTGGCAATCTGTTGAGAGCGCGCATAAATGGACGACCCACTGCCACGCACAACGCTCACTGTTTCTGATAAAGAAGCCTGCATATGCGCCATCGCAACGTATAACCGGCCTATTTCATTATTGCCCGGTACCGAGATCTGCTGGCTTAAATCGCCCTGAGCCATGCGTTCGAAATAGCCAACCAAACGATCCAGTGGCTTAAGTACATTGACCGTCACGCCCCAAATCACCACCACGACGGTCGTCACTGTGATCACCACAATGGCAATGAGCGCCCAGCGAATGCGGCCGGTAAAGTCCGAGAACTCTGCCTGTTGAACGTTGCCGTCACTGGCGGCCTGTATGATGGCTGCGCCATGCTGAAGGGCATAAAAACCGATGCCACAGGCCACAATCACCAGTAACGAAAAGGAAGCAAGCACCAGCCCCCAACTGAGCCGCACGGTCATGTTTCCCAACATCTGCCGCATTAGCTGTGTCACAATGTTTTCTCCAAACACAACGTCACTCGCAGGCGCATTCCTTGGCGCTAGAGGGGCCGTTCAACTTGGAAAGACACGTTCCGTGTGGCCTTTTTAGTACAAAGTAGCGGCAGTCGCCTTAACGATTGCTGGTGCTATCCACCAATGCCATCTCTTCACTGGTAAGCAGCTTATCGATATCGACAAGTACCAGCATGCGGTCATCCAGGCTGCCAAGACCGCTCAGGAAATCAGACGACAGGGTGACGCCAAATTCAGGCGCCGGTTTAATTTGCTCAGGGTTTAATGTCATGACGTCAGAAACGCCATCGACCACGATACCCACGACGCGATCGGCGACGTTAACCACAATCACCACGGTCTGGCCGCCGTACTCCACGTTGTCAAGATGGAATTTGATACGCAGATCGACAATCGGCACAATCACGCCGCGCAGATTGGTAACCCCTTTAATAAAGTCAGGCGCATTGGCAATACGCGTTACATTTTCGTAACCGCGAATCTCCTGTACCTTCAAAATATCAATGGCGTACTCTTCTTCGCCTAATGAAAATACTAAAAACTCACGGTTTTCAGCTTCATCCGCGGCGAGAACCGCCTCATTATTTGCTTGACTCATGACGGCTCAGCCTCCTTATATAAAGAGATAGGTTGATTATTAATCACTTTGCTCGCTTCTTTCTTGACCCTGCTCAAGCGATGCAGTCCTGTGATATCCAAAATTAGCGCTACGCTGCCATCCCCCAGGATGGTTGCCGCCGAAATCCCCGGCACCTTGCGGTAATTGTCTTCAAGGTTTTTCACCACTACCTGCTGCTGCCCAACCAGCTCATCAACCAGCATGGCGTAACGACGCCCTTCGCCCTGCACAATGACCGCGATACTTTGGGTAGGGTCCGTAATGGCGTTTTCTACATCCAGAACTTCATGAACCGCAATAACAGGCAGGTATTCGTCGCGCACCTTTAAGACAACGTCGTCTCCGGCCATCGCGTACATCTCGTCTTTGGTTGGCTGTAACGACTCAAGCACGGTAGAAAGCGGCAGAATAAACGTCTCCCCACCGACCTTAATCGACATGCCATCCAGTATCGCAAGCGTTAACGGCAGCACGATCCGCGTGTTGGTGCCTTCGCCTTTTTTGGACTGGATCTCAACACGACCGCCCATTCCCTGAATATTACGTTTAACCACATCCATGCCCACACCACGTCCGGAGACGTCGGTCACGGCCTCAGCGGTTGAAAAACCTGGCGCAAAAATAAGCTGGTAAACGTCTTCGTCACTCATGGTGTCAGAGACGCTAAGGCCATTTTCACGTGCCTTGGTTAGCAGTCGCTCACGATCCATTCCGGCGCCATCATCGCGCACCTCAATCAGGATATTACCGCCTTGATGGCGAGCAGAAAGTACAAGCTTGCCCATACGGGGCTTGCCAAGCGCTTCGCGCTTATCCGGCATTTCAATGCCGTGATCAAGGCTATTACGCACCAAGTGAGTTAAGGGGTCGGTAATCCGCTCAACCAGGCTCTTATCAAGCTCCGTGGACTTACCCTCGGTCACCAGCTCTATCTCTTTACCCAGCTTGCCCGCGGTATCGCGTACAACGCGCGGAAAACGGCTAAACACGAATTCCATGGGAATCATGCGGATAGACATGACCGCTTCTTGCAAGTCTCGGGCATTACGCTGCAAAAGGCTCATGCCATTTTGAAGCGAGCTGTTGCCCACCGACTGATCGTCCAAATCGCTAACCGTTTGATCAAGCATCGATTGGGTAATGATTAGCTCGCCCACCAGATTGATAATCTGGTCGACTTTATCCACCGAAACGCGAATGGAAGAGGACTCGGCGGCCGCCTTTTTCGACTTAGTACTGCTATCGGGTGCCTTTTTGGCCTCTGCAGGTGGGCGCGCAGCTTCTGGCTCAGGTGTTGCAGGCTCCGGTGTTACTGGAGCAGGCGGCGGCGTGCTTTTAGCCTCCTCTTGTGCAGTTGCAGGGGCACCACTCGCTACACGAATCTCAATCTGCTCTGGTTCAATGATGAAACACATGACGGCTTCAATATCGTCAGCGCTGACATCGCCACTCAGTATGACTTCGTAACATTTCTCATCGCCAGACTGCGACTGAACATCGCCCAGCTGCTCAAGCTCTTCAACCAGCAACGTACGCTCTTTTTCAACCACATTAAGCAGGGCGACAATCAGCTGGTTTTGACCGGCTGAGGCTTTCGCTGGTTCTTCAGCCTGGACGACCGGTGCAGGTGCCGCTGCCTCCACCGGCGCATCCAATGTTTGACCAATTTCTTCCAGAGCTATCTGCTGTAATACTTGGCAAATTCTTTCGTACGCCTCTTGATTGGGCGCTTCCTCGTTGCGATAGGCATCGAGTTGCTCATGCATGATGTCTTTAGCCTCTAAAAAGGTATCCACGAGCTCGGCACGCAGTACAAGCTCCCCTTTACGTGCATGATCCAGCAGATTTTCGAGTATATGCGTTGTCTTTTGTAGCACGCTAAAGCCGAAGGTACCTGCTCCACCTTTGATCGAGTGCGCCGCGCGGAAAATAGCGTTTAGCTGCTCAATGTCGGGATTATCGACATTGAGCTCCAGCAAGTGCTGCTCCATATCAGCAAGCAACTCTTCAGCCTCTTCAAAAAAGGTGTCAAAAAAATCCGCTATATCCATGCACCACTCCACTCTAACGTCATATTTTTGTCACAAGCCAACGCTAATCCGACGCATTTGTCGGCAGGGGCTCTTGCGTTAAGTCTTCGACCAGGTCATCCGCAGAAGCAGGCAGCGTGGCATCAGAACTCATCGTTCCCGGGTTGCGAATCGCCTCTGCGATTTCGGGTAGCAAGACGACAAGTTCAATACGGCGATTAACCGGATCCCGAGGATCCGTATCGGGTAACACGACACGGTTAGCAAAGCCTGATACGCGCAGCAGTTGATCAGGATCAAGCCCCCCGGTTACCAGCTCGCGGCGTGAGGCATTGGCACGATCATTAGAGAGTTCCCAGTTGCTATAACCCCGATATCCTCCGGCATAGGGCACGTTATCGGTATGTCCACTAATACTAAGATCGTTAGGCAATTCGTTAAGCAACGGCGCAATAGTACGCAGTAAATTGCGCATATACGGGGCTACCTGATCACTGCCCAACTCAAACATTGGGCGTTGCTCGGTATCCAGCAATTGGATACGAAGCCCTTCACGGGTTAAATCAAAGCGCATTTGCCTGCGTAGCTGACGCAGCTCGGGGTCTGCCTCAATTGCGCGTTCGATGCGCTCCTGTAGATCGGTGAAGAAACGTCGCTCCTGCATGCTTGGCCGGGTCTGCTGCATGGTATCGATGCGCGCTCTTTCACCATCACTGTGTGTCGGGTCCGGGCCACCGCCAGGAATAACCCTGGTACTGCCTGATTGATCACCACCAGTGATCGCCGTCACCAGTGGCGTACTGAAATATTCTGCCACGCCGCGCCGCGTTTCTTCACTGGAGACACTTAAAATCCACATTACCAGGAACAGCGCCATCAGCGCGGTCATGAAATCCGCTAGAGCAATTTTCCAGGCGCCGCCGTGATGCGCATGCACCACCTTTTTACGCCGGATAATAATCGGGCGCTTTTCACCGCCCTTACTCATGCAGTACCGCCCTTCCTGGCATTTTTCACATACTCTTCAAGCTCGAAAAAAGTTGGACGCTCGGCGGTATACAGCGCTTTACGGCCAAACTCAACGGCCAGCTGAGGTGCGTAGCCGTGCAAACTTGCCAATAATGTTATCCGAATGCATTGCATCATCTTTTCTGCTTCCTGGGCTTGCCGACCGGCGAAGCTGGCAATGGGGTTAATAAAGCCGTAACCCAACAAAATACCCAGGAAGGTTCCCACCAGCGCGTGGGCAATCATTTCACCCATCTGTTGCGCAGTGGCATCCGCATAGCTCAATGCCTTGATGACCCCCATTACTGCCGCCACGATGCCGAAGGCGGGCATGGCATCGCCCACTTTTGCAATCGCATCGACGGGGACATGAGCCTCTTGTTCAAATACTTCGATTTCGTGCAGCATCAGCTCATCAATTTCCATAGGCTCCATGCCGCCACTCACCATCAGGCGCAGGTAGTCCGTCAAGAACGTCATGACATGCGGATCAGCTAATACAGCAGGATGTTCTTGAAAAAGGGGACTTTCTTGAGGGTTATCAATATCTCGCTCTATGCCCAGCATTCCTTCACGGCGGATTTTTGACAATAGCTTGTACTGCATTGCCATCACTTCCATGTAAAATGCTTTGTTATATTTTTTTGCTCCCCTGAGCCTGGGCAGTAGCTTGAAGGTGGCTTTAATCGCTTTGATGTTGTTGGCAGCGATAAATGAGCCAACACCAGCACCGCCGATAATGACTAGCTCAAGTGGTTGGTACAGAGGGCCTAGACTGCCACCTGCCAGCACATAGCCACCAAATACACATAACAAAACGACTACATAGCCTAAAAGTATCAGCACAAGCAGGGTCCTTGCGGTGTTTCAGTATTAAGTAGGGAACCAAAACTTAGCCATCTGTTCAGATGGCTGAGTGGCGTTCCAGCTCAAGTACAAATTAGCTTTATCATACCAGGGCTAATGTACAGTCTAATTAAAAAGTAACGCCGCCTTTTAACGCTATCTATTCGTTAAAGGCGCATTTGATAATTCTTTTACCCTTCACTGATGCCGTGGCTATCTTCCTTGGCTTGCTGCGCCTTACGGGTTTTACCTGCCCGCGATGGCGGCTGACAAATACCACAGATATAGTCGTGGGACGGGCTATGGGCATGAGCCACAAACTGCCCACCACAGCGGGTACAACGGCTAAACTCAAGCAGGTCGCTTTCAAAAAAGCGCACTAACGTCCAGGCACGCGTCAAACCCAATACGGGCTCGGCGCCCTCCAACATCATCTGCTCGTTGTAAAGTCGATAGGCTTTTACAAACGCTTCGATTCTCTCGCAGCAGGTGTCTCGCAGCAGGCTGGCGTAGATATTGTAAAAAAGCGATGAATGAACATTGGGCAGCCAAGTAATAAACCAATCGGTCGAAAACGGCAGCATGCCCTTAGGCGGCGACATTCCACAGACTTCTTTATAAAGCTTGATCAGTCGCGTACGGCTTAATTCGGTTTCCGTTTCCAGCACCTGCAAGCGTGCGCCTAGCTCAATCAGCTCAATTGCCAGCTGCACTTGGTGCATTTCATCCACCAGGCTTTTCTGGGTCACCCCTTATCTCCTGATAATGACTCAAATGTATCGCCAGCTAACAGTAGCGAAGCGTGTAGACCAGCGAGCCCCTGATCGCGCGGATTCTCAGTGATCTGACGTAGCCGCTGAGCACTCGGCTGACTGAATCGACATATCAGCTGGTTAGTACGCGCCAATTTCGTCAATTGGCGAGCACTCAGCGAAGACAGCAGTTCAGCAACGTCATTATCTATTTTTAAACGAAATAGTGCTGTTTCGCGGTCTTCACTTAACAGGCGCTGCGCGAGAAGCAAATAGGCTAAATTAATTTCTTCAATTTCATCGAGATAGTTGGTGTGACTCATAGTGTTCCATCAAATGACACAGGCGCTATCTTGTAACCGTTATGCGGACGCCTTGATGACTTTTCTGCCCCTTCGCCATGGTTGCACACTATCTATATATTGGCTACTTGGCTCAATCATGGCGTTTTAGGCCCTCGTCTGACAGCTCAAATACCCACACCAGCAGCTCTGCCACTACTTGATAGAGGCGCGGGGGTATCTCTGCGTCTAAATCCAGCTGCATTAAAAGTGCTACGATCTCAGGTGCATCATGCACATAAATCCCTTGCCGGTGGGCTTCCGCCATAATGCGCTCGGCAAGCTCGCCGTACCCCTTTGCGATAACACGTGGTGCGCGTTCGCTTTCCTGGTAAGCAAGCGCAACCGCCTGGCGGTTACGCTCATTCGGCACGGACATCACTACTCTCCAGCGGTATATACCGCGCACGCACCTGCACTTTGTCCAAATCCAGCGCATTCAAACGCTGCTCTAAAGTAGGGATACCTTGCTCAAGATACTGATGCGTGGCTTTATCGGCCGTTGTTAAATCAATACTTAACACCGCTCGATAAAACCACAATGAGACGCTAAAGGCTCCTAAATTAGGCACATCCAACTGCATCTCAGAGCGCCACCCATCCTCCTTTTGGCTATTATCACCTTCACCGTCCCCCTCTTTTTCTTGAGCAGGCAGATGGATCACGAGCGCCATAAAAATGCCTGCCCAAACGTCACCCTCCCAACGAACCACAGGCATGACCAGCATGTCCAACTGCTGACGTACGATACTTTGCAAACTTTCATGGACCACTTCACGGTGCCCACGACTGCTGAGAGCTTCCATGCCGCGCTCATAGGCCATGGCATCGCGCGTCAACCTGGCATTATCCTCCATACTGGGCGGCGCACTTTGCGTAAAAGCTGCTGTATTCGGCATTGGGGCTGCACGCGTGGCGGCAGTCTGATCGTTGGATACATACTGCAAAGCGCTGCCGGGCACTATTGCTTTGGTCAAAGGCGACTCGGAAAAAGACGCCTTTAATAAAAACGGCACATTAGGCGATAACGGCTCGGCGGGCTGTAACGGCGCATGGAGCTGCAGCGGTACACTTGGCAGTGATGCACTAGGCTGTAGCGCAGCGCCTGAGGGCAGTGCGAGTGGGCGAGGGCCGGGCTGCATTTGCGGCTCTCGTAGCAGTTGCTGACGTGCCATATCGCCTTGAAACCAACGCTTTAAATGGGACTCATAAAACAGCCCGCTATCGCGTATGCTGGACTCCAAACGTTCCGCAACAACCGTCGCCGCTGGCGCCTCTTGCGCAGCCAACAAGGGCGCGGGTGGCCGAATGACAGCAGGTGGCGCAGGGAAGCGCAGTAACACATCCGCAATACTGCGCGCTGCTGGACTGAAATGGGTCTGTGTTGACCCCGGCGGCGCACCCTGCGCATCACCTCGCGCCAATAGCCTGTCACCGTTAAGTGACCCCGGCGCGCGCTTTAAATCATTCAGCAATGCCGGTTCAGTACGTCCATCAAGGCGTGAATCGCCCTGTAGAGCGCGCGGCCCCTCACCAGGAGGAATCGGCTTAACAGGTTCGCTCAGCGCATGCTTTAACGACACCTCCCCCTGTCGACCCAGCACTTGATGCATAAGCGTATCAATCAACGGTGTGATACCACTCACTTGGCCGCTTCTCCATCGTCAGAACCCAAGGCACTAAAAGAAGCGCCCTGCTGGGGTGCGTAGGCACGATGAAGATCTCGCTGACGCTGAGAAACACCAATTAGCTTGCCTAACTCATCTCGCCTTGCCATCAAGCGACGCCGAATTTCCACATCATATTCTAAAATGCGCTCAAGTAACTCTGCCTTACGCTGCTTGGCGGGATCATCCAGCACCACCACGCTATCGAGCTTGCGCACCTCCTCGACCAGCAAGACATAATGGGTGCGCTGCTCAATCAGTTCTACCCACTGCTCGGCGCTGGCCAGCTCATGCATTTGAGTAACATGAACCAGCAGCCCCTCATACGCATCTAACAGTACGTGCGGTGCGTGATCGTGGGCATTTATGGAAGCTGCCATGAGGGCCTCATACGCTTTGCTGTTGTCCAATTTCACGCCATGCAGAGGCAATATTTTCAAGCAGTTGCTCCGCTTGGTTTAAGCTTTCCTCGTCATTTCGCAAATTGGCGGTGAGTAATAAGCGAGCGATGTAGTCATAAAGTGACGCCAATCGCTCAGCAATATCGCCACCTTTTTCTTGGTCAAGGGCGGCGCCAAGGCCGTTATTGATAATATCCAACGCTTTGGATATTGCTTTGCCTTTCTCACTCGTGTTGCCGCTTTGCATGTGGATACGCGCAGCACGAATAGATGTTTGCGCTCCCTCAAACAACAAGACAATAAGCCTATGCGGATCAGCTGACATCACGCCACTTTCGACACCAACGCGCGCATAAGCGTTAGCACCTCTTCCGTAGGCAGCACTGCCGCGAGAGTATGTCACTAGCTTAAACTCCTAATTTATAGCGGTTACTGGTCAGACAACACGGTAACCGCCGCCCGTCTTTTCTCATTTAACACGAGCACACCATGCTCATCTATAAAATGATATCGGCGCAATGGCGCCTGACTTTAATGGCGCGGCCAACTTTCTTTGCAACAAAAAAGAATACGTGATCAAGCCATGTCACGTCGAAATAGCCACTTCCTGCGTTGGCTTACCGAGCCGCTCCTGCACATCACTACGCACCGTATTCCCAAGCGTATCGCGCATGGGAGGAACGGCCTGCTGAGTTAATACCACCTCGACGAGCATGCCATCGGCATCCAGCCGCAACACCCAAGCTAACTGCTCACTCGAAAAGCGGACCAAAGAGCCGATCGGCAATGTTGTGAAATGCTCGATATAGCGCTTTACCCAGCGCAAATCAAACTGATGCGAATGCTGTAACAAGTGTCGATAAATTTGCTGCGTAGTTTTAGCCGGACGATCAGCTCGGTCTCGGCGCATTGCCTCTACAACATCAACCACCGCACTGGCCTTGGCCAGCTCATTGATATCGCTCCCGCTCACGCCCTCTGGATAACCACTGCCATCCAGGCGCTCATTAATGCCACCAATTACCGCCTGAACAACGCTGGTCGAAAGCCATTGACAGTGCTGAAGGCGGCCCATCAGTAAGGACACATGCTCACTCATTGCCTGCCGATGGGGTGCTTCAAAACCAGGCACCCTAAACACAACCTGCGGCACCAGCGCCTTGCCCAAGTCATGAATCAAACCGCTAGCCACAATGGCTTTACGCGCCTCGCGAGGCATATTAGCGCCGACCAGATCAAGCAGGTGCACCGCCACCGCAATACCATGACGTACCAGCAAGGGCTCAAGTGACAGGCAACGCGAGGCAAACAACAAAGACTCTCGATCCTCCTCGTGAAGCAGAAGTACACGATCAGCGTTACGCGATAAGCGTCGCGCATCAATATCGCTACCCTGCTGTAACAGCAGGATTTGGGCATCCAGATAGGCAGCCACTTTCACAAGCCGCCGCGCCATGGGCGTCGCATAATGCTTGATATCTCGCCGACCAACACGCTCGCTACTCATACGTTGGCGAGACCGTTCAAACAGCGGTGATGACTGTCGGTCATTCGGACGATCCATTTTATAGCGGGCAGCCTCGCGCTCTATCTCACACACGAAGTACCAAATCTGGCGCTCTTGCTCTGCCGTAAAGCCAGAAAACTGAAACCCGATGCGCAGCAGGTGCTTTTCAGGATCAACCTTTTGGTGGCGAGCAACACCCTGCCCCTCAAAATAGGTGCCGTCAGGAAAATTTAGCATTAGCTTTAGAGGGCTATCCGTTTCCGGCAGTACACCACTCGCTGCCATCGGCAGCTCTAACTGACACCCCTCTTGGGAAAGATCGCGTAGCTCACCTATCACCTCTTCACCCAGCGCTCCAACAATAGAGGCCGTTACTATCATCCCCATACGCAGTTCGGCGCGAAAGGATTCGCGCCTCTGTAGGACATCAAGCGCCGCCGGGTAGTCACTGCAACATAAAAAACGCCCCCCAGAACGGCGCGCCTCAGTCAATGATAAAAGAGGGGTACGGATTAATTTCCCCTGCGTCTGACCGCGCAGGTAGAATTTTTCGCCCTTCTCCAGGCGCCCAAGCAGAAAATCAACAGACGACAGATCCATGACGAGTGTCTGGCCAACGTGCTGCTCCATAAGAACAACAGGCTCAGGGGTTGCGTCAGACGAAGCCATACAAAGAGACACACCACCACTTTCAATCATTGTATTTAGTAGCAACTCAATCGCCGCCGCATTGGCAATCGTTTCGTAATCGTCTCGCTGCGCTAGCATGCTCGCCTCACTTTTCCAACACGTTAATCAAAGGCTACTTTTTCAAAAACACCCCAAGAGCCTGTTCAAAGAGCTGTTTTAAATACCACTTCAAAACGGCAAAGCATAGCAGACGCGCTCTGGTTAGCGCAGATACTGCAAAGGGCCAGTCATCTTAAGGCACCCTTATAAAAGCCAGACATGACAGCTCACTGACACCGGCACTGTTAAGCCGGATCACATACAGAACGATTTCGTTATATAAAGTTTGTGGCGTATCAGCCGACAATAGTAAGGAGGCTCAGCTATAGAGGCAGGGTTGATGCTTTATCCAAACCGACTTATCCATGGGTTGTTACTACTGAATCACTAATACTTAGCCCTTATCTTTACGAGGAACGGCTGTCATGACATCACCGCTAACGGATACCATAACAACACTATCAGCCACACCCCGCCTAACGCCGCAACAACGCCTGGACAGCACGCTTGCCCAGCTGTCAATGACAGACAATAGCGGCGCTCAAACTGGCTCAGGAGCTGTCTCAGGAACTACCGCCGTAACAAAAGGCGAGCTGATTGAACCCATCCAGCGCATTAACGCGGCGATGCAAGCGCATGGAATAGAGTTCGATGTTAGCGATGAGTCATCACGTATTGTGACACGCGTTATTGACCGGGAGTCTGGGGATGTCATTCGCCAGATCCCTTCAGAAGAAGTGCTGGCCATTGCTGAGCGCCTAGAAGAAATGCAAGGACGCCTTATTTCACTGGAGGTATAAAGACTCGGCAAAGCCTTCTTCAAACAAGCGCCAGCTAACGCAACACTTACTTATTTCTGGCGCCTTGTTTGAAGGAAGCTTCAAGCCACTACACTTGCATATTCATTACGTCGCGATACGCAGTCACCACACGGTTACGCACCTGAAGCCCCATCTGGAAGGCAACGCTCGCTTTTTGCATATCCACCATAACGTCGTTCAGCTCAACGTTCGGCTCTCCTGCCTGAAACGCCATGGCTTTTGCATCAGCCGCTTTTTGAAGACGATTAATACGCTGAATTGATGCCTGTAGCTCGCTACCAAAACCGCCCTGCCCTACTGCCGTCGAGACATGCTCACCTTTTAACGGTTGCGCTGCCGCTTGCGTCGCGAGCCCTTGCATTTGTTGAAGCGCTGCTTGTATTGCCGGCGTACTCATACATAAGCCTCATCAGCTTTAAATAAAGTAATGGGCAAAGCCTAACACTGCTGGCACTGCGCTCATACGTACAATTGCGCACTAAAAGCCAAGCTTTTCGTTCATTTATGCTCGACACACCTCGGGATAATGGCGCCCATCACAATTCCGCCTTTTCTTCCAGGCGGATAACCGCGATTGACGGATATAGCCTATGCCTTCTTTGGTGATGCGCCTGGGCCGGCATCTGTTTTGCTTACCCCTTTGGAGGGATGCATGAGTGAAACCGGTGCAACGGCAGGCCGTCAAAATAGCACGACACAAAGCACTCCCCGTAATGGTCCAACAGACAGCGATGTAAAAAGCAGTCCTATGGTTGAGCGCCTGTTAAAACAGTTACGTGGTAACCCGCTGGTAGTGCTGCTGATTGCAGGAGCAGCCTCTATTGCTCTCGTCGCCGTACTATTCATGTGGGCAAGCAGCCCCGAGTACCGCGTTTTATACAGCAATCTTACCGAGGCGGATGGTGGCCAAATTATTGCAGAGCTTGATAGCCGCTCCGTGCCCTATCAGTTTAGCCAAGGCGGCCAGGCACTACTGGTACCAAGTGATCAGATATATACACTGAGGTTGCAGCTTGCCGAGCAAGGGCTGCCTCGTGGCGGCAACCTCGGCCTTGAGTTAATGGATACCCAAGCGTTTGGTATTAGCCAGTTTGCTGAACAGGTTAATTACCAGCGTGGCCTGGAGGGTGAGCTTGCCCGCTCAATTGAGTCACTAGGGCCTGTTGAGCGTGCTCGCGTTCACCTTTCGCTGGCCAAGCCATCCGTGTTTATTCGTGACCGCGAACCAGCCAAAGCCTCCGTCATATTGACGCTGCTACCCGGTCGAGTGCTCGGCGAGGGGCAGGTAAGCGCCATTATCCATATGGTATCCAGCAGTGTTCCCGAGCTTGCCGCAGAGGATGTCACGGTTGTTGATCAAAATGGTCGCCTTCTGTCTGCCAATACCTCGAAAGGTAATGATCTTGACGGCTCCCAGCTTGAGTATATCGCGGAAGTAGAGCGCTCTTATCAGCAGCGCATCGAGCATATTCTTACGCCTATCCTGGGCCAAGCCAATGTGCGCGCGCAGGTCGCCGCACAAATCGACTTTTCAAGCCGAGAGCAAACCTCTGAGCGCTATGGCCCGAACCAGCCGCCCAATGAAGCGGCCGTACGTAGTCGCCAGTTGAGCCTCTCCTTTGACGGTGACGACCCGTTGGCAAGCGGCATTCCTGGGGCACTAAGCAATACGCCGCCCGGCACGGCCCCCTCTCCCATTAATCAACAAGAAGGTGAGGAAGGCGACGGGGAAGTAGCCGATGACGTGCCGCCTGAAGCATTGCGTAGTCTGCGTCAGGAAGATGTGGTCAATTATGAAGTCGACCGTAGCATTGAACATGTACAGCATCGACTGGGGCAAATTCAGCGGCTTTCTGCGGCCGTCGTAGTTAATTACCGCGACACCGTTAATGCCGAAGGTGAGCTTGAGCGCATCGCATTAACGGACATTGAAGTTGCCCAAATCGAGCGTTTGGTACGCCAGGCAATGGGCTTCTCTGAAGTGCGAGGGGATCAAATTGAAGTGGTGAATTCACCCTTTGCCGATACCCGCGAGGATGCGGCTGAAACCGATTGGTGGAAAGATCCAGGCACACTCGCGATTGCCAGCACTCTGGGGCGCTACCTGCTTGTCGCGCTTGCTGCCTTGTTGCTTTATCTACTTATTTTACGCCCCTTGATCAAGCGTTATACGCAGACACCCGCTGTAGCACCAGCCCTGCCAGGCCAAACGCTTGCGACCAGCGTAGGTGGCGGAGTGGAAGACGAGGCTGAGGATGAAGCGCTTAATGAGGAAGGTAACACCTACAGCAACAAGCCCAAGCGAAACCGCAAAACGTCGCTATACGAACACAATCTTAATGACCTGCGTGACATGGCACAGGATGACCCACGCATGATCGCCATGATTATTCGCAGCTGGATGAATGCCAATGAGTAGCGAACTAGCCGACATGAGCGGCGCTCGCAAAAGCGCCATTCTTCTGCTCGCTCTTGATGAAGACAGCGCGGCAGAGGTGTTCAAGTACCTAAGTGCCAGCGAAGTACAAGATATCAGTATGGAAATGGCGCGCCTGAATCAAGTATCCCATGAGGATATGAAGGCCGTACTTGAAGCGTTCCATAAAGAGACCGAAGAGTTTGTCGCGCTCAATCTTAATTCCAGCGAGCATATCCGTTCTGTGCTCACCAAGGCATTGGGTAGCGAACGCGCGACCAGCCTGATTGAAGATATCATGGAGACAACCGGCGGCAACTCAGGTATTGATGCGCTCAACCTGATGGAAGCCACCATGGTTGCAGAGCTGATCCGCGATGAGCATCCGCAGATTATCGCGACGGTTCTGGTTCACCTTGACCGCCATCAAGCGGCAGATATTCTTGAGCACTTTGAAGAAAAACTGCGTAACGATGTCGTCTTGCGGATCGCCACGTTTAGCGGTGTTCAGCCCGCCGCACTGCAGGAACTCACCGAAGTGCTCACCAGCATGCTGGATGGTCAGAACCTTAAGCGCAGCAAGATGGGCGGCGTGAGAACCGCGGCCGAAATCCTCAACCTGATGAACTCTTCTCAGGAAGAGACAGCCATCGAAACCGTTCGCGCGCACAACGAAGACCTGGCTCAAAAGATTATCGAGGAAATGTTTCTGTTCGAAAATCTGCTCGACCTGGACAACCGCGCTATCCAAATGGTGCTTCAGGAAGTCGAAACCAATTCGCTGGTGGTGGCGCTCAAAGGTGCACAGGATGCATTGGTCGACAAGTTCTTGCGCAACATGTCCCAGCGCGCCTCAGAGCTCGTTCGCGAAGACATGGAAGCACGCGGACCCATTCGTGTTTCACAAGTTGAAACGGAGCAAAAAGCCATTCTACAAGTGGTGCGCCGCTTAGCCGATTCAGGTGAGATCGTGCTGGCCGGAGGAGATGACGAATATGTCTAATTCGTCGTCTCCTGAGTTTGACCGTCATCGTAGCTGGCAACGCTGGCAAATGGATGAGCTTGTCCCGCAACACAAAGAGGCCAACCAGGCGCCTGCGGTGCCGTCTGCGCACCAGCGCAAAGTGCTGGCTGCACAAAAAGCAGCCGAACAGGCACATCAGCGCGAACAGCAGGAGCGCGAGGAGCTTTATGAACGTCTTCGCCAGGAGGCTGAAGAGGCGGGCTATCAGGCTGGGTTACAACAGGGTCATGAAGAAGGGTTAGCAAAAGGTCTGGAAGAGGGTCGCGCCCAGGCAAAAGAAGAGCTCCAGGAACAGATTCATCAAGCGGTTACGCCTTTGCATACGTTGGCTAAACAGTTTGCAGATGCCCTGGAGCGTATTGATGAAATCGTTGCTCACGATCTTGTGGCGCTGTCATTGGCGACAGGCAAGCAGTTAGCTGGGGAAGCCCTGCAAGAAACACCCGAACAAATTCTGAATATTGTCCGTGAGCTTCTACATACGGAGCCACCGCTGGTTGGGCAGCAGCGTCTGTGGCTAAACCCTGAAGACCATACTCTGGTAGAAACTCACCTAGGTAATGAGCTTAGCGCCGCTAACTGGAAATTACAGCCTGACGACCAGCTGGCGCGAGGTGGCTGTCGCGTCACCAGCGCTCAAGGTGAATTAGATGCCACCTTTGAAAGCCGCTGGCAGGCGATCCAGTCCCAGGCCCGTAAGCGTCATTCACCCAATACTACGTCTTCATAGGCGGACCGCGCATGTCTGACTCAACATGTCCTCATCAACACCGCTGGCATAAAGCAATACGCCGCACCACGCAGCGGATAAGCCGCTTACCGCACCAGCGCAGTAGCGGCCGCGTAACACGCGCGACCGGCATGGTGATTGAGGTCGTTGGGCTGCGCGTAGCCGTTGGCAGCGCCTGCCGTATAGAGCTTCCTGGCCCTGATGGGCGCCTTACCGACAGCGACAAACATGCAGAAGCCGAAGTGGTCGGCTTTGCGGGCGACAAACTCTTCCTTATGCCGCTGGAAGAAATTTCCGGGCTGATGCCTGGCGCCAGAGTCTCTCCACTTGGCGATGGAAGCGGGCACAGCGCACGCCGTTTTCCCATCGGAGATGAATTATTGGGCCGCGTTTTAGACGGCAACGGCAACCCTTTGGATGATCGTGAAAGCGTTGAGGAAGTAACCCATGCAACGCTTAGCTCGGCGCCACTGAATCCGCTATCCCGCGCGCCGATTGAAGACCAGATTGATGTTGGCATTCGTGCCATCAATGCGCTTTTAAGTGTCGGTAGAGGCCAGCGAATGGGCCTGTTTGCAGGCTCCGGTGTCGGTAAATCGGTGCTACTGGGCATGATGGCTCGCTATACCCAAGCCGATGTTATCGTGGTGGGCTTAATTGGTGAACGTGGTCGAGAAGTACAAGATTTTATTGATCACATTCTAGGGCCGGAGGGCCGACGTCGTTCTGTAGTCGTCGCTGCGCCAGCCGACACCTCGCCGCTGCAGCGCCTCCAGGGGGCCGCTTATGCGACACGGCTGGCCGAAGGGTTTCGCGATGCTGGGCGCAATGTGTTGCTGATTATGGATTCGTTAACTCGTTATGCTATGGCCCAGCGTGAAATCGCCCTCGCCATTGGTGAGCCACCAGCAACCAAAGGGTATCCACCCTCCGTATTTGCCAAGCTACCAGGCCTTGTTGAACGGGCAGGCAATGCTGAGCGTGGCGGCGGATCCATTACCGCATTTTATACCGTGCTTACCGAAGGTGATGATCAGCAGGACCCGATTGCCGACTCTGCTCGAGCAATTCTGGATGGCCATATTGTGCTATCTCGCAGCCTTGCTGAAGCGGGCCACTACCCGGCTATTGATATTGAAGCCTCCATTAGCCGTGCGATGACGGCAATTGCCACACCGGAACAACTGCAGGAAGCCCGCGCTTTTAAGCAAATGTTTTCTCGCTATCAGCGTAATCGGGATTTGATTAGCGTCGGTGCTTATAGCCCAGGCCACGACGCAAGGCTTGACGAAGCGGTGAACCTTTTTCCCGCGCTTGAGCGCTTTCTTCAACAAAACATTAGCGAGTGTGCCACGCTTGAGGATTCACGCCAGGCACTGCATACCGTAGTGGGAGGTCGAACATGAGCCATTCACAGCTAGAAATGTTAACGGGTTTAGCCAAGGATGCTCGCGACCAGGCAGGTCAATTGCTTGCACATGAGCGACAAACCGAGCAGCAGACGGCCGCTCAGTTGCAGTCGCTTAGCCAGTATCGCACGGAGTATGCCGAGCGTTTGCAAAAGGCCATGCGTGAAGGTATTGACCCCGCTACCATGTACAACTATCAGCAGTTTCTGGCCTCACTTGACGCTGCGTTAAGTCGTGCTCGCCAAGCGTTAATCGCTCAACAGCAGCGCGTTCAACAGAGTCAACAGCACTGGCAACAAGAGCAGCGCAAGCTCTCTTCCTACGATACACTGGCCACCCGTCGGCTATCAGAAGAGCACCGTCGTCTTGAACGCCATGAGCAAAAAACCAATGATGACTTGGTGACCAGCCGCTTGGCTCGCCAGCACAATGAAAAACCGCATTAGTGGCACTGAGGAACGATAAATGAACATACAGCTATTGCTGTCAGGTGCACAGAATCAGGGTTCTGCCTCAATGGCCAGCTCGCCTCTCTCCGCGTCTGTAAACACGCCGGATCTTTTTCGCCAAGCGTTATCTCAAGCAGCTAATTTGCCATCAACTAATGCGCCATTACGTGCTACGGAAGTAGACAGCCAAACGCCAGTAGAGTCTCAAGAGCAGCTTGCCTCATTACAGGCCAGGTTATCACTCGCAACAAGCGACACGTTAGCGTCACAGCAGCCGGTTGATCCATTAAACAGCGAGTCATTAACGCCTCTTAATGAAATTGCTGCCCGCATGAACCTGCTTGCTTCCTTCGAAGAAACAGCTGAGTCTACTGAAGCGCTGCAAGGTGAAGCAGGCAGCCAAGCGCCAGCACAGGTTCAAAAACAGCTTGCCTCATTACAGGCCAGGTTATCACTCGCAACAAGCGACACGTTAGCGTCACAGCAGGCGGTTGATCCATTAAACAGCGAGTCATTAACGCCAGAGCTAGCGTCCAACAGCGAGCCATTAACGTTTCTTGATGAAATCGCAGCCCGCATGAACCTGCTTGCTTCCTTCGCAGAGCCAGCCGAGCCGGCTGAAGCGCTTCAAGGGGTAGCGCCCGAGCTTGAGGCACTGCTCCAACAGCTCGACCTGAGCCAAGAGCAGACCGCTGAATTGCTCAGTGCACTCGGCATAGACCCCCAGCCGGGTATGGCGTTAGAGCACTCAGACAACGCCATTGAATTACTCTCGCATCTTAGCGAAGAGGAAGCGGGTCAGCTTGTTAGCGCGTTAAGTGTCATGCTTACCGCTACGACACAAAGCAGTACTGGGGCATTAGCTACTCACAAAGGGCCGCAGAGCCAACCGTTGAGCAGTGGCGCCTATCGTCACGATGCCTCAAGCACTCTTTCTACAACCAACGCTATTGCGACAAAGCTGGGCACCGCTAACGGCCAACCAACCGTTGCCAACAGCCAGGATGTTTTGACAAAAATTGGCCCATTGACGCCCTCAGCGCCGCTGGCAACGCCAGACGAGCTTGAACCGCTTTTACGTGGTGGCCAAGCAACCGCTGCTGGGTTCCCGAACTCAGCCTCCGCCGGTAATGCCCCTGTAGCAGCGTCCTCGTCGATGCCATCTTCACACGCTTCGCTGGGAACACCAGTCAGCAGTCCTGCCTGGTCTTCACAGCTTGGCCAGCAGTTGGTTCAGTTCGCTCAGCGCGGAGGCGAGCAACAGATTAAGATGCAACTACATCCTGCTGAGCTTGGGCCACTGTCAATTACCTTGAAAGTCAGTGAGCAAGGGACACAAGCACACTTCTTATCGTCGCACATGCAGGTTCGCCAAGTGGTTGAACAAGCGATTCCTCAGCTTCGTGAAGCACTAGCAGAGCAGGGTATTTCGTTAGGCGAAACCTCCGTTGGCGAGCAGCATAATTCCAATGAACAGGCCTTTGCTGAAAAAGGCAATAACGCTGGTGCGCAGGTGGGCAGTAGCGTAACGGACAGTGATCAGGACACGCTAGCGCCCGTTGCGGAGAATATTTCACCCCCCCTTGATGGGCGGGTTGATCTTTACGCTTAAATATTCGTTGTACGAGTAGCGACTCACGCGCCCAGGTGCGCAAAACCAAAAGATAGGCTCGCCAAGCGAGCCTGTTCATTTCATCACCGCCCACCATATTAGGCATAATGCGTAATCAGTGGTGTGTGGCGATTATGGGAACGGAACGACTAATGGCTGAAAAAAGTGGCGGATCCAAAAAACTGCTCTGGATAATGATTGTTCTGGTGCTCCTTTCCTCAGCAGGGGCAGCAGCAGCCATTTATATGGTGCTTGACCAGCGTAATGAACAGAGTGCTGATGGCGAATCACAGCTACCAGCAGAGCGTGAAACGCCTGTATTTACGCGAATTGATCCTTTTACGGTCAACCTTGCAGATGATCGCTATGGTTCTCGCCTCTTGTATACAGGAATTACGCTGCGTGTTGGCAATGAAGAGAGCAAAGCGATTATCGAAGAGCACATGCCTCAAGTGCGTAGCCGTCTGCTGATTTTACTCTCAGGCAAGCAAGCCAGTGAACTTACCTCCACAGAAGGTAAGGAGCAGCTAGCACAAGCGATTATCAGTCGCCTTGGCGTACCCCTGACGGAAAATCAGCCGCCGCTTGATCTACGCGAAGTGCTGTTTACTGAATTTATTGTGCAATAACCCGGGCACTGGAGCCGTTCATGTCGCAGGACGATCTACTGTCCCAGGAAGAAATTGACGCCTTACTAAAAGGCGTCAGTGGTGATGAAGAACCATCGCCCTCCTCTTCGCAGCCAGCTAGCGAGACGCGCATTCGCCCTTATGACCCTTCAACACAACATAGGGTCATCCGTGAGCGCTTACATGCATTCGACTTTATTAATGAGCGATTTGCCCGCTATTTCCGAAATGGCTTGTTTAACTTGATTCGGCGTAGCGCTGACATCACGGTGGAGTCCGTCCGTTACCAAAGCTTTAGCGAGTTTTCGCGTAACGTGCCGGTACCTACCAACTTAAACCTGGTAGCAATGAAGCCACTGCGTGGCTCGGCATTGGTGGTTTTCCCACCTAACCTTGTTTTTATGGTGGTAGACAACCTGTTTGGTGGCGATGGCCGTTTTGTTACCAAATCAGACGGCCGTGAATTTACCAATACAGAACAGCGTATTATTTACCGTCTTCTGAACTTGGCAATTGATGCCTACCAGGAAGCATGGAAGGTCGTGTATCCGGTCGACGTTAATTTTGTGCGCTCTGAAGTCCAGGCCAAGTTTGCTAATATCACCAATTCACCGAACGAAATTGTCGTCAACACCAAGTTCCATATTGAAGTGGGCAATCTCTCAAGTAATTTCCAGATTTGCATGCCCTACGCCATGATTGAGCCTCTGCGGGATCTGCTCGCCAATCCTATTAACGACAGTAATCAGGACCATGACGGCACCTGGTCCCGACGCATGGCCAGCGAGATACGCCAATCAGAAGTAGAGCTGGTGGCAGAGTTTGCTCAAATACCTAGCCGTATTGCACAGGTAATGGGGCTAAAGAAAGGCGATGTATTGCCGCTGGATATTCCCGATACGATTACCGCTCGTGTTGATGGAGTCCCGGTCATGGAGTGCGAGTATGGTAGCCAGCGCCAGCAGCATGCGCTGCGCGTTCTCCATATGATCGACCATGCCGCTATGAATAACGTATCGTCACTGGACTTTATTAAAGGTTCGAAGCGACAGCAAGCCAAGGAATCCAAAGCATGACTGATCCTAATAAACCCGATCAAAATGTCTCCGATGACGATTGGGCGGACGCCATGTCTGAGCAAGAAGAGACGCCAAACGCTGCCGATACGGCTAGCGAGGAAGATCCTTGGGCAGCAGCAATGGCTGAACAAGAGGAGACGACAAACACTGCCGATACGGCCAGCGAGGAAGATCCTTGGGCAGCCGCAATGGCTGAACAAGAAGCCGCCGAGGAGGAGGCCCCACCCCCTGAGGATGCCGCGCCAGACACTTCAGCCGCGAAACCCGCCAGCGATGAAATATTTAGGCCGCTAAGCCCCGCTGACGAAAGCAAGCAGTCGCGCGACCTTGAAATGGTCATGGATATCCCGGTAAAACTGACCGTGGAACTTGGCCGGACGAAGCTTACGATCAAGCAACTGCTTGAGCTTGCCCAAGGGTCAGTGATTGAGCTCGAAGGCTTGGCAGGCGAGCCGATGGATATTCTCATTAACGGCTACTTGATCGCGCAGGGTGAAGTCGTTGTTATCGAAGACAAATACGGTATTCGTATTACCGAAATCATCACACCCTCTGAGCGCATTCACAAGCTTAACCGATGAGTGCTGACACCTCTCCATTGCAAGATGGAACTATCGATGCGCTAGGCAGCAGCGGTGATGCGTTTATCGGCATGGCCATGTTCGGTAAAACCGCCGCTGCCTTGGCATTGGTTATAGCCATGATTCTACTCTGCACAGCGCTCTTAAAGCGCTGGCAGAATGCTCGCCCGCAACTGGGGGCCCACCTACGCGTCATTACGAGCACGGCGGTCGGCAACCGCGAGCGCGTCGTCGTCGTCGAAATTGAAGACACGTGGCTGGTTCTTGGAGTAGGCAATGGCCGAGTCACCAAGCTGCATGAGCGCCCGGCACCTGACGACAGACCTGCTCCTTCCCCTCGTTCTGATTCGCCGCCTTTTGCACAACGGCTTTCTCAGGCGCTGGCAAAGCGTCGGCGTAAAGGCTCCGATACCGACCCACATCAAACACCATGAGGCATAGGATGCACTCCGTTAGGTCCTACTGGCAGCTTTGGCTGCTGTTTGGCGTTGCTGTCGCACTTTGTATGTTGACTAACCCCGTGCATGCACAACAATTGCCAGGCATTATCTCTCAACCGCTTGAGGATGGCGGTCAGCAGTGGTCGCTATCGCTTCAAACACTGCTGCTTTTAAGCTCGCTGGCGTTCCTGCCAGCGATGCTACTGATGATGACCAGCTTTACACGGATCATTATTGTGCTGAGCCTGCTGCGAACCGCGATGGGCACGCAGGCAACACCACCCAACCAGGTGCTGCTGGGTATCGCGCTGTTCCTAACCTTTTTTATCATGTCACCCGTTCTTTCTCAGGTGTATGACACAGCCTGGCAGCCTCTATCGAACGAGACGATTAATTTTGAAGAGTTTTTGCTGCGTGCCCAGCTACCGTTTCGTGAGTTTATGCTTGCCCAAACGCGGGAGCCTGATTTAGCCCTATTCGTCCGCTTGGCAGACGTAGGACCTTTGCAAGGTCCTGAAGAGCTCCCCATGCGCGTGTTATTGCCTGCCTTTGTCACCAGCGAGCTTAAAACTGCCTTTCAAATCGGTTTTACTATTTTCATTCCCTTTTTGATTATCGACCTGGTGGTCGCCAGCACGTTAATGGCGTTGGGAATGATGATGGTGCCGCCCGTGACAATTTCATTACCGTTCAAATTAATGCTTTTTATACTGGTTGACGGTTGGCAGTTAATCGTTGGCTCACTCGCCCAAAGCTTTTACGTTACCTAGGTGCCGCGCCAGCGGCAAGGAGCAAGCATGACCCCTGAGGTGGTAATGAGCATGGCGTATCAAGGCATGCGCGTCACACTATTTCTAGCAGGCCCCATACTGCTGGCGGCGCTTTTTACCGGTTTACTTGTTAGCCTTTTTCAAGCGGCCACGCAAATTAACGAAATGACGCTCACCTTTATCCCTAAAATCCTGGCGGTGTTTGCCGTTCTGGTTTTGGCGGGCCCGTGGTTGATTAGCTTGATTACGGATTTTACGACACGACTGTTTACTAACATTCCCAACATGGTGATGTAGTGCCATGGTGGAAATCACCTTTGCTCAGTTGCAAGGCTGGTTGATAGCCTTTTTATGGCCCTTTGCGCGCATTACAGCATTTATGGCCGTTTCCCCGCTGTGGGGACATTCCAGCATCCCTAACCAGGCAAAAGTGGGAATCGCCGCGTTAGTGACCATTGTGATTGCACCGATTCTCCCAGCCATGCCGAACGTCGCCATTATGTCCTGGGCAGGCATAGGGATCATGGTAGAGCAAATAGTGATCGGACTAGCCATAGGGCTGGTCATGCATATTATATTTGCGGTTGTTCAGGCGGCAGGTGAGTATATTGGCTTACAAATGGGGCTTGCGTTTGCCACGTTCTTTGATGCTTCTAGCGGCACCAATATTATGGTGCTATCACGCATTTTATATATGATCACATTGCTCATGTTTTTAGCGTTTAACGGCCACCTAATGGTGCTTGAAACGCTGGTCATGAGTTTTGAGACACTGCCCATCGGGATAAGCGGCTTGAACCCGGGGGCCTTCGATCTTCTGGCCCGCTACGCAGGCACTATCTTCGCCGCGGGTATGCTTCTAGCACTACCCGTTGTGGGCGCGTTACTGATTATCAACCTATGTCTCGGTATTCTTAATCGCTCCGCCCCTCAGCTTACCGTGTTCAATATTGGCTTCCCCACCTCACTCACCGTCGGGCTAACGCTCTTGATGGTCTTAATGACGCGTATTGACCGTTTTCTACAGGCCCTCTTTAGCCAAGGACTGGGAATGATGCAGAACCTGATAGAAGCCATGGCTCCTTTAAACTAACAGCGCCTATAAACTAAAAAGCCCTGTTACGGTAAATAACCGTGACAGGGCTAATATCATGCTCTTATCTGTTTTTACATATAGTTAAACAGTGATAACCCCTTCACATCGACAAACGTCTTCTGCGCGGCCTGCATGCCCACTTGGCGCAGGCTATACTCGGAAATAGCCTCCACATAATCCAGATCTACTAGATCCGACAGCGTTTGCGTATAGTTCATCATGCGGTTACTGCCCACCGCATCAATAACGTCCAACTCATTAAGACGTGCGCCTGCAGAGGCACGCACGGTCAGCACGTTATCCAATGCGTTATCCAGTTCCCGCATCGAGCTATTTAAGGTGTTACGCATAGCCGCTTTTTCAGTATCCGTTTGTGCGGGATTTTCAAGCACGCCAATCGCCGCTTCCAGGGTCTTAAAGAGATCTGCGGGCTGTTCCGGAGTTCCTGGACGGGCCATCGAAATTTCGTCGCCGTCTGCCGGCTCCCCTGTAAGGGTAATGCTGATACCACCAAACGATAGCTGCTGCCCATCGCCAACATATTCGCCGGTTTCAATCTCGCCGTCAGTCCCCGTTACCGTGTAAGCAATATCACCGCTATCATCATCGACGTTGAACTCGACGGTGAATGCCTGCCCGTAATCATCATTGGTGACATCTTTAATATTAGGGCCCGAAAAAGTCACACTGCCAGCATTTCCTGGCGCTGCTTTCGCCACATAGCTAGCACTGCTTGGCACACTCTGGAAAATGGTTTTACCATTTTCAGTCACCGGCATTAACCGAGATGAATCAACCTGCTGCTCGCGGCTATTCGCATCACCATTATATTCAACGCTGCCTTCTGCATTTTTAGCAAACGGAGGCGCATTATCCTTGTAACCGCCAAATAGATAACGTCCACTACCATCGGTCGCATTTGCCTGACCGATGAGCGTTTCGTAAACGCCTTTTAATTCACTGGTAACCGACTCACGGTCCACATCGCTAAGCGTATCGCTAGAGGCTTGGATGAGCAGCTCTTTTGCGCGGATTACCGCATCGCTCACGCTATTGAGGATACTCTCTGTTTGTGCTACTGAGTTGCGAGCCGAGACACGCGAATCAGCGTATTGCTCAGTAATAGAGATTGACTGATCAACGCCCACCGCACGTGAGGCCGCCTGCGGGTCATCCGAGGGGTTGACTACCCGACGACCACTGGCGAGTTGCTGACTCACCTTTAAGAAATCACTTTGCTGGCGATTCATGGAGGCCGTGCTTTGCTCAAACATCGTTACGCTGCTAATACGCATAGCCTAGACTCCTGGATTAACCGCGCAGGTTCAAGATAGTGTCCATAATCGAGCCAGCCGTATCAATAACACGTGCGTTGGCCATATAGTACTGCTGGTAGCGAATCAGATTGGCAGCCTCTTCGTCCAGGTTTACACCAGACTCAGACTGCTGCACCGCACGCAGCTGATCGGTTAGTCCTTGACGCGCATCCAGGTTGACTTGAGTAATATTGGCACGGTTACCCACATCACTCACAATGGAGGCGTAGGCAGAACTAACGGAGGCTGAGCCTCCTACCACAGCTTCACTCTGCAACTTTCGCAAAGCCAATGCGTTACGGTTATCACCCGAGGCCGCGATAATGTTTTGAGCAACCGTTAACGTCGCCGTTTCACCATCGGCAGGACGTGAGGAAAGTGTAAAGCTCATCCCATCAATTTCAACCGCTTGGCCTTCCTCTAATTCACCGCTATCCACATCAAACGGCTGACCATCAACGCGGACCGTTGCCCCCGCTGGCTCTACCTTTAGCGCACCCTCTGAATCCAGCGTTAACGTATACTCTTTATGGTTAGAGAACGCCCCTGGCGACATCTTCAGATCATCAACGGCTAAATCACCCGAGTGTTTAAATGAAGTAAGAGAACTGCCTTCTTCACCGTCTAAGCCTGCATCACCTGCGGCTATTTTATCCCCGTCCGTAATCGCCACCTTCATATCCTGGCCGGCGCGACGAACAGGCTGAATTTCGAACTTATCGCCATTCTGTGGCGTGCTCTCAAAGGCAACATTAACGCCACCAAAGGACAGCACGTCGCCATCCCTTGTGAAGTCCACCTCATCACCACTGTCATTACGCGTCACGCTAAACGCGTCATTGCGATAACTGATGGTGTAATCGGTAGCGCGTAGCTCATCAATATTATCCGTATCGAATTCAACGGATGCTATTTCAGAGGCATTGCCTTGATAGCTGTATCCTAGAGGCTTACTTAGTTCAAAGAAGTCCCCACCCAATTCGCCATCCAGGTCCACGCCCTTTTTATGCTGATCGTTAAAAGCAACCGAGAGCGAAACAGCCAACTGACCAATCTGATTCTGGGTTTTATCCAACGTCTCGGAACGGAACGACATTAGCCCACCCAACGTACCGCCTTTTATCGTCAACTCATTCAACGCAACAGTGTTCCCACCACCGTCGCGATAGCCGACGATGGTGCGTTGTGGGTCGTTGTCAGCCTGTACCGCCTCCAGTTTAAAGGAGTCTGTGCCCGTCACAAGCGGCTGGCCGTTAGGAAGGCTAATGTTATAGGTTTTACCGTCCTGAATATTCAGGCGCAGGTCCATTCGCTCGTTAAGCTCAGAAACCATGTGGTCGCGCTGATTAAGCAGGCTATTGGGGGCATCCCCTGTACGCGCACGCGCCAGAGAAATCTCTTTATTCAGCCCCGCAATCTGCTCAAGCGTATTATTAATCTGGGTCACTTCATCCTTGATTTGGCCATTAATATTGCTCTGCATATCCTGCAGATAGCCATCAAAGGATTTAAACTGCGCGCTAAGTGTGTTTGCGGTTCCCAACACGCCTTGACGCGCGGCCGGGTCAGACGGCGCGCTTGCCAGGTCTTCAAGCGAAGAAAAGAAATCCTGCATCAACGGCGCCAAACCAGCAGCCCGGTCAGCCAGCAGGTTATCGATTTGCGAGACCTGATTGTTATAGGTCTCAAGCGCACTCGATTGTGTCTTCGCGCTATTAAGCTGATTAGCGACGTAGGTATTAAACTGTCGCTCAATGGCATCCACTTTCACACCACCGCCCACATTGCCCTCACCCAACTGAGTGAGTTCGCGGTTGTAGCCCGGCGTGTAAACATTGCTGATGTTATTACTGGTGGTGTTTAAGGCATTCTGGGCAGCATTAAGGCCGCTTAAGCCAACAGAAAACATGCTCATGGTTGATATCCTTAGGCCGATACCTAATATATCGGCAGCACCCTAAAAAACTTGAGCCCTACCTAGCGTGAATCCGCCAGGTAGGTGCTCTCTGTTGTTAGCGACCCCATGGTATTCATAACGGCGATCAGCTTTTGGGCGTAGCGCGGGTCTGTGGCATAGCCGCCTCGCTGCAACGCATGCGCGGCTTGCTCGGAATTGGGCGCCTGCACCACCGCTGCGTAACGCGAATTTTTGCCGATCAGGTTGGCATAATCAGTAAGCGAATGCTCAAATGAATCATAGACACGGAACGTATCAACCACCTGTGTGCGGCGCCCGTTAATATATTCATGCGTCACAATATCGGTGGTTTTACCCTGCCAATGGCTACCCGCTTTAATCCCGAACAGGTTATGGCTGTTGCCTCCCTGACGGGTGGCTATTTCATGCTGCCCCCAGCCGGTTTCCAGGGCTGCCTGGGCTAATATCAACTCTGCGGGAACACCGCTTGCTTTACTGGCAGCTTGCGCGGGAACCGCCAATTTATCGAGAAAGCGCTGCACATGCTCTGGCGCGTTGTTATTAGCGCCAGACATGCCAAGTGATGTCTGCTCACCAACGTCAGCACGCTTGCGTATCGCATCCAATTCTGACAGAAAGCGACCGCTTCCCGGAGAGTTAGAAGGGTGCTCTCCTTGCGGCTGTATGGCGCCATCCAGCACACGTGGAGTGCCGCGTGGAATACCGGCAATGAGCGCTTGTAGTTCTTGATCGGCTACATTTTCTTCGCCCACCACACCTTGGCGCTGAAGCTGCTCGACCAGTACATCTGCCAGGCCTATTCCTTTGGATGCAATGACCTGCGACCACTGCTGGTCCAGCATCTGCTGATAGGTATCCGTCGTCGTGCTACTCATCAGATCTGAAGAGGGAATAGCGTCACGCATGCTCTTCATCATCATATGTACAAAGAGCGCTTCAAACTGTTGGGCGGCTGAGTCTACCCCCGCTTCCGGGTCGATGCGTGCCGTATGCTGCAATCGCTGAAACCCCTGAACGTCTAACGCAAACTGGCCGGCCATATCATTAGAGACGCTCATTAAATCACCTCCAGCTCGGCACGCAGCGACCCAGACGCTTTTAGCGCCTCAAGAATCGTCATCAAATCCTGAGGTGTCGCCCCCAAGGCATTCAGCGCATTAACCACGTCTGTAAGCTGAGCACCCTCTACGATTTGTAGATACGCTTCCTGCTGCTCAATATCGATATCCGTATCCGGCACCACAACGGTTTGGCCCTGGCTAAACGGGCCTGGCTGGCTCACACCCAGGTTTCTATCGATAGTGATTGATAAGCTGCCATGGGCGACCGCTGCCTGGCGTAACGTCACGGCACTGTTCATTACCACGGAACCAGTACGCGAATTCAATACCACTCTGGCCGGCGCTTCAGTGGGCGTTATCTGAACGTTCTCTACGCGTGCCATAAAGTTGACCCGCGCGTTAGCGTCGACAGGGCCATCCAGCGCAATGACACGTCCATTACGGGCATAGGCCACCGATTGGCCAAATTCGTTATTAATCGCGGTCACCATACGCTGCACGGTACCGAAGTCTGATTCATTTAACTGCAGCTCCAGCATCCCGCCATTGCCGCCCAGGTTAAGTGCTACTTCACGCTCAACCAGTGCGCCGCCGGGGATGCGACCCGCTGCCTGCTGGTTAACCTGTACGCTGCTACCACCTGCTTGGGCACCCGCACCGCCTACCAGCATATTGCCTTGAGCAATCGCGTAGGTATCGCCATCCGCACCTTTTAACGGTGTCATCAATAGCGTCCCCCCGCGTAAGCTACGCGCGTTGGCAATAGATGAAACCACAATATCCACACGCTGACCTGGACGCGAAAAAGGCGGTAGATCTGCGGTCACCATTACCGCCGCTACGTTACGTAGCTGCATATTAGTGCCCGGCGGAATAGTCACGCCAAGCTGAGACAGCATGTTGGAGAGGCTTTGGCTGGTAAAGGGGGCCTGGGTTGTTTGGTCACCCGTGCTATCCAGCCCGACCACCAAACCATAACCCACCAACTGGTTATCGCGCACGCCTGCAAAGCTGGCTAGCTCAATCACGCGCTCGGCATAAACGGGTAACGCAAGTAGGCACATCAGTAGCAGAGCGCCCAGTTGCGCCAGCCGCACTTTAATTAATCGAAAACCGTTTAGCTGCATGACGATCACTCTAGGCCACTAAGTTGTTTAGCCATTCCAGGTACCATTAGAAGGGCGAAATATTCAAGAAAAAGCGTTGCAGCCATCCCATGTGCTGAGCTTCATTAATATAGCCATCCCCCACATACTCTATCCGCGCATCCGCTACTTGCGTGGAGGGCACCGTATTCTGGGTGGTAATCGTGCGTGGATTCACGACGCCTGAAAAACGTATGAACTCGGTCCCTTGGTTAATGCCGATCTGCTTTTCGCCCCTAACGCGCAAGTTACCGTTATTCATAACTTCTAAAACCGAGACGGTAATAGTGCCGGTAAACGAGTTGTTCGCTTGCGCACCGCCGCCGCCGTTAAAATCGCTGGCCCCGGCAATATCGAAACCATATTCAGCCAGGGTGTCGAGTACATCAGGCAACTGGGCAAGATCCAGCGATGCGCTGCCGTTACGCGACGCATTGGTACGCGCATTTTTGCTGGCGCTTACCTGCTCATCCAACACGATGGTGAGGATATCCCCCATTGCTCTTGGTCGACGGTCTTCAAACAGCGGCTGATAGCCTTGCCGGGCTTGGTAAATTGAGCCATTGGGAATAGGCGGTGGGCGATCCACAATTTCAATCTGCTCTTGTTCACCCACTACTGAGGCGCGGGGTATCTGGGCACAGCCGGCCGCCAGTAAGGTAAAAAACAGCAAAGCAATAACGCTTAGCCGACGGCTAACATGGTAAAAATCCCGCATGGTTCAATAAACCTCAACGCGCTCTTTATAGCTGGCTCAAACGTGCCAACATTTCATCGCTGGTAGATACGGCTTTGCTGTTAATCTCATACGCGCGCTGGGTTTGGATCATGCTAACCATCTCTTCCACAACGTTCACGTTCGAGGTCTCGACGTAGCCTTGGAACAAGCGCCCGGCACCGTTAATACCCGGTATATTTTCATTGGGAGCACCGGAGGCACCGGTTTCCAAGTAAAGGTTTCCACCTATGCTTTCTAAACCAGCGGGATTAATAAACGATGTCAGCGTAACTTGGCCAATGTCGTTGTCTACCGCAACGCCTGGCTGACGAACACTTACCGTACCATCTTCAGCGATAGTCACAGCCAAGGCATTTTCCGGCACAAAAATAGCTGGCTCCAGCGGGTAGCCGTTCGCCGTTACCATCTGACCATTTTCGTTGAGCTGGAAGCTTCCGTCCCGGGTATAGCCACTTGTACCATCAGGCAACAGCACTTGGAAAAAACCTTCGCCGTTGATAGCAAGGTCACGCGAGTTTTCGGTTTGCTCCAGGCCACCTTGAGTATGTAAACGCTCGGTGGCCACGGCGCGAACGCCGGTACCGACCTGCATACCTGAAGGCAGTCGGTCCTGGATATTGTTCTGTGCACCTGGCTGACGCATATTTTGGTACAGCAAGTCTTCAAACACGGGGCGCGAACGCTTAAAGCCATTGGTACTAACGTTGGCCAGGTTATTGGATATAACATCCAATTTCGTTTGCTGAGACTCAAGCCCGGTTTTAGCAGTCCACAAAGAAGTAATCATGAGTGTTCGTGTTCCCTTGTTAGGCGGCTGCTATCAGCCCTGAATAGAGAGCATGCTGTTGGCCCGCTGAGCATTCTCATCAACGGTGCTGAGCACTTTCATTTGCATATCGTAACGTCGCGCGACATCAATCATCGCGACCATGGCATCCACCGCGCTGACATTACTGCCTTCAAGCGCACCGCTGACCAAACGAGCATCCTCGTTTGCTGGCAGCACACCAGGTGCTCCCTCGTCATTGAGCGGAGCACGAAATAAGCCATCGTCACCGCGTGTCAGAGCCTGCTCGTCAGGCGTTACCAATTTGATCCGGCCAACATCAACGAGCGCTTCTGGGCCCTCGCCTTCAGGAATAGCGCTGATCGTGCCGTCAGCGCCGATGGATACCTGCGCCCCTTGAGGCACCGCAATAGGACCACCATCGCCCATCACAGGGCGGCCTACGTTGAGCAGAACACCATCGCTATCCAACTGCAGGTCGCCACGGCGTGTGTAGGTTTCCGTACCGTCATCGGCTAACACCGCCACCCAGGCATCATCCTGCATCGCGATGTCCAGCGCACGTCCGGTAAACTCAACCGGCCCTTGTGAAAAATCACTCCCCGGCGTGGTGGTCATAACCGACGTACGCGTTGCCAAGAACGCTTCGCCTTGAACGGGCACCGAGCGCGCGGCCTGAAGCTGCCCACGAAAGCCGGTGGTGGTCACGTTCGCCAGGTTATTACTGACCACCGACTGCTGATCCATGGCGTTTTTAGCACCGCTCATGGCGGTATATAGCATCCGATCCAAGTGATTTACTCCTTACAAGAAAGGCCCATTATTAAAGGTTAATAATAGTTTGCAGGAGCTCATCCTGGGTGCTGATGGTTTGCGAGTTGGCTTGATAGGCACGCTGCGCGATAATCATGCTCACCAGTTCCTGGGCCATATCAACGTTGGAGGTTTCAGTGGCGCCAGCTTGTATTAAGCCTCGCATTCCTGTCCCTGGAGCGCCCACCAGTTCCTGACCAGAGGAGGCTGTGGCCGTCCAAAGGTTATCGCCGCCTGGCTTCAACCCTTCTGGATTACGAAAACTCGCCATAGCTACTTGGCCCGCAGCAAGCGATTGCTCATTAGAGTAATTGCGCATAATGGTGCCATCATCCTGGATAGTAACGCCAACTAAAGAGCCGGATGCATACCCATCTTGAGATACATCATTGTCTACCGAGGCATTACCAAACTGAGTGCTACCCGCCAAGTTTATATCAAAGCTAAGCGCTTCAGTTGCTCCCCCAAGTGGAGTAGAAGGGTCGCTGGCATAATTAATATTTGGGCGGTTATTGGCTACATCTACGTACTCTACACCACCACCGTCAGCCAGCTGCGGCTGCCCTACTCGCTTTAAGGTACCGTTTTGATTAAATTCAATAACAAAATCGTTAACACCATAGGCCTCAAAAGCTTCTCCCGGATCTGCAGCTTGTGCAGCTTGCACGACTGCCGAAATTGATCCTGTTGCGGATGCTGTAGCGGCTATTACGTTATTCACAGCGTCAGCAACGTCCGGATCATTAACACCAACTAAAGCTTGTTGTGCGAGATTGTTTGCAACTGCTTGGATCTCCGCAATAGTATTTGCGTCTGCCTCCAAATCTGTCGCTTGAGCTGCGTTATTTTGAGCAGCGATATCACCGCCTGTAGCTGCATTAACAATAAGGTCGGTTGCACTCTGAACTGCAGAAGCCAACTGCACAGGCGCTTCACCTACAATCGCTGTTTGACGAGTTGCAATGAAGTTATTAAATGCTCCAACTGTTGAAGGGTCATTTAATGGATCAATAGATGTTGCTGCAGTAACAACGCCATCTGCGTCGGTAGCGCCATCCATCTGCGCTTGAACTTCAGCAATGTAAGCTGCGTAGACAGCATTAGCCCCAGGTGTTACTTGCTGACCATTTAGGTATTTATCCAAAACCTCACTCAGAGAAAAACCTGCGCTTGAGGCAAAACTCTGTGCGGCACTGTTTACAGCTGCAATAACCTGCTCTTGAGTAGCCCCATTAGTATTTGCTGTGGTAGCGGCATTTTCAATGGCTGTTTGCAAACTTTGCAAACCAGTTTGAACATCGGACATGCTACTTAGCAGGTTATCGTACGAGTCTTTAACAACTTCTTGAGCATCAACAACTCCCTCAACCACACTGCCTGCGGCCAAGCCAACAGGATCCGAGTTCGTACTGTAGTACCCATCCATTACTACTTTTCCCAACCAGCTATTTTCAGCTTCTGGGCGCTTTTCGTAATAAACTGTCATATTTCTTGGATTACCCAATGAGTCATAGACGGTAAAGTTAGAGCTAAAGTTATAGCTCAGGTCTTCTTGGCTCGTTGGATTATCAGAGTTCATCAAATCAGTAGTTACTTGTACTTGCTGTAGTCCAGTACCGGCCTGCACTCGTGAATCCAAATTAAGAGATGTAGATGCAGAAGTAGTCGCATTAGCAGCCAAGTTACCCGCATCTACTGTCAATGCTTGCACAGCGCCACCTGCCTGTACATTGCCTTCAGCGTCTGCTGCGTACCCCATGATTTGCGCGCCTTGGGCATTTACTAAACGTCCGTCCGCCGTCATGGTTAGCTGGCCGTTACGTGAGTAACCCACTTCACCATTGGGCTGCTGAAAGCGGAAGAATCCTTCCCCTGAAATGGCCAAGTCCATATTACGTGATGAAGACTCAACATTGCCTTGGGTAAAATCTTGCAATACGGCAGATGTGCGTACACCAAGCCCTATGCGTGATTCAGCAAATACGTCGGCAAATTGTACATTTGAACTTTTAAAACCGACTGTCTGCGAGTTAGCAATGTTGTTACCGATCGCGCCTAATTTCTCACGCTGAGCGTTCAGACCACTAAGTGCTTGTGAAAAGCTCATGATGTTCCCCTGAAAAAGATATTGTTTAGCGAATAATCAAAGAATTTGTTTAATTTGATCAAGAGCCACTTGGCCATAAACAGCTCCCAAATCCAGGCGAACATCACTGCCACCAGCTCCTGGCGATACCCCTTGTACCAGCGCATAGTTAAGCGCTCGTGACTCAAGAAGTTCACCGTCTGCATTCATCGCCTTGAAGTTAACGCGGTAGGCACCTTCCGGCACTGCCACGCCATCGTTGGTTAAGCCACCCCAGCTAAAGGATTCGACACCTGCAGCAACAGCACCGAGATCCTTGGTATAAACTACCTCGCCTGCTTTGCTGACTACGGTTACCTCAACATTTTCAGCAGCGCTATCCAGCTCAATACCAAATGGTGTCGCGTAAGAGCCACTTTCTTCGTCAACACTGACCATCACGTTATTGCCAGGCACCAATACAGCCTTATCAATCAATCCTGCGGCCTGTAACGCCTGATTGGCATCCATTTGGCTGGTAATACCTTCAAGTGTGCTATTCAGCTCTTCAATGCCACTTACCGTGTTGATTTGCGCCAGCTGCGAGGTCATTTCCGCGTTTTCCATTGGATTCAGCGGATCCTGGTTCTGTAACTGGGTGACCAGCAGGGTCATAAAGCTATTGCGAAGCTCGTCTGACTGGCGAGCCGATAGACCGTTGGAGCCACCACTATTCACAGCGTTAACGACATTTGCATCGATAGTACTCATGCTTATCCCTCACCCAGTGACAGCGTCTGCATCATCATCTGTTTTGTGGTATTGAATACCTCTACGTTCGCCTGATAAGAGCGGGACGCGGAAATCATATTCACCATTTCATGCACAGGCTCTACATTGGGCTTGGCCACATAGCCCTCTTCATCAGCTGCGGGATGATTGGGCATGTATTCCAGACGCAGCGGTGAGTCGTCTTCCACAATATCGGAGACTCTCACGCCACCAATACCAAAACGGGTGTTTTGTGCCTGCGCTTCAAACATCACGTGTTTCGCGCGGTATGTTTCACCATCAGGCCCGGCAATACTATCGGCGTTGGCCATATTGCTGGCGGTGACGTTCATTCGCTGGGATTGAGCACTCATGGCAGAGCCAGCAACATCAAACGCTGAAAACATCGACATTAGTTATCTCCTACGCAGTTTGCTGGCCTACTCAGGCTGCATTGCGTTTTTTAGACCCTGGATACGGCGATTCATGATCGTAAGCGCCGCTTGGTAACGCACGGCATTATCAGCAAACTGAGTACGCTCGCGATCCATCTCAACCGTATTGCCGTCCAGACTCGGCTGGGAAGGAATTCGGTACAGTAACGCCGCATTACCGGCGCCTTGCCAAGCAGGCCCGGCACCGGCCAAATGCTGTCCAGACGTCCGAGCGAGCGTTAACCCCCCTTGGCTGCCCTGTTGTGAAACGCCACCGTCAACGGCTTTTTTAAGCTCGTTGGCAAAATCAATGTCCCGCGCCTTATAATTTGGCGTGTCGGCATTCGCAATATTAGCGGCCAGCACTTCATGACGCGATTGACGCAAGCCTAATGCCTGCTGGTGGTAGTTAAAGGCAGATTCTAGTTGATCAAGCATGCCGCGCCCTCGCTCGCCGGGAGGCAAAAAAATTAAATTTATCGATGGTGAAGAATACGCTTACGGCTGTCAGCCCAAAGCATGGAACAGCTAGCGTTTACACCAGCATTTCGTCTGTTTCATCTACTTCTTTTTCGCTACACTTACTGACTAAATCTCGTTATCCCCCGCCTGCTGAGCTGCCCCGCCATGTCACATCCGCTGCACATAAAACGTTGCTTCTCAGCACTGCTCACGCGCTATTTTTCACTGGTGGCCTGTTTGGCGTGTTTCTCAAGCGCACAGGCAGACGATGCGCTCATGCAGGAAGTGCATCAGTTTTTGTATCAACAAACGCAGCCTCTAGGAGAGGAGGTGGTCATTGATGTGCGCCCTCCTTCTCCTCACTTACCGCTCTGCGTTCAGCCGGAACCTTTTTTGCCCAATGCGGGTCAATCACCACTAGGACGTGTTTCGGTAGGTGTTCGCTGCGGTGAAACACATCAGCAAGTGCGCTATTTGCAGGCCCAAATTGATGTTATTGGCAACTATTGGGTAGCCCAACACGATATTAATCGCGGCACGCTGATTACCCCTGATATGCTCGTTGAGCAAAGTGGTAATTTGGGGGAGCTTTCGTCGCAGGCCCTAACCAATGAAGAAGAAATTGTTGGCAAGGTTGCTCAGCGGCAGATTCGAAGTGGCAGTACCTTTTTAACCCACTTCTTACAAACGCCTTCGGTTGTTGAGCGCGGTCAGCGGGTTACGGTCATCGCTCAAGGCAATGCTTTTCGCGTTTCACGCGAGGGAGAAGTGCTGGAAAGCGGAGGGGTAGGAGACCAGGTTCGCGTGCGCTTTGATACCCGTGAAATAGTAACGGCACGAATTAATGAACAAGGCATTTTAGTGGTGGATTTTTAGATCTGGTCTAAAGTTTTAACCACCAGGGCCGATAGTTGTTATCACTGACGCCGAATACACAGACGTTGACCATAAGGCACACAACGTGAACATTGATAACCTCAATTCATTGTTACGCTCGAACCAAGCGCAGCAACGTGATGAAACACAAAAGATGGGCGGCCCCAAGGCGACTGAAGTCGCTGGTCAAACGCGTGAATCTACTCAGCTTAGCCATTCTCATTTCGATGATACGCAGGATATCGATATGGCAAAAGTTCAAGAGATTCGCGACGCTATTCGTGAGGGCCGTCTTGAAATTCGAGCTGACCGTATTGCAGATGGCTTGATTGCCAATCTTTCAGAGTTATAAGGTAGCGTATTATGAGCCTTGCCCATTTGCTTTCCGACCAGCAGCAACGTATTGATGAGCTAGTGGCGCTATTATCGAGTGAGCAAACACTCTTAACGCAGGGTGACATTGACGGAAAAGCGCTTGCCGATACAGCAGAAGGTAAACAAGCGCTGCTGGCCGATATAGAGCGCATTGAAACGCTACGCCGCAATGTTCAAAAGCGACTTGGCTATGAAGACAACGCCAATGGGGCACGCTTGGCTGCTCGTGATGCTGGCTGTCAAACGGCTTGGGAAACGCTACTCGAAAAGAGCGAGCGTGTTGCGCGTATGAACGAACTAACCGGTCAAATGCTGTCGGTACGCATGAAGCACAATCAGGAAATGCTGGACTATATACGCCAAATTGCGGAAAAAACACTCTATAAACCTGATGGGCGTAATAGCGCGCAGTCGGGAAGAATCAACGCATCCGCCTAGTTTATCCCCTTTAGACAAGTATCCCTTCTACAACTTCAATAAAAGCCTACCTTTTTATTACTGGCTCAGTTGTCCGAACGTTATACCGCTCCAATTGCCAGGGCCAACGGCAGCACCGGTCATGCCGTAATGAATGGGCTTTTAGCCTCAACCGCACCACGCTTGTTAACGGTTAACTGCGTAACCTCCCCCCATCTAGGCGCTCATGCACGTAAATGCTTTCACGCCTGCCGATACTGGTAGCTTTTTAGGATTAGGAAAGAAAATCTATTGAATAGTGATGGGTTCTACTTTTCTTACACGCAAAAAAAAATCCCCCGAGGCGCA